>CANRXB010000016.1 GCA_947643715.1 uncultured bacterium
CGGCGGGGTCGTCCTCCAGCTTCTCCCGCAGACGGCGGATGGCCACGTCCACCGCGCGCACGTCGCCCACATAGCCGCCGTCGTAATTCCAGACCTGCTCCATCAGCGACTCCCGGGACACCGCCTGCCCCCGGCTGGAGGCAAGGGTCTTGACCAGCTCGTACTCCCGCTGGGTGAGCTCCAGCGCCTCGCCGTCCTTGTACACCAGCATGGCATCCAGATCCACCTGGATCCGGCCCAGCTCCAGCCGGTTCCCGGCCGTGCGGACCGCGGGGCGGGCCATCATATCGGTGCGGCGGATGTTGCTCTTCACCCGGGCCAGCAGCTCCCGCATGGAGAAGGGCTTGGTGATATAGTCGTCCGCCCCCAGCTCCAACCCCAGCACCTTGTCCGTCTCCTCTTCCCGGGCGGTGAGCATGATGATGGGGGTGGCCCGCCCCTGCTCCCGCAGGGTGCGGCACACCTGGAAGCCGTCCATCTTGGGCAGCATCAAATCCAGCAGGATCAGATCCGGATCCTGCTCCAAGGCCAGGCGCAGCCCGGTCGCGCCGTCCAGGGCCTCCAGCGTCTCGTAGCCCTCCCGGGCCAGGTTGAAGGTGAGGATGTCCACGATGTTCCGCTCGTCCTCCACCACCAGGATCTTCTTACCCATTTCGTCCCTCCCGCATCGTCAGACTGCCGGGCCTGTCCGCCCGGCGGCCTCCGCCCGAATCAGCCTGTCCGCCCGGAACAGCGCCGCCACCGTCTTGGCGTCGTTGATCCGCCCGTCCTCCGCCATGGCCAGCGCCTCGGCGAAGGGCAGCTTGAAGGGCTCCAGGAACTCGCCCTCGTCCAGATGCCTGTGGCCGAAGCTCAGGTCCCGGGCCAGATATAGATAGAGCATCTCATCGGTGTAGCCCACGCTGGGCATGATATGGCCAAGCGCGTCCCACCGGCCCGCGCTGGCGCCGATCTCCTCGCTCAGCTCCCGCTGGATGGCGTCGAGGGGATCCTCCCCCGCCTCCAGCTTGCCCGCCGGGATCTCGGTGACCACCTTGTGGTAGGGATAGCGGTACTGCCGCTCCAGATAGACGTTCCCGTCCCCATCCAGGGCCACCGCCGCCACTCCGCCGGGATGGTGGACGAACTCCCGCACGGAGGTCCTCCCGCTCGCCAGTTCCACCTCGTCCTGATACACCTTCAGCAGCACCCCGCTGAAGATCTGCTGGCTGGCCAGCGTCTTTTCCCCCAGTTCCATATCGAATACCTCCCGACCTCTGTACTTTTGAGCGACGGAGCCCCGCTCCATATCGCCGTCCACGCCCACGACCTCGCCTCCGCCATGAGGCACGCGAGCGCCTCATGACCATTCCAGCTCCAATGGAACATGTTTTTCCGTGTCCCAGCCATTTTACCACACCGGACCGAAAATAGAAAGCCGAAAGTGATATTTTCCCAGGGAAATGGGGGATTGTCTTTTCAGCCGCTTTCCACTATAATATCCCATCGAGGTGATCTCCATGAATGTGACGACCATGCTGGCCGCCCTGCGGGGCGTGACGGCATATAAAGACGTGCTCTCCCAGCCGGTGATGGAGCGGGCCCTCCGGCTGCTCTCCTGCACCGCCTATGGGGACGGCCTGGGCGGGCTCGAGGCATACACGGACCTGTTCTATCAGCTCCGGGTGGAGGGCCATCCCGGCCTGGGCCATTGGCTGGGCGAGGCCCTGCGGTGGTCGGAGGGGCCCTATCCCCTGCTGGCGGAGCGGGACGGCAGGGACCCGGCGCTGGAGCAGGCCGCCCGGCTGGACATCTCCGCGTTCCAATTGCTGGCCGGCGTGGACTGCGACAAATGGCTCTCCCAGCTCGGAAAGCTGCTGGACAGCGACTATCAGGGCGTGCTCACCGGCTTGCCCCGGTGGCAGCGCGGGATCCCCTTCTCCTTCGACGCGCTCACGCAGGCTTACCGGCAGGAGGGCGCGGGGCCCTTCGCCCGATACCGGGCCTTCGTGTGGGAGGATGGCGCCCTCCTCCCCGTGGCCTGCCCGGACTCTCCCGCCGCGCATGAGCTCCTGGGCTACGACAGCCAGCGGGCACAGGTGGAGCGCAACACCAGGGCCCTCGTGGAAGGGAAGGCCGTGAACAACGTCCTGCTCTATGGGGAGAGCGGCACAGGCAAGTCCGCCACGGTCAAGCATCTGCTCACCCTTCCGGGGATGGAGGAGCTGCGGCTCATCGAGGCGGACAAAGCGGACCTGAGCGGGCTGCCCTCCCTGATCCGGAAGCTGGATGGCCGGCGGCAGAGGTTCATCGTGTTCATCGACGACCTCACCTTCGACCGGGACGACCCCACCTATTCCGTACTTAAGACCATCCTGGAGGGCGGCGTGGAGCGCAGGCCGAGCAACGTGGCGGTCTATGCCACCTCCAACCGCCGCCACCTGGTCCGCCAGACGATCTCCGAGCGGGCGGGGGACGAGATGGACCGCTCCGAGACCATCCGGGAAAAGACCTCCCTCGCCGACCGCTTCGGCGTGCGGGTATTGTTCCAGGGGCTGGACAAAAAGAGTTTTTTGGATCTGGTGGACATGCTGGCGGACCGTCACGCAGTGGATCTGCCCCCCGACCAGCTCCACCAGCAGGCAGTAGCCTGGGAGCGCCTCCACGGGGCCCAGACGCCCAGGACAGCGCTGCAATTCGTTTTGTCGCTGTGATCCCAGGCCCGCAGTGCGGGTGGATCTTTTCGTCGTTTTTTGCCGGGAGCGAGCCGAAACTGTCGTTTTTTGGCGCTCCATGGCTGCGGCGCGGCGGCGGCCTTCCAGAGAAAACCAGCGGCTGATTTTGAATACGCTTCCAAATCCTGCGGATAATACACAAGGAACGATATAAAAAATGCCGTGGCCCCCACGGCAGAAGCAGGAGGAAAACCATGAAAGCAACCGGGATCGTGCGCCGCATCGACGACCTGGGCCGGGTGGTGATTCCCAAGGAGATCCGCCGCACTATGCGTATCCGCGAAGGCGACCCCTTGGAGATCTACACGGACCGCGAGGGCGGCGTCATTTTCAAAAAATACTCTCAACTGGGCGATGTGTCCGACTTCGCCGCCCAGTTGTGCGACACCATCAGCCGGGTGGCGGGCCTGCCCGCCGTCATCACCGACCGCGACAGCGTCATCGCCGCAGGCGGGATCCCCCGCCGGGAGGTGGTGGACAAACGAGTGTCCCCCCAGGTGGAACAGCTCATGGAGGAACGCCGGAGCGTCCAGGCCGACCAGCCGATGACCTTATGCGATGGTGTCGACAAGTATCGGGTGCTCATCGCCGTCCCCATCCTGTCCGAAGGCGACGTACTGGGCTGCGTCGCTTTCGTGTCCGATGGCGACACCCCTGCCCTGAGCGAGGTGGAGCTGAAACTGGCCCAGACCGTAGCCGGCTTTCTGGGCCGCCATATGGAGAGCTGAACTGATCCGGCCTTTGAACGTGGAGTGAGCTCCCGGGCGCATCCGGCTCAGGGCGAACGAGAAGGACCGAGGGGCAAGCGCTGTGACGCTCGCCCCTCGGTCCTTCCATGTCTTTCCCACCCGAACCGGGCGCCGTGCCCGGCCTTCCCGCTATCCTAAGATCTCATCTTGCTTTCGCGCAAAAAGGGCAATATAATAGGGATGAAAAAAATTTTTTCGGACGTGCGATAAAACACCTCCCCCGTGCGTTCCTTATGCGACAGGAGAAATGGACCATGCTGACTCTGTTGGGAGTTCAAACGGCGGAAGGACAGGAAGGCCGCCGGAGCCGGGAGCTGGAACGGCTCTTGCTCCAGGTGGGAAAGGACGACCGGGACGCTTTCGCCCAGTTTTACGAGCGTACCCGCGCAGCGGTATACGCTCTGGCGCTGTCCCTGCTCCACGATGCGCATGAGGCCCAGGACGTGGCGCAGGACGTTTTCGTCAAGGTGTGGGAGAACGCCCCGTCCTACCGCCCCCAGGGCTCGCCGATGGCGTGGCTGCTCACCATCGCCCGGAACCTGGCCCGCACGCGGCTGCGCCAGAGCGGGCGGCAGGTGGAACTGGACGAACAGGCATGGGACGCCATCCCCGCCGAAGCCTCCGGCCTGCCGCCGGAGGACCGCCAGCTCCTCCAGGACGCGCTGGCCGGGCTGGAGGAAGAGGAACGCAGGATCGTCCTGCTCCACGCCGTCGCCGGGCTCAAGCACCGCGAGACCGCCCTGCTGCTGGAAAAGCCGTTGTCCACCGTCCTGTCGAAATACCACCGCGGGCTGAAGAAACTGCGCAGCCTGATGAAAGGAGAGAGCGACCGATGACCGACCGGGAACTGGAACAGCGTTTGGCCGACGCTATGGCACGCACCGCCCCCGACGATCTGGGATCGATCCTCTCCCGCTGCGGTGAACGAAACGGGAGCGTGATGGAATTGGAACATCAGAACATCGTCGGTCTGGACACGATCGGAACGAAGCCCCGGAAGAGACCGGGCCGCTGGCTGGCCGCCGCCTGTGCGGCGCTGGCGCTGTTGGGCGCGGGCGGAGGCGGCCTGACCTATTATCACCAGAACTGGGCCGTGGCTTCGGTCGTGTCCCTGGACGTCAATCCCAGCATCGAGCTGAAGGTGAACCGGGTAGAACGGGTCATCTCCTGCACCGCCCTCAACGATGACGCCGCGGCTGTCCTGTTCAGCATGGGCGGAGGCGCCGACCTGAAGGGCACCAAGGTGGACGTGGCGGTGAACGCCATCGTGGGCGCGCTGGTGAAAGCGGGCTATATGCAGAGCATCTCCTCCGCCATCCTGATCTCTGTGGAGGACCACGACCAGGACCGGGCCGCCCGGATCCAGCAGGAGCTGGTGGCCTCGGTGGACGGCGTGCTCCAGTCCCAGGCCCCGGGCGCCTCCGTGCTCAGCCAGGTCATCACGCAGGAGCCGGCAGCGGAGCATAGGGCCTTCGACTCCGGCATCTCCGCCGGGAAGGCCGCGCTGGTGCGCAAGGTGATGGAGATGAACGGCACCATAGCGACCGACAGCACTACGGCCTTCGATGCACTGGCCGCATTGTCGGTGGAGGAGCTGAACGACCTGCTGGAGACCAGGGCCCAGCAGATCCCCATCGGCAAGCCCGCCGCCGCCCTGGCTGCGGAGACCTATGCCGGCACCCTGGAGCTCGATTCTGTCACCACCGACGTGGACCCGGAGCTGGACGAGTCCCCCGCCCACTATGAAGTGGAGCTGACCACCGCCTGGGGCGAGTTCGAGTATATCGTGGACGCCTGGACAGGAGAGGTCCTGCGCGGCCAAAAGGACGTTTTGTCCCTCGCCTCCGTCCCTGGCTGGGGCGCCCAGACGCCTGGGAACGCTCCGGGGACGTCCGGCTCCCAGACTCCAGGCGATGTGCAGGGACCCGCGCCCACTCCTCAGCCTCCCGCCCCCAGCACCCAGCCCTCCGCACAGGACGTGGGCCGGGAAGCTGCCATCCAGGCAGCGTTGGACCATGCCGGATCCAGCGCGTCCGAGATCGCCGGTCTGAAGGTGGAGCGGGAGTGGGACGATGGCAGGCTGGAATATGAGGTGGAGTTCTGGTGCGGCACCACCGAGTATGACTACACCATCGACGGCTATTCCTGCGCCGTCCTCAAATACGAATCGGAGCAGCATCCCGGCGGCGGGGACGCCTCCGCCGACATCGGCCAGGAAGCCGCCAAAGCCGCCGCGCTGGCCCATGCGGGCGTGACCGAGAGCCAGACCACCAAGCTGAAAGTGGAGATGGACTGGGACGACGGCCGGCTGGAATATGAGGTGGAGTTCGACGTGGGCAGCGTGGAGTACGAATACACCATCGACGGCGCGACCGGCGCAGTGCTGGAGTACGAACAGGACTGGGACTGAGTCCAGGAACGCGCGGGACGCCCCATCGAAAAAGCAGGCGGGAGCCCGGCCCCAGAGCCGGATCCCGCCTGCTTCATTCTTTCAGCGCCTCCCGCAGCCGCTCCACCGCACGGCGCTCGATGCGGGACACCTGTACCTGGCTCACCCCCAGCACCTTGGAGACCCGATCCTGGGTGAGGTTCTTATAGAACCGCAGGAGGATCACCATGCGCTCCCTCTCCGGCAGGGCGTCGATCGCCTGACGCAAGGTGAGACGCTCCACCAGCTCGTCCTCGATCCCCTCGTCCCCCAGCACCGTCTCCAGGGAGAAGCTGTCCTCGCCGCTCTCCCCCTGGAGGGAGGCCACGGACAACACGGCAGTGTCGGCTGCGGCGATCTCCTCCGGCTCCAGCCCGGTGGCCTGGGCCAGCTCCCCCACTGTGGGCTCCCGGCCCAGCCGCTGGGTGAGCTCCAGCCGCCGCTGGCGCAGGGCCATCGCCCGCTCCTTCATCCCCCGGCTCACCTTCACCGCACCGTCGTCCCGCAAGAAGCGGCGGATCTCCCCTGCGATCTTGGGCACGGCATAGGTGGAGAACTGGGTGCCGTAAGCCGCGTCGAACCCCCGGATGGCCTTGAGGAAGCCCAGGCAGCCGAGCTGATACAGGTCCTCCGGATCCACTCCCCGGCCGTAGTACCTCCGGGCCACCGACCAGATCAGGCCGCTGTTGTCGATCAGCAGCCGCTCGCAGGCGTCATTGTCCCCGGCCTGGGCGGCCTCCAGCAAGGCGGGGGCGTCCAGCCCCCTCACCGGGGGGCGCCCGCCCGGCGGGCGATCCGCTTGCGCATGGTCACGACGGTGCCCTTCCCAGGCTGGGAACGCACCTTCAAGCCGTCCATGAAGCTTTCCATAATGGTGAAGCCCATACCTGAGCGCTCCTCTCCCCCGGTGGTGAACAGAGGCGTGCGCGCCTTGTCCACGTCCGGGATGCCCACGCCGGAGTCCTTGATCTGGATCTCCATCACGCCCTGCTCATACATCCGCAGCCGCATGACGATCTTGCCCAGACGATCCGGATAGGCGTGGACGATGGCATTGGTCACCGCCTCGGAGACAGCGGTCTTGACGTCCGCCACTTCGTCCAGGGTGGGGTCGAGTTGGGAGGCGAAGCAAGCCGCCACCGCCCGGGCGAAGCCCTCGTTGGCCGAGCGGGAATCGAACGTGACGGTCACCTGATCCATAGCTTTCATCGTATGTAGCCCTCCTCAATCTAAGGTAATGAGCCGCCCTACTCCGGCGGCGTCCAACACCCGGCGTGCCTGGGTGGGGATGGACGTCACCCGCAGAGTGCCTCCGATATGCTCCGATCGACGCAGGGCCCGGAGCAGTACGGCGATGCCGGAGCTATCCATGAACGTGACGCCGGACATGTCCAGCACCAAACGGGCGGGCAGGCGGCTGGCGATGACATCGTCCAACTGGGCCATCATGGCCCGGGCGCCGTGGTGGTCGATCTCGCCGGACAAGGTGACGGTGAGGGCGTCGTCCCGGCTGGTCACTGTGATGGACATGGCTTGTCCCTCCTGTGTGATGGCTAAAAAATGAGCGCGGCGTGTCCTTACACGTCGCGCTCATTATAACCGATCCCATTGGTCAAAATCTGCCGAAGGGCCGCTCGTTATGGGAAAAATTTACATTTCCTTCAATCGCTCTTCCAGTTTCGCGATGAGGGCCTCCAGCTTCGCGGCCCGCTCCTTCTCTGCGGCCACCACTGCCTCCGGAGCTTTGCTCAGGAAACCGGGGTTGGCCAGCTTGCCTGCCAGCCCTTTGAGCTCGGCCTGTTTCTTGCCCAGGTCCTTGGTGAGCCGGGCCTTCTCCTTTTCCAGATCCACCAGCTCGGCCAGGGGCATATACACCTTGGCGTCGTGGGTGATGTCCGCCACCAGGCCGGTGAGATCGGAAGGCTCGCCGGTGCGCACCTCGACGGACGAGGCATAGGCCAAGCGGGCAAGGAAGCCTTTCCCCGCCTCGAACGCCTCCGGCTTGGAGGCGACGATGATCACAGCCGCCTTTTTGGAGGGAGGCACGTTCATCTCGGCCCGGCGGGCGCGGATGGTGCGCACCACGTCCATGACGGACTCCATGGCGCTCTCCGCCTCCTGGAAATCCAGCGCCTCATCGTAGCGCGGCCAGCTTTGCAGCATGAGGTACCCGCCGTCGATGCCGGGGGCGTGGGGCAGGGCCTGCCAGATCTCCTCCGTGATGAAGGGCATGAACGGGTGCAGGAGCTTCAGCGTCTCCGTGAGCACATACACCAGCACCTGCTGGGCCTGCACCTTGGCGGCCTCGTCGTCCCCTTGCAGGCGGGCCTTGGTCAGCTCGATATACCAGTCGCAGTAGTCGCTCCAAATGAAATCGTACACCTTGGCGGAAGCCACTCCCAACTCGTAGGCGTCCATATTCTCGGTGACTTCTTTGATCAGGCGGTCCAGCTTGGACAAGATCCAGCGATCCTCCTGCTCCAGCTCGTCCGGCAGGACGCACCGGTCGATCGTGAGGTTCATCATCACGAACCGGCTGGCGTTCCAGATCTTGTTGGCGAAATTGCGCATCGCCTCGCATTTTTCCACATAGAAGCGCATATCGTTGCCCGGTGCGTTGCCGGTGATCAGGTTGAAACGCAGGGCGTCCGCGCCGAACCTGTCCGCCATCTCCAGCGGATCGATGCCGTTGCCCAGGGACTTGGACATCTTGCGGCCCTTGTCGTCCCGCACCAGGCCGTGGATGAGCACCGTGTGGAAGGGGGGCTTTCCCGTATGCTCACAGGCGGAGAAGATCATCCTGGCCACCCAGAAGAAGATGATGTCATAGCCTGTGACCAGCACGTCGGTGGGGTAGAAGAAGTCCAGGTCCTCCGTCTTTTCCGGCCAGCCCAGGATGGAGAACGGCCACAGCGCGGAGGAGAACCAGGTGTCCAGCACGTCCGGGTCCCGCACGATGTCCTTGGAGCCGCATTTCTCACACTGGCAGGGGTCCTCCATGGAGACGGTCATATGGCCGCAGTCCCCGCAGGTCCACGCGGGGATCTGGTGGCCCCACCAGAGCTGGCGGGAGATGCACCAGTCCCGGACGTTCTCCATCCAGTTCAGATAGGTCTTGGAGAAGCGGTCGGGGACGAACCTGGTCTCCCCCTCCTCCACGACGCGGATGGCCTCCCGGGCCAGGGGCTCCATCTTCACGAACCACTGGGCGGAGATCAGCGGCTCCACATCGTGGTGGCAGCGGGAGCAGGTGCCCACATTGTGCTCGTGGGCCTCCACCTTCACCAGATAGCCCTGCGCCTCCAGGTCCTCCACGATGGCGCGCCTGGCCTCGTAGCGGTCCATCCCGGAGTACCGCCCGTAGCCCTCCACCACCTTGCCATGGTCGTCCAGCACGCGGATGGTCTCCAGATCGTGGCGCAGCCCCACCTCGAAATCGTTGGGATCGTGGGCGGGCGTCATCTTCACGCACCCGGTGCCGAATTCCACGTCCACGTACTCGTCCGCCACGATGGGCATCTCCCGGCCCACCAGGGGCAGCACGCAGGTCTTGCCCACGAGGTCGGCGTACCGCTCGTCGTTGGGGTTGACGGCCACGCCGGTGTCGCCCAGCATGGTCTCCGGCCGGGTGGTGGCCACGATGACCCAGCGGTCCTCCTCCCCCTGGATGGGGTAGCGGATGTGCCAGAGGTGGCCCGGCTTGTCCTGGTACTCCACCTCCACGTCGCTCAGGGCGGTGACGCAGTGCGGGCACCAGTTGATGATGCGGCTGCCCTTATAGATAAGGCCCTTCTCATACAGGCGGACGAACACATGGCGGACGGCCTTGGACAGCCCTTCGTCCATGGTGAACCGGGCCCGTTCCCAGTCGCAGGAGCAGCCCAGCTTCTTCTGCTGCTCCAGGATGCAGTCGCCGTACCGGTGCTTCCATTCCCAGACGCGCTCCAGGAACTTCTCTCTTCCCAGGTCGTAGCGGCTGAGCCCCTCTTTGGTGCGCAGCTCCTCCTCCACCTTGGCCTGGGTGGCGATGCCGGCGTGGTCGGTGCCGGGCACCCACAGCGCAGCATAGCCCTGCATCCGCTTATAGCGAATGAGCATGTCCTGCAGCGCGTCGTCCATGGCGTGGCCGATATGGAGCTGGCCGGTGACGTTGGGGGGCGGCATGACGATGGTGAAGGGCTTCTTGTCCGGATCGCGCACGCCCCGGAAGCAGCCGTTCTCCTCCCACTGCCGGTAGATGCGTCCCTCGACCTCTTTGGGGTCGTAGATCTTAGGTAATTCTTTGTTCATGGCATATCCTCCTAATCTTCATGACGTGATCTCTTGGCGATGTCCTCTTCCATGCGGCTGAAAAAGCCCTCTGCGTCCCCCGCTGCGAGGTCCTTCTTTTGCAGCAGGAGCGCGCCGCTCTCTCCCCAGCCCACCAGCCACGCGCTGCGGGACTGGGACACACGCGTCAGCTCGGACCATGGCGCCGTCCTGACGGCCTGTCCTCGTTCGAGGCAGGCCATCCCGCTCCGGTCGAAACGGACGCATACGTCCTCCCCATCGAGGCCGCGCATCCGGGCGAGCAGCTCCGCTGCGGCCTTCCTGGCCTGGGACGAAGGGCCGGACGGACGCCTCCGCCCAGGTGACAGCAGCAGGACCAGCCCCAGGACCGTCCCCAGCGCTCCGGCGGCGAGCGGGACCGGGAGCCCTTTGGGATCCGTCAGCCCCGGTATCAGCAGGAAAACGCCCAGCGCCAGCAGGACGGCCCCGTATACGCGATATCTGATCCCGCGCCTCCCCGATCCGGGCCCCTTGGCAGCGCAGTCCTCCAGCCGGTCGGTGAGCCGCCAAAGGCCGGGCATGACGCTGCGGCTCTTGGCTTCCAGCAGCTCGTCCATGAGCTGGGCCGCTTCCCCGTCCAGGGCGGGATCGTCATATGCGCTCAAACGGAACAGGAGCTCCATGCTGTGCCTCCAATCAAAAACGCCCCGAGCCGATTTGGCTCGGGGCGGACGCATGGTCCGTGGTACCACCCGGATTCCCCTAGACGGGGCACTCGAACCCTTAACGCGGGGAACGGCGGGGCTTGAGCGGCGCACAGGCCGGTTCTGCTCCACGGCTCGGGGACGACTTCGCCCGGCTCCGCTACGGCCTCGCACCAAAACGGCCGCTCTCTGGAACGGAGGATCGGGGTACTGCTTCCCTTCCTAGCCTTTTACCCTAGTAGTATATGCAAACCGGGCCGGTTTGTCAAGGAAAGGTTTTTGTCACAGGTTTCCAAAAAACCCATTGTAATTTTCTTTGAAATCGTGTACACTAGACACATCCATACGAGGAGGGACAGCTATATGAAAATAGCCAGCTTTATCCTGAATACCGCAGCGGTCGCCTTGGCGGCGGCGTCGGTGGCCTGCGCGGTGGTGGCCCACCTGTGTGCGTCCCTCCAGGACGCGGACTGACCAAAGGAGGAACAGAAATGAAAACTGCCCGCTTCGTGCTGAAGATCGTGGCCATCGCCATGGCGATTGCCGCAGTCGTATGCACCATCGCAGCGTTTTGGGACCAGATCATGGACCTGATCGACAGCATCATCGACAGGGTGGAGGAACGGCGCGCCGAGCGCTGCTTCCAGCCCTCTGAGTTCGACGATTACGACGACGACATCATGTGACGTGAGCAGAGCCGCCCGGCCATCGGCCGGGCGGCTCTGTGCGTTCAGCGGATCTTCCTGGCCTCCAGGTAGAAGCGTTTGTCGTGGGCCTCGCCCATGGAGAAGGTCTTGCGCGGGAGCACCCCGTCCCGCAGCACGCAGGGGAACAGCTCATCCTTCGCCATCGGCGGCAGGAGGAAGGCGATGTTGCCGGGCCGGGCGGCGAACTCCCGGGCCACGTCCTCGCCATGGATGTAGTCCACCCGGCCGGGGCGGTCCATGAGATAGTCGTCCAAAAAGCTCTGGAGCGCCCCCACAGGAAGCCGCGCGGCGCTGGCGGGGACGGTGACGGTCCCTTCCCCTCCCGTCCATATATACCGCAGGGGGAGGCCGTCCCCCTCGGCCATGCTGCCCCGGCGGGCGCCGGGATAGCGGCGCACCAGAGCGTCCAGCAGCTCCTCCGGGCCGGTGTGGAACACCACCCGGTGGATGGGCTCGAACTCCAGGCTCTCGTCATGGAGGTCTACCAGCTCGCACAGGGTGTACCGGGAGGGGAGCGTATCCCACTTCTCCGGGGGCATGAGCCGTTTCTGGCGCTCGTAGCACTCCTTGGCGGTGGCCAGGGAGTGGTTCCCGTCCCCCACGGCGAACAGCATCACCGCCTGATCCCGAACGCCATATCTGGCACTGAACGCGGCGGGGTCCGCCAGGGCGGAGAGCGCCGCGGCCACCTGCCTGAGCTGCCTTTCCCCCAGCAGCCAGCCCTTCACATGCCCACCCTGCTCCATCAGCTCGAAATCGTAGAGCTTCTCCATGGAGCCGGTCTGGGCCCCCAGCGGCTCGATGACGGTGCGGCCCGGATCGTCGGTGAGCAGCATGGCATGGGGCAGCTCGATGGGGGCGTTCTTGCGCACCGCCACCCGGGGCGGGATGCGGGAGAGGACCACCCCTTCCGTGCCCCGGATGAGCACATCGGTCCCCAGCTCATAGTCATAGGCCGTCAGGTCCGCCATGCCCACCAGCCCCCGGCGCACCTTCCCGCTGGACAAGGTACGCTCTACGTAGACCATGGCCCCAGGCAGGGTCTTGAACCGGCCCTCCCGGACATACCGGGCCATGGTGCTGTTGATGTCCATGATGTCCATCTCCACCTGGGGGCCGTCCAGGCTGCTCTCGGGCAGGATGAGCCGGAGAGAGGATGGGGCGCGGCCCACCCGCTCTTCCACCCGCTGCCAGTACTCCGGCTGGGAGGTGTACTGGTCGCAGGCCACCACGGACCACTTGTCGTAGTCGCAGTCCTGGGGCAGCAGGATGTCGGCGGGGCGGAACGGGAGCCGTTCAAAGATGTCCTCCATGGCGAAATCTCCTTTCTGAGATCGGAGCGGGGCCGGTCCCGCTCACAGCGCGGCTTTGATGGCTGCGAGCAGATCGCCGAACTCCTCGAACGCGGGCAACTCGGGGTGGCTGGCTTTGATGGCCTCGGTGGACTTGAACAGGAAGCCCGCCTTGCCGGCCTGGATCATGGCCAGGTCGTTGAAGCTGTCGCCGGCGGCGATGGTGTCGAAGCCGCAGGACTGGAGGGCCTTCACCGTAGTGAGCTTGGACTGCTCGCACCGCATCCGATAGCCGGCGATCTCGCCGTCCTCAGCCACCTCCAGGGTGTTGCAGAACAGCGAGGGCCAGCCCAGCTTGGCCATCAGGGGCTTTGCGAACTGCTCGAAGGTGTCGCTCAAGATCACCACCTGGGTGATGGTCCGCAGCTCGTCCAGGAACTCCTTCGCCCCCGGGAGGGGATCGATCTTGGCGATGGTGGCCTGGATCTCCTTCAAGCCCAGGCCGTGCTCTTTGAGGATGGCCAGCCGGTAGGCCATCAGCTTGTCGTAGTCCGGCTCGTCCCGGGTGGTCCGGCGCAGCTCCGGGATACCGCTGGCCTCAGCGAAAGCGATCCAGATCTCGGGGACCAATACGCCCTCCATATCCAGACAGACGATGTTCATGCGCAGCTTCCTTTCTTCGGCGCCTCCCCCTCGGGAGGCGTTCTTTCAGTGCAGGCTCTTCAGGAACCGCTCCAGCCGTTTGAGCACCTCGTCCAAGTCGTGCATAGAAGCGGCATAATTGGCCCGGACATAGCCCTCGCCGCCGGGGCCGAAGGCGGAACCGGGGATCACCGCCACCCGCTGCTCCGCCAGGAAGCGGTCGCAGAACTGTTCGCTGGTCAGCCCGGTGGACTTGATGCAGGGGAAGGTATAGAACGCCCCCAAGGGCTCGAAGCAGGGCAATCCCAGGCTGCGGAAGCCGTCCACCAGGAACCGGCGGCGGCCGTCGTACTCGTCCCGCATGGCCTCGATATCGCCGTCCCCGTGGTCCAGGGCCTCGATGGCCGCGTACTGGCTGGTGGTGGGGGCGGACATGATGGCATACTGGTGGAGCTTGGTCATGGCGGCGATCAGCGGCTTCGGCCCGCACACGTAGCCCAGCCGCCAGCCTGTCATAGAATATGCCTTGGAAAAGCCGTTCACCACCACCGTCCGCTCATACATATCCGGGATAGCAGCCATGGAAACGTGCCTCTGGCCATAGGTGAGCTCCGCGTAGATCTCGTCGGTCACCACCATGATATCGGTCCCCCGCAGCACCTCCGCCAGCGCCTCCAGGTCGGCCCGGCCCATGACGCCGCCAGTGGGGTTGTTGGGGAAGGGGAGCACCAGCACCTTGGTGCGGGGGGTGATGGCGGCGCGCAGCTCATCGGCGGTGAGCCGGAAATCGTTCTCCGCCTTGGTCTCCACCATCACGGGCACGCTGTGGAGCATGGACACCAGCGGCCCGTAGCACACGAAGGAGGGCGAGGGCACGATCACCTCGTCCCCCGGCTCCAGCAGGCAGCGGAAGGTGAGGTCCAGCCCCTCGCTGCCCCCCACCGTGACCAGGATCTGGCCGATGGGGGCATATCCCAGGCCGAACCGCCGCTCCAGATACCGGGCGATGGCCTGGCGCAGATCGCTCAGGCCGGCGTTGGGGGTATACTTGGTGAAGCCTTTCTCCAGGGAATAGATGCCCGCGTCCCGGATGTGCCAGGGCGTGACGAAGTCCGGCTCGCCGATGCCCAGGGAGATGCCTCCCTCCATGCCCTGGAGCATGTCGAAATATTTCCGGATCCCGGAGGGCTGGATGTCCTGCACCCTCCGGCACATGATCTTTCCGTAGTCCATCATTCGAACACGAACCTTTCCTCCTGGGCCTCCTGCACGGGGAAGATCAGGTGTTTTTCTTTGTATTTCTTCAAAATGAAGTGGGTAGCGGTGCCTGTGACCCCTTCGATCGGGGCCAGCTTCTCCCCTACGAAATGGGCCACCTCCTTCAAGGTGCGCCCCGAGATGATGACCGTCAGGTCATAGGCCCCACCCGACATGAGGTAGAGGCTCTCCACCTCTTCATATTGATAGATGCGCTGGGCGATGCGGTCGAACCCCTCCCCGCGCTGGGGCGTGACGCTCACCTCGATCAGCGCCGTGACCGACTCCCGATGGGTGCGGTCCCAATCCACGATGGTCTTATATCCCAGGATGATGCGGTCTCTTTCATATCCCGCCACTGCCTCCGACACCTCGTCCTGGGTCAGTCCGGTCATGGCCGCCAGTTGGGCATGGGTCAGGGTGGAGTCATCTTCCAAAAGCTGGAGCAGGTCTTTCATGAGCAGGTCCCTCCTGTGCTGCGAAACGTTGCTCCATATTATACACGCAGCGAGGAGGAAAGGCAATCCCCTTTTCCTCCTCGCTGCGTGCTTTCCACCTATGTATCGTGCTCTCCGAGCCTCGGACGGCCCCTGTGCCCCCGGCACATTGGGGACACAGGGCCGGGGGAGCGCGGCGGGCCGACGGCCTCATCCAAGCTCCTCCGGCCGGAAGGCGGGCACCGCCTGGGGCCGCTGGACCAGATCCGCCAGCCCGGCCAGCGCGTCCTCCCCCAGTGGGCGGGACACTCCGGCCCCCGTCTCCACCCGCAGGGAGAAGCCCTCCCGGTCGGCCTCGAACAGCGCCGCGCCGGGGACGGGACGGTCCGTCACCTCATACCCCAGCCGCTCCAGGGCCAGCGTGAGGGCGGCCGGGCCCTTGGCACAGGCCGCGCCCAGCTCCCCCTGATATCCTTCCCCGCGGTCGGCCACCCAGGCGCAGTCCGCCCCCACCAGGAGGTCCCATTCCCCTGTACAGGCCCGCTCGGGCTCCTGCACAGGGGCCGGTGTGAAGCGTTCGCGCCGGCCATCCAGAAGGAACAGCTCCACCTCCTGCCCCTCCTGCCGGACGAACACAGACGCGGGGAACTCGTAATACCGGGCCAGCCATGCCCCGCAGGCAGCGCAGCCGCCGTCGTGGAACTTGGCCTCGCCCCCCGCCAGGGCCACGCCGCACCCTACGGCCCGGGCCAGCGCCCGGGCCAGCGGCCCGCCGCCGCTGCCGATGGCCACTGTGCCCAGCCCGCCCAGCCGCAGGCCCAACTCATAGAATTCCCGTCCCAGATCCGTCCGGTCCATTAGGCGGCACCTCCGTCCCAGGGCCTCGCGGCCCCGTTTTGGGAAAGTCTCCCCATTCCGCACGCAGATCATTCATCCGCCTGGGGCCGCTCATGGCGGTACACCGCCGCCACCTCCTCCAGCCGGCGCTCGAACTCCGCCGCGGCCCAATCCGGAGCCAGCACCTCCACCCCGGTCCCCAGGCCGAACAGCCAGCCCCACAGCGGCGGGCTGATCACCAGGTCCAGGGCCACGGTGAAATGATCCTCTCCGTCGGGGACGAGGGGCACGTCCAGCCCGAAACGGTCGATGGCCACTCCCGCCAAACGGTCCTCGAAGCGCAGGTGGAGCCGGCAGGGCTCCCCCGCGAACATCCCGAAGTGCCGCTGGGCATAGCCTTCCGGGTCCCATCCCTCCTGGGAGTGGCCGTTCATGCCGGTGATGGTGATGTCCGCCATCTTGTCCACCCGGTAGTGGCGCAGCTCCTTGCGCAGCTCGTCCCATCCGGCCAGGTAGTAGTTCTCGCTGTCCCAGATGAGGCCGAAGGGGGTGAGCCGGTACTTGGCCCCCTTCCGGCGGAACACCTTCTCCCGGGCCGCATTGTACTCGAAATAGCGGAACGTCACCACTTTGTTGGCCGCGATGGCCCCCTGCAAGCGGTCCACATTGTAAAAGATGCTCTCGTTCATGGTCTTGACCCGCCGGTCCACGTACACCTGCCGTTGGAGCTGCTTGGCCTGATAGACGCTGGTGAGCCCCTCCAGCTTGCGGATGAGCGACTCGCTCTTGCGTTTGGTGAGGAACCGGCTGGACTGCACCGCGTCCACCAGCAGCTTCAGCTCCGCTATCTGGAAATCACGCTCCCCGATGAACCATCCGCCCCCCCGGCCCCGGCGGCTCTGCACGTCCAACCCCAGTCCGCGCAGCTGTTCCATGTCGTCATAGATGCTCTTGCGCTCGGCGGCCAGCCCCCATCGGGCCAGTTCCTCCTGCATCTCCTGCCGGGAGACCGGGTGCTCCTCATCGCTGCGTTCCATCAGCAGCTTCGCCAGAATGGGCAGCTTTCGTTTGTAGTTCGCGCTCTTGCTCATAGCCACCGCCTCCTTTCGTCCACTATCCTAACATAAATAGGGTCCGATATTCAGGCATATTATAGCAGGGGCGCGGCGATCTGGCAAGCCGGGACGCCCCCGCAGGGCGGCGGAGGAGGCGATTTTTCGCTCTGGTCATTTCCCGCTCCATATGATATACTGTGCTCATCATCCGCGCTGTTCTGGCGGAAAGGAGGACCTATATCTAATGGAAAACGAACTGCGCCTGGCCGTCCTCATCGACGCGGACAACGCCCCCCGCACCGCCCTGCGGGAGATCATGGCGGAAGTAGCGGTGTACGGCTCGGCCACCATCAAGCGCATCTATGGCGACTGGACCGCCCCCAACATGGGCAGTTGGAAGCCGCTGCTGCTGGAGCACGCCATCACCCCCTTCCAGCAGTACAGCTACACCACCGGGAAGAACGCCACCGATTCGGCCATGATCATCGACGCCATGGACATCCTGTATTCGGGCAATTGCGGCGGCTTCGTGCTGGTGTCCAGCGACAGCGACTTCACCCGCCTGGCCACCCGCCTGCGGGAAGCCGGGATGAAGGTGTACGGCATGGGCGAGAAAAAGACCCCCAAGCCCTTCATCGTGGCCTGCGACAAATTCGTCTATATCGAGTCGCTGAAGGCCGCCGAGCAGGAGGAAGCCCCCTCCCCCACCGGCAAGGCCGCGAAGAAGAAGTCCCCTCCCCCGCCGGAGACCGCCACCCTGTCCGTCCGGGAACTCATCGCCCAGTCGGTGGAGGACCTGGCCGACGAGGACGGCTACGCCTACCTGGGCGACCTGGGCACCCTGCTCATCAAGAAGCAGCCGGATTTCGACGCCCGGAACTACGGCTTCGCCAAGCTGTCCCGATTCATCGCCGCCTTGGGCGGCTTCGAGATCGACGAGCGCCACAACGCCAAGTATCAGGGCACCCAGGTGTTCGTGCGCAACAAAAAGTAGCCCCCTGCCCGCCGCCGGGATCTCTTCCCACGGCATCTCATATTTGTCCAAAAAAGCTATTAAGTCTGGACCGCATCCGGTCGAGATATAAATGGTAGACTGTACACCGCGCAAAAAAAATCAGATAGGAGGAACCCAAGATGAACATACTCGTCTGTGTCAAGCAGGTGCCTGACACCACCGAGATCAAGATCGACCCGGTGAAGAACACCCTCATCCGTGACGGTGTGCCCAGCATCGTCAACCCCTTCGACGGCTACGCCCTGGAGGCGGCCGCCCGCATCAAGGACAAGAACCCCGATACCAAGATCGTGGTGCTGTCCATGGGCCCCCCGCAGGCCACCGCGGCGCTGAAGGAGTGCCTGGCCATCGCCGCCGACAAGGCGTACCTGGTGTCCGGCCGGACCTTCGGCGGCTCCGACACCCTGGCCACCAGCTACATCCTGTACAACGCCGTGAAGAAGGTGGAGGAGCTGGAGGGCGCGAAGTTCGACGCCATCTTCTGCGGCAAGCAGGCCATCGACGGCGACACCGCCCAGGTCGGCCCCGAGCTGGCCGAGCATCTGGGCTATCCCCAGGTCACCTACGGACTGGAGGCGGAGCTGGACGGCGACACGCTGAAGGTGCACAAGGAAGTGGAAGAGGGCGTGGAGGTCATCGGCGTGAAGTTCCCCTGCCTGGTCACCTACACCAAGCCCGCCTGGGACCCCCGCTACCCCACCATCAAGCGGAAGATGGCCGCCAACAAGGCGGAGATCCCCGTGCTGGGCGACGATGCCTTCCCCGACATCGACACCACCCGCATCGGCCTGAAGGGCTCCCCCACCAACGTGAAGAAGACCTTCGTGCCCCAGAAGAAGACGGGCGGCGTGAAGATCAAGGAAGAGGACAGCGCCGCGTCCGCCAAGAAGCTGTTCGAGCTGCTCAGCGCGGCCAGCATCATTTAAGGGAGGGGAAGCACAATGGAAGCCAAGACCAAAGACCTGTGGGTATTTGTTGAGACCAACGAGGACGGCACCGCGAAGAACGTGGGCATCGAGCTGCTGACCCCCGGCAAGATGATGGCCGGCAAGCAGGGCGGCGCTCTGGTGGCCGTCGTGATCGGTTCCGGTGTGGACGAGGCGGTGAAGGCCGCCTCCGAGCACGGCGCGGACAAGGTGATCGTGGTGGACGGCCCCGAGTACAAGCACTACAGCACCGACGCCTACGCCATCGCCCTGTGCACCCTGGTGGAGAAGTACGGCCCCACCAGTATGCTGATCGGCGCGACCAACAACGGCCGCGACCTGGGCCCCCGCGTCTCCTGCCGCCTGCACACCGGCCTGACCGCCGACTGCACCGCGCTGGACATCGACGAGGAGACCGGCAACGTGGCGTGGACCCGTCCCGCCTTCGGCGGCAACCTGATGGCCACCATCATCTGCCCCAACCACCGTCCCCAGATCGGCACCGTGCGTCCCGGCGTGTTCAAGAAGAGCGACGTGACCGCCGCCAACGCCGAGATCGTGAAAGAGGACGTCCATGTGGCCGACGACCAGATCCGCACCCAGGTGCTGGAGATCATCAAGGACATGGGCGGCGAGAACGTGGACCTGGAGGGCGCTGAGATCATCATCTCCGGCGGCCGCGGCGTGGGCGGCCCCGAGGGCTTCGAGCCCATCAAGGCCCTGGCCGCCGAGCTGGGCGCCACCGTGGGCGCTTCCCGCGCCGCTGTGGACGCGGGCTGGATCGCCCACGCCCATCAGGTGGGCCAGACCGGCAAGACCGTGGGTCCCAAGCTGTACATCGCCTGCGGCATCAGCGGTGCCATCCAACACCTGGCCGGTATGAGCGGCTCCGATGTCGTCGTGGCCATCAACAAGGATCCCGACGCCCCCATCTTCGACGTGGCCGACTACGGCGTGGTGGGCAACCTCTTCGAGGTGCTCCCCGTCCTGGTGGACGAGATCAAGAAGGCCCGCAGCTGAATCCAGGATACGGCACCGGTCTGTCCTGAAGCAAAGGACAAGCCGCCGGGAGACGTCCCGTCCCCCGGCGGTAGGGCCGTGCTCCCGGACAGCTCGGCGTTTCGTCATCTCATCAATCAATGAAAGGACAGATGCTCTATGAATTTCCATTTTAGCGAAGAGGAACAGGAGATCCTCGACATGCTCCATGACTTTTGCCTGAAGGAGGTCGCCCCCATCGCCGCCGAGGTGGACGAGAACGAGCGCTTCCCGGAGGAGACTTGGCACAAGCTGGCCGAGATGGGCATGATGGGCGTGCCTTTCGCCGAGGAGTACGGCGGGGCCGGCCTGAGCTATCTGAACTACATCGGCATCTGCGAAGAGCTGGCCAAGCACTGCGCCACCACCTCCGTCATGGTGTCCGCCCACACCTCTCTGTGCTGCTGGCCCATCAGCCAGTACGGCACTGAGGAGCAGAAGCAGAAGTACCTGAACAAGCTGTGCTCCGGCGAGTGGCTGGGCGCTTTCGGCCTCACCGAGCCCGGCGCGGGCACCGACGCCGCCATGCAAAAGACCGTCGCCGAGGACAAGGGCGATCACTGGGTGCTCAACGGCTCCAAGATCTTCATCACCAACGCCGGCTTCGCCAACGTGTTCGTGGTGTTCGCCATGACCGACAAGTCCCTGGGCACCAAGGGCATCTCCGCCTTCATCGTGGAGCGGGACTTCCCCGGCTTCAAGGTGGGCTCCCATGAGAAGAAGATGGGCATCCGCGGCTCCTCCACCTCCGAGCTGGTGTTCGAGGACTGCATCGTCCCCAAAGAGAACCTGCTGGGCGAGCTGAACAAGGGCTTCAAGGTCGCCATGACCACCCTGGACGGCGGCCGCATCGGCATCGCCGCGCAGGCTCTGGGCATCGCTCAGGCCAGCATCGACGAGTGCATGAAGTACACCAAGGAGCGCGTGCAGTTCGGCAAGCGCATCAGCCAGTTCCAGAACACTCAGTTCCAGCTCGCCGACATGCAGGCCCATGTGGACGCCGCCCGTCTGCTGGTGTACCGCGCCGCTCAGGCCAAGCAGGATCATGAGCCCCACAGCCACCTGGCCGCTATGGCCAAGCTGGTGGCCGCTGAGACCGCTTCCGACGTGACCCGCCGCACCCTCCAGCTCACCGGCGGCTACGGCTACACCCGTGAGTATCCCTTCGAGCGCATGATGCGCGACGCCAAGATCACCGAGATCTACGAGGGCACTTCCGAGGTCCAGCGTATGGTCATCTCCGGCTGGATGGGCGTGAAGTAAGATCCTTTCCTCTTCAGCTCACGACACAGAGAAACGCCCCGCCGAAAGGCGGGGCGTTTCAGCGCGTATGGGCCGCGATGTCCCGAGGGCGACTACAGCGCTTTCCTCAGGTAGACCATATCCACCAACTGCACGCCGCACTCGTAGATGGGATGGTCGTAGTGGTCCAGAAAGAAGTTTTTCACACGATGGGAGCGCACGAAGCCGCACGCTTCATAGAAGGGGACCGTCAGGGGACTGTCCCCTGTCCCGACCTCCAAGACGCTGTGGCTGTCTCGATAGATGCTTTCGATGTAGCGGATGAGCGCCCGGCCATACCCCTTCCCGTGGTGATCCGGCTGGGTCGCGATGTTCTTGATCTCGAGCACGCCGCCTCCCTCGTCCGTGACCACGCATTCGCCTTTTATCCCATCGTCGTCCAGCACATACATGACGCCACGCTCCAGATAGCGGTCGATCATGTCCTCCTGCTCGTCTGCCAACAGCAGCAGGGAAAGATATCGTTTTTTGCCCCATCCGACTCGTCTGATCTCCATCCGTCACACTCCCTGATCGTTCGTGTCCCGTCTCCATCCCGTCACACGGATCGCGTCGTTCTATGTTGAAAAGATCCTCTCCGCATGGTAGAATGGGATACATCCCACCGAGATCGGAGGTCCACCGTGGATCCATTGAAAGAACTTCCCGTCCCCCTGCTGGAGTGGTTCCGGGACAACGCCCGGACCCTGCCCTGGCGGGACGATCCTACGCCGTATCATGTCTGGCTGTCGGAGATCATGCTCCAACAGACCCGGGTGGCGGCGGTATTGGACTACTATGAACGGTTCCTGGCCGAAGCTCCCGATATAGCCGCCTTGGCCTCCCTCCCCGAAGAACGGTTGATGAAGCTGTGGCAGGGGCTGGGGTACTACTCCCGCGCCCGGAACCTACAAAAAGCCGCGAGGATCATCGTCGATGTGTATGGCGGCGAGTTCCCTTCCGACCACGCTTCGGTCCGGGCACTGCCCGGGATCGGGGACTACACCGCCGGAGCCATCTGCTCCATCGCCTTCGGCCAGGCCGTCCCTGCTGTGGACGGCAACGTGCTGCGGGTCTATGCCAGGATCGTCGGAGACGACGGTGATATCACTTCCCCGCAGATGAAAAAGAAGGTGACGCAGGCGCTGGAGGACATCATCCCAATAGATGCGGCGGGCGCCTTCGATCAGGCGCTGATGGAATTGGGGGCCACCGTCTGCCTCCCCAACGGCGCGCCGCTCTGCGACCGATGTCCGGTGAAGGGCCTTTGCACCGCCCGGGCCCAGGGCCGCATCGAGACGCTGCCGGTGAAGGCCCCAAAAAAGCCCCGGCGGATCGAGGAACGCACCGTGTGGCTCATCTTCCGCTCCGGCCGGGTCGCCTTGCGCCGCCGCCCGGAGCATGGGCTCCTGGCCGGGCTCTGGGAGTTCCCCAATGAGCCGGGGAGCGGCCCGATCCCGGCAGAGTGGGGCATCGAGCTCCTGTCCTGGGAGCACGCCGGGCAGGCCAAGCACGTTTTCTCACATATCGAATGGCACATGACGCTGCGGACCGCGGCTGCGGCTGCGGACAGCCTGCCCCCCGGCTGGGTATGGGCGGACCGGGCCGCGCTGGAGCACCGGTATGCCGTCCCCGGGGCGTTCGACGCGGCGCTGCGCCTTGCGAAAGAAAGATCGAAAGGGTAGGATGATCCATGGCAAAATTGTATTTCCGCTACGGCGTGATGGGGTCCAGCAAGTCGGCCAATGCCCTGATGGTGCGTTACAACTATGAGGAACGGGGTCAACAGGCCCTGATGGTGAAGCCCGCCGTGGACCAGCGGGAGGGGACCTGCGTCGTCAATTCCCGCATCGGGTTGAGCTATTCCTGCATATGGTTCGAGGAGCTGGAAAAAATGCCGGCAGAGACCATCCGGGCCTATCAGTGCGTCATCGTGGACGAAGCGCAGTTCCTCTCCCACGCTCAGGTGAGCTACCTCACCCAGATCGTGGACGACATGAACGTGCCCGTGATCTGCTATGGGCTCCGGGCGGACTTCAGCGGGAGGCTCTTCCCCGGCTCCGAGGCGCTGCTGGCCTGCGCGGACATCATCGAAGAGGTCAAGACCATCTGCTGGTGCGGCAAAAAGGCCATCTGCAATGCTCGCTTCGACGCCAACGGCGTAGTGCTCAAGGAGGGGGAACAGGTGGTGCTGGGAGCCAACGACTGTTACATCGGCCTGTGCCGGAGGCATTGGAAAGAGGGAGATCTGGGCCCGGCCAAAGGCCCGCAGCCGTCATGAGCGGCGCGATGCTCTGCAGCCTCTGCCCCCACCGATGCGGGGCCCTTCGGGACGAGGCCCACGGCGAGGGCCTGTGCCGGATGCCCAGCCTCCCCGTATGCGCTCGCGCCGCCCTCCACTTCTGGGAGGAGCCATGTCTCTCCGGGAGCGCAGGAGCGGGCACGATATTCTTTTCCGGCTGCACGCTCGGCTGTGTCTTTTGCCAAAACTACCCCATCAGCCGGGAAGATCTGGGCAAGGCCCTCACTGCGGACGCTCTGTACGCCGTTTTCCAACGTCTTGCAGACCAAGGAGCGACGTGTATCGAATTGGTCACCCCCACACACTTCACCCACGTATTGGCCCAGGTGTTGGAGCGGCCCATCCCCAACGGTCTGCCGGTCGTCTGGAACAGCAGCGCTTATGAGCGAGTGGAGACGCTGAGATCTTTGGCCGGGAAAGTGGACGTTTACCTGCCCGATCTGAAATACGTCACCCCCTCGCTGGCCGCCAGATATTCCGGTGCGGAGGATTACCCGGAGGCGGCCAAAGCGGCCATCCTAGAGATGTACCGTCAGCGGGGGCCTGTGCGCATGGAGGACGGGATGCTGAGAAGCGGCGTCATCATCCGCCATCTCATCCTGCCCGGGCATGTCGCGGAGGCCAAGCGGGTGATGGACTGGGTCGCGGAGACCTTCCCTCCGGGAGCCGTGTCGTTCTCCCTCATGGCCCAGTACACCCCGGCAGGGGAACTGGACGGCTTCCCGGAGCTGCGGCGCACCCTGCGGCCCTCCGAGCTGCGCTGTGCCAAGGCATATATGGAGAACGTCGGTCTGGCAGGCTACGTCCAGGAGCTGGACTCCGCCGGAACGGACCTCATCCCTACTTTCGACCTGACCGGATTATGAGAACGGCTCGGACATGTTCCGAGCCGTTCTCCTGTCTCCCCGGCCAACGCAGGGACGTCGCCCCAAGACAGACAAGGGCGGCGGAGTGTCCTCCGCCGCCCTTTCGTCCCTATCAGGGAACGATCACTTGATGTTGAAGAACGCGTCCTTGCCCAGATAGATAGCGGCGTCGTCCAGTTCCTCCTCGATGCGCAGGAGCTGGTTGTACTTGGCCACGCGGTCGGTGCGGCTGGGAGCGCCGGTCTTGATCTGGCCGGCGTTGGTGGCCACCACGATATCGGCGATGGTGGTGTCCTCGGTCTCGCCGGAACGGTGGGAGACCACCGCAGTGTAGCCCGCGCGGTTGGCCATCTGGATGGCGTCCAGGGTCTCGGTGAGGGTGCCGATCTGGTTGACTTTGATCAGGATGGAGTTGGCCACGCCCTTCTCGATGCCGTCGGCCAGACGGGCCACGTTGGTGACGAACAGGTCGTCGCCGACGAGCTGCACCTTGGAGCCGATGGCCTTGGTCAGCATGGACCAGCCCTCCCAGTCGTCCTCGGCCATGCCGTCCTCCAGGGAGATGATGGGATAGGTGTCGGCGAACTTCTTCCACATGTTCACGAGCTGCTGCTGAGTGAGCTTCTTGCCGGACTTGGGCTGGACGTAGCACTTCTCCTCAGCGTCCCACCACTCGGAGGAAGCGGCGTCGATGGCGATCATGAAGTCCTCGCCGGGCTTGAAGCCGGCCTGCTCGATGGCCTGCACGATGACCTTCAGGGCGTCCTCGTCCTTCTTCAGGTTAGGAGCGTAACCGCCCTCATCGCCCACGCCGGCGGCGGGAGTGCCGTTCTCCTTCAGGACGGTCTTGAGGGTGTGGAACACCTCGGCGCACATCTGGAGGGCCTTCTTCCAGCAGCAGGCGCCCACGGGCATGATCATGAACTCCTGGATCTCCACGTTGTTGGTGGCGTGAGCACCGCCGTTGAGGATGTTCATCATGGGCACGGGCAGGGTCTTGGCGTTGACGCCGCCGATATAGTTGTACAGGGAAACGCCCAGAGCCTCGGCAGCCGCCTTGGCAGTGGCCAGGGACGCGCCCAGGATGGCATTGGCGCCCAGCTTGGACTTGTTGGGGGTGCCGTCCAGCTCGATCAGGGCCTTATCGATGGCCACCTGGTCCAGAGCGTTCATGCCAGCCAGGCACTCGGCGATCTCGTTGTTCACATGCTCGACGGCCTTCTCCACGCCCTTGCCCAGATAACGGCTCTTATCGCCGTCACGCAGCTCGCAAGCCTCGTGCACGCCGGTGGAAGCGCCGGAGGGGACCGCAGCGCGGCCCACATAGCAACGGTCGCCGGCATCTACGGTGACCTCTACCTCGACGGTGGGATTGCCGCGGGAATCGATGATCTCACGGCCAAGGACGTCAACGATCTCAAGCATCTGTTTCATGGGGATCAAACTCCTTTCAAATCTCAAAGGGTGATATATTGTTTCGGAGACATCTGTCTCGTTGACAACGGTTTCGTCAGGGCAGGACCTCTCACTTCACGATGAGGGTCTGGCCTGTCATCTCGGCGGGCTTGTTCAGCCCCATCAGGTCCAGCATGGTGGGCGCCAGGTCGGCCAGCCGACCGTCCCTTAGCTCCACGTCCGCGCCCACCACGCAGCAGGGCACCAGGTTGGTGGTGTGGGCGGTGAAGGGCGAGCCGTCCTTCTCCACCATGTGTTCGGCGTTCCCGTGGTCGGCGGTGATGATGGCCACGCCGCCCATCTTCGCGGTGGCGGCCACCACCTGGGCCACGCCGCTGTCCACGGCCTCGGCGGCCTTCACCGCGGCGTCGAACACGCCGGTGTGGCCCACCATGTCGCAGTTGGCGAAGTTGAGGATCACCACGTCATACTTGCCGCTCTCGATGCGCTTGACCGCCTCGGCGGTGACCTCAGGCTGGCTCATATGGGGCTGGAGGTCATATGTGGCCACCTTCGGGGAGGGGATGAGGCACCTGTCCTCCCCGGGGAACACCTGCTCCACGCCGCCATTGAAGAAGAAGGTGACATGGGCATATTTTTCCGTCTCGGCGATGCGAAGCTGGGTCATGCCCTGCTGGGCAATATATTCGCCGAAGATATTGTCCAGGCTCTCCTTGGGGAAGGCGACCACGACGTTGGGCATGGACGCGTCGTAGGAGGTGGTACACACATAGTTCACCTTGAAGAAGCCTTTCTTGCGCTCGAAGCCGGTGAAATCGGGATCCACGAAGGTGCGGGTGATCTCGCGGGCCCGGTCGGGACGGAAGTTCATGAAGATGATGCTGTCCCCCTCGCCGATCTCGGCGTCCTGCGCCGTGACGACGGGGACCACGAACTCGTCGGTGACGCCCGCGTCATAGCTGGCCTGCATGGCCCCCACAGGATCGCCGATGAAACGCTGCTCGCTCTGGCCGTACACCATGGCCTTGTAAGCGCGCTCCACCCGGTCCCAGTTGGTGTCCCGGTCCATGGCGTAGTAGCGCCCGGATATGGTGGCGATCTGGGCCCCGTAGCGGTCACAGGTCTCCTTCATCTCGGCCACGAAATCCTTGCCGGAGGAGGGCGGGACGTCCCGGCCGTCCATGAAGCAGTGGACGAAGATCTTGGGACAGCCCAGGTCATGGGCCATCTTCACCATCGCCTGGATGTGGCTGATGTGACTGTGGACGCCGCCGTTGGACATCAGGCCGTAGATGTGGACGGCGCGGCCGACGTCCTTCGCGGCCAGCAAGGCGTCCTTATAGGCGGGGTTCTCGAAGAAGTCTCCGTCCTGGATGGCCTTGGTGATCTTGGGCAGATCCTGGAACACCACCCGGCCCGCGCCGATGTTGGTGTGCCCCACCTCGCTGTTGCCCATCTGGCCGTCGGGCAGGCCCACGTCCAGGCCGGAAGCGGACAGCTTACAGCAGGGGTTGGTGGCGAAGATGCGGTCCAGCTCAGGGGTGTTGGCGGCGGCGATGGCGTTGTCCCCCGGGGCCGAGGAGGAGGACAGGCCGAAGCCGTCCATGATGATCAAAGTCGTCGGTGTTTTCATAGCGATACCTCATCGATCGCACTGTGTCCGTTCTTGACGGCTCCAGCGCTCTTTATTCCTGATTGGCGGCATTGACGATCGCCATGAAATCGTCGGGCTTCAGGGAAGCGCCGCCGATGAGGCCGCCGTCGATGTCGGGCTGAGCCAGCAGCTCATGGGCGTTCTTGGCGTTCATGGAGCCGCCGTACTGGATGGTGACGGCACGGGCCACCCGCGCGCCGTACTGCTTGCGGATGATGGCACGGATGTGGGTGCACACCGCGCCCGCCTGCTCGGCGGTGGCGGTCTTGCCGGTGCCGATGGCCCAGATGGGCTCATAGGCCACCACCACCCGGCGGACCTGGCTCTCGTTCAGCCCGGCCAGGGCGACCTTCACCTGATAGGAGATGAGCTCCTCGGTGACGCCCAGCTCCCGCTGCTCCAGGCTCTCGCCCACGCAGACGATGGGCCGCAGGCCGGCCTCCAGAGCGGCGTGGACCTTCTTGTTCACGGTGAAATCGGTCTCATTATAGTACTGCCGGCGCTCGGAGTGGCCGATGATGACATATTTCGCCCCCACGTCCTTGAGCATCTCCACAGTGACCTCGCCGGTGAACGCGCCGGAAGCCTCGTAGTGGCAGGTCTCGCCGCCGATGGCCACCCGGGTCTCTTTGAACAAGCGCACAGCGCCGGGGATGTTCACACCTGGGACGCACAGCACCACCTCGCACCACTTGTGGCGCCCGAGCTGAGGCTTGATGGCCTCGGCGAACGTCTTGGTGTCGGTGATGGTCTTGTTCATCTTCCAGTTGCCGGCGATGATCGTCTTGCGGTACTTGAGGTTCATTTGTTTGAACTCCCTTCTGATATTTGAAAAAGGTTCGATCGAAGCGTCGAACGCGCCGCCGCAAGCTCCGATCCTCCCGCTCCCGGCGGGGGACCTGCTCGCTCCGCCGCGACTGCTCCCCGGCCGTCCCGGCCCCGCTGGCGGGACCTGCGGCCGTCCATAGGCTCAGGCGTCCAGCAGACAGGCCACGCCGGGCAGCTCCTTGCCTTCCATGAACTCCAGGGACGCGCCGCCGCCGGTGGAGATATGGGTCATCTTATCGGCGTAGCCGAGCTGCTGCACCGCAGCCGCGCTGTCGCCGCCGCCGATGATGGTGATGGCGTCGGTCTTGCTCAGGGCCTCGGCCACCGCCTCGGTGCCCTTGGCGAAAGCGGCGAACTCGAACACGCCCATGGGGCCGTTCCAGATGACGGTGCCCGCGCCGGCCACGGCCTGGCAGTACAGCGCCACGGTCTCAGGGCCGATGTCCAGCCCCTGCCAGCCGTCGGGGATCTCGCCGGACTTCACCACCTGGCTCTTGGCGTCGGGGGCGAAGGCGTCGGCGACCACGGTGTCCACGGGGAGCAGCAGCTTCACGCCCTTGTCCGCGGCCTTCTTCACCATGTCGTTGGCGTAGTCCTTCCAGTCCTCTTCCAGCAGGCTGTCGCCCACCTTGCCGCCCTGGGCGGCGGAGAAGGTATAGGCCATGCCGCCGCCGATGATGATGGTGTCGGCGATCTCCAGCAGGTTGTTGATGACGCCGATCTTGGAGCTCACCTTGGAACCGCCCAGGATGGCCACCAGGGGGCGCTTGGGATCGGCCAGGGCGCCGCCGATGAAGTCCAGCTCCTTCTGGATCAGGAAGCCGGACACGGCGGGCAGGTAGTCGGCCACGCCGGCGGTGGAGGCATGGGCGCGGTGGACCGCGCCGAACGCGTCGGACACATAGACCTCGGCCATCGCGGCCATCTTCTTGGCCAGCTCGGGGTCGTTCTTGGTCTCGCCCTTCTCGAAGCGGGTGTTCTGGAGCAGCAGGATCTGGCCGGGCTCCAGCGCGGCGGCCTTGGCCTGGGCGTCGGGGCCCACCACGTCGTCAGCCAGGATCACCGGCTTGCCCAGCAGCTCGCTCAAACGGGCGGCCACGGGCTCCATGCGCAGCTCCGCCAGAGACTTCTTCCACTTCTCCTCGGTGATGGAAGCGGGATCCTTCCCCTTCTCCGTCTGCTTCTTCACATAGGACTCGAAGGTGGCCACGGGCTTGCCCATATGGGAGCAGGCGATGACCGCCGCGCCCTGATCCAGCAGGTACTGGATGGTGGGCAGCGCGGCGCGGATACGCTTGTCGTCGGTGATGACGCCGCTGCCGTCCTTGGCCATCGGCACGTTGAAGTCGCAGCGCAGCAGCACCTTCTTGCCCTTGACGTCCACGTCCTTGACAGTCTTTTTGTTGTAGTTCATGATAAAAACTCCTTTCGATCCGATATCACGACTTGAAGCGATAGGCTGGGGTCTATCTTGACACCATTTCCCCCGTACCGCTCAACCCGGGAAAGCCCTGCTGCTTGAGGGCCTCATAGGCCAGCACGGCCACCGAGTTGGACAGGTTCAGGCTGCGGGCGTCGGCGCGCATGGGGATGCGGATGCAACGGTCCCGGTGGGCCGTGCGGAAAGCTTCCGGCAGGCCGGCGGTCTCCTTGCCGAAGAACAGCCAGCAGCCGTCCCGGAACCGGGCCTGGGAATAGTCCCGGGGCGCTTTCGTGGTGGCCAGCCACAGCTCGGACACCTGCTCGCGGGCGAACAGATCGTCCAGGCTGGACCAGAGCGTGAGATCCACCATGGGCCAGTAATCCAGCCCGGCCCGCTTCACCGCTCTCTCACTGATATCGAAGCCCAGGGGCTCCACCAGGTGCAGGCGGCTGCGGGTGGCGGCGCAGGTGCGGGCGATGTTGCCGCAATTCTGCGGGATCTCCGGTTCGACTAAAACGATATTGACCATAATATCTCCAAAACCTTCTCTCGACCATGCACATTATAGTCGCTTGACAAAAAAATAGCAAGAGAAAATGTGGCGAAACTGTCAAAAATTTACCCATTTTTGCTGTCACTTTGCCTAGCGCTCCCCCTTTTCCCAGGCTCTCCCCTGCCAGATGGAGAAATCTGGGTACCCAAAAGGAATTTTTTGTCCCTACGCAACCTCCCGGCTCTCCGGAGGGTATTGCTTACAGGACGGACCCGATCCGGGCCCGGACAGAGATGGTTGCCATTTCCTCCCGCATGTGCTAGAATGTCCCAGGCCACCGCATGGGACGCGGACACACAGGGAGGGACGAGGGCATGGGCACCACGACCATCGGCATCGATGCACCGGGCACGCTCGTCCGGCGCATCAGCATCCATATCGAGGACCGCCGAGGATAGCCCTGTCCTCCAGGCGGCATCACGGCGGCTGCGCCGCCCAGAGGAGGAAGTCCCACCATGAAAAAGATCGTCTGCATCGCCCTTGCCGCTATCCTTTGCCTGTCTGTATTGTCCGCCTGCCAAAGCGGACAGGCACAGGAGCCGGTGGACCTGTCCGCTTTCGCCCAGACTCTGCTGGAAGCCCACGAGTGGGGCCCCTTCCTACAGGAGAGCGATCCGGAGAACGAGACCGACAAGATGTTCCTGGACCAGGGCCTGCCCGGCCTGTTAGACCTGGACCTGGAACAGCGGGTGCTCTACATGTGCAACATCACCATGAACAATGGGGAATTCTACCTGGTCCAAGCCAAAAACGCCGAGGACGCCGCCAAGGTGGAAGAGATCTTCCAGCCCCGGGTAGACTACATGGTGGAGGGCGGGGCCTTCTACCCCGGCCCCACCGAGCTTTGGACCAACTCTTCCCAGGTAGTGGCCCATGGCGACTATGTCATGATGGTGTGTCATGAGGAGTGCGACGCCATCGTCAGCCAGTTCGATGCCCTGTTCGACCAAGCGTAAGCTCATGATCCAATCGACAAAACAAAAGGAGAGATCCAAGATGAAAAAGATCGTTGCTCTATGCGCCGCCGCGGTGCTCTGCCTGTCCCTGCTGTCCGCCTGCGCGAGCAAGCAGGAGAAGCAGGTGGACCTGGCCGCCTTCGCCCAGACCCTCCAGGATGACCACGAGTTCTCCGGCTTCGTGGAGAGAGTAGACCTCACGGACGAGGAATTCGGGGCCGTCATGCTGGAGAATTCCTACCCCGGCCTCAAGGACATGGACTTGGCCCAGGTGGAGGTATACCTCAGCATGGTGTCCTTCAACACCGGCGAGTTCGCTCTGGTCCAGGCCAAGAGCGCTGAGGATGCCGCCAAGGTGAAGGAGATCTTCGAGGGCCGCATCACTTCCATGACCGAGGAGGGCATGAACTACCCTGATACCGTGGAGCAGTGGACCAAATCCGCCAAGGTGGCGGACAACGGCAGCTATGTCATGCTGGTGTGCCATCCGGACGTGGACGCCATCGTCGACGAGTTCAACGCCCTGTTCTGATGCGAGGAGGGAGCGGCGCCGGCCGCTCCCTTTCCTCTAAGATCTTTTCGGTGAGGTGACGGCCGTGATCTTTTCCAGTCCGTATTTTTTGTTCCTATATCTCCCTATCGTATTACTGCTCTACTACGTTTCTCCCCTGAGATGGCGCAATCTGGTGCTGCTGGCCGTCAACCTGGTGTTCTACGGCTGGGGCGAACCGGTGTATATCCTCATCATGTTCGCCTCCATCGCCATCGACTACACCCATGGCATCCTGGTCACTCGGTGCAAGGCCCGCGGCAACAACGCGGGCGCCCGGGCGGCAGTGGCCTCGTCGGTGATATTCAACCTGGGACTGCTGGGCGTGTTCAAGTACAGCGACTTCCTCATCGGCAGCGTCAACGCCCTGCTGGGGACCAGCATCCCTCTCACCGGCCTCGAGCTGCCCATCGGCATCTCCTTCTACACCTTCCAGACCATGAGCTACACCATCGACGTATACCGGGGCGACGCCCGGTGCCAGAAGGACATCATCACGTTCGGCACCTTCGTCACCCTGTTCCCCCAGCTCATCGCCGGCCCGATCATCAAGTATAAGGACCTGGACGACCAGTTGGAGCAGCGCGATCATCACGTCGAGAAGTTCGCCTCCGGCGTACAGCGCTTCGTCATCGGCGCGGCCAAGAAGGTGCTGCTGGCCAACGCGCTGGGCCCCTTGTGGGACGTGTACCTGGCCACCCCGCCGGGACAGCTCACCACCTTGGGCGCATGGCTGGGCATCGTCGCTTTCTCCCTCCAGCTCTATTTCGACTTCTCCGGTTACTCCGACATGGCCATCGGCCTGGGCCGGATGCTGGGCTTCGAGTTCCTGGAGAACTTCGATCATCCCTATCTGTCCAAGTCCGCCAGCGAGTTCTGGCGGAGGTGGCATATCTCCCTGGGGAGCTGGTTCCGGGAGTACCTCTACTTCCCCCTGGGCGGCAGCCGGGTGGGGAAAGGCCGGATGATCTTCAACCTGCTGGTGGTCTGGGCGGCCACCGGCATCTGGCACGGCGCGAGCTGGAACTTCCTGATCTGGGGCCTCTACTACTTCTTCTGGATCACGCTGGAGAAGCTGTGGCTGGGCGCATGGCTGGAGCGGGCCCCCGGCTGGCTGGGCCACCTCTACGGCATCGCGGTCGCGGCCGTGGGTTGGGCCATCTTCGCCGTGGAGGACTTCCCCACGATGGGGAACTACCTCGCGGCCATGTTCGGCCTCGGCGCGGGGCTCCTGGACAGCACGTTCCTCTACTACCTGCGCAACTATCTGATCGTCCTCGTCATCGCGTGTATAGCGGCCACCCCCTTTGGGGCGAACGTCTGGCGGAAACTGCCGGAGCGGGCGCGCCAGGTGGCCTTCCCCGTGCTGATGTGCGCGGGGCTGGTGCTCACCACCGCCTATCTGGTGGACGGCACCTACAACCCCTTCCTCTACTTCCGTTTCTGATCCTCCGGGACCGGCGGGAGCCATGCTTTTTGAAAGGATCGGAGGTCCATGAGCAAGAAATACTCTGTATTCATCACCGCATCGTTCTGTCTGTTCATCTTCGGCTTCGGCGCCGCCTTGATCCTCTCCCCCAGCCGGGACTTCTCCGAGCAGGAGAACCGCTACCTGGCCCAGTTCAAGGCCCCCACGCTGGACACCCTGCGTTCCGGGAAGTTCATGGAGGACTTCGAGGACTATGTGGTGGACCAGTTCCCCCTGCGGGACGGGTGGATCCAGCTCAAGGCTCTGTCTGAGCGCGCGCTGGGCAAGAAGGAGAACAACAAGGTCTATTTCGGCACCGACGGACAGACCCTGTTCGCCCATTTCAACGCCGCCTCCCGCGACGATCTGGCCCAACGGGTGGGGTATGTGGACAAACTGGCGGGCAATGTGGACGTGCCGGTGTACCTCGCCCTCATCCCCGACAAGAGCTACGTGTGGTCCGGGCTGCTGCCCGCCGGGGCCCCCAACGTGGACGACGGCTCCACCATCGCCCAGGTGAAGGAGCTGTGCGGGGACGGCGTTCGGTCCATCGATCTGTCCGATGCCCTGTCCGGCGACGATGTGTTCTACCGCACGGACCATCATTGGACCACCATGGGAGCCTATCAGGGCTATCTGGCCCTGGCCCGCGCCATGGGCGTCCTGGAGGGCTCCGGCGACGCCCCCTCCTACGAGCTGCGTTCCGACGCTTTCTACGGCACCACATGGTCCTCCGCAGGGGCGGGCTGGGTGCCGCCGGACAGCATCTACGCCTCGATCCCGGAGGGCGGCACGAAAGGGCGCGTCACCGTCACCGGGTATCCCAAGGGGCTGCCGGTGGAGAGCACCATGTACCACGAGGAAAAGCTGTCGGCGAAGGACAAATACGCCTATTTCCTGGGGGGGAACCAGCCCTTGTGCGTCATCAAGGACCCGGACGCGGCGGGCGGCAAGCTGCTGGTGATCCGGGACTCCTACTCCGATTGCCTGGCCCCCTTCCTGGCCGAGTCGTTCCAGGAGGTCCACCTATTCGACCCCCGGTACAGCAACATGTCCCTGAAAGGATATGTGTCGGACAACGACATCGATCAGGTGCTCGTACTGTACTCGGTGAGCAATTTCACTACGGACCGGAACCTGTTCAAGCTCGGACAATGAAAAAGACAGCGCCCCGCAGCATCACGCTACGGGGCGCCGTCTCTTTCAGCCGCCCAGATAGGCTTTCTTGACGGCCTCATCATGCAAAAGCTCATCGCCGGTCCCGGTGGCCACGATCTTGCCGGTCTCCAGCACATAGCCCCGGTCGGCCACGGACAGGGCCATCCGGGCGTTCTGCTCCACCAGGAGGATGGTGGTGCCCGCCTGATGCAGCTTCCGGATGATATCGAAGATCTGCTCCACCAGGATGGGGGCCAGCCCCATGGAGGGCTCGTCCAGCATGAGCAGCTTGGGGTCGGACATCAGCCCACGGCCCATGGCCAGCATCTGCTGTTCGCCGCCGGACAGGGTGCCCGCCACCTGCTTCCTGCGCTCCTTCAGGCGAGGGAACTGCTCGTACACACGCTCCAGGCCGGGCTCGATATCGGCCCGGGCCCGGGTGTACGCCCCCATCTCCAGGTTCTCCTCCACCGTCATCTGCTGGAAGATGCGCCGCCCCTCGGGGACGTGGGCCATGCCCAGCTCCACGATCTTGTGAGCGGGCACGTTCCCCAGCGTCTTGTCCAGGAACTGGATGGAGCCGGTGCGGGAGTGGAGAAGGCCGCACACAGTGTTCAGGATGGTGGACTTGCCTGCGCCGTTGGCTCCGATGAGGGTGACGACTTCGCCGTCGTCCACCCGGAAGGACACGCCCTTGATGGCGTGGATCGCGCCATAATATACGTTGATGTCATCGACTGTCAGCATGTATCCCCCTCCTCACTGCTGCTTGCCCAGGTACGCCTCGATCACCGTGGGGTCGGACTGGATCTGTTCGGCGGTCCCCTTGGCGATGATCTGACCGAAATTGAGCACACAGATGCCCTCGCAGATGCCCATGACCAGGCTCATGTCGTGCTCGATGAGCATGATCGCGATCTTGAAGGTGTCCCGGATCTTCACGATGTTCTCCATCAGCTCCGCCGTCTCGGAGGGGTTCATGCCCGCCGCCGGCTCGTCCAGCAGCAGCAGGGACGGGCCGGTGGCCAGGGCCCGGACGATCTCCAGCCGCCGCTGAGCGCCGTAGGGCAGGCTGCCCGCCTGGTGGTCCGCCATGTCCTGCATGTCGAAGATGGACAACAGCTCCAGCGCCCGCTCGTGGGCCGCTTTCTCCTGCCGCCAGTACTTGGGCAGGCGCAGGATGCCCGATAACATGGAATACTTCTCCTGATTGTGCAGGCCGATCTTCACGTTGTCCTCCACGCTCAGGTTGGAGAACAGCCGGATGTTCTGGAAGGTACGTGCGATGCCCATGCGGTTGATCTGGGCGGGGGTCTTGCCGTGGGTATCCAGTCCGTCCAGCAGGATGGTGCCCCGGGTGGGCTGGTACACCTTGGTGAGCAGGTTGAACACCGTGGTCTTGCCCGCGCCGTTGGGGCCGATGAGCCCGGCGATCTCTGTGCGGCCCACGGTGATGTTGAACTCGTTCACGGCGGTGAGACCGCCGAAATCGATGCCGAGATGGCTGCACTCCAGGATGGGAGAGGTGCCCAGGTCACGCTCCGGGATGATCGAGTGGCTGGGCACAGGGACCATCTTGCCCTTTGGGAACTGTTTCTTCTCAGCCATTGCTCACGGCCCCCTTTCGCTTGGGGATGATACGGCCCAACATGCTCTTGAGCTGGTCATTGTTGGTGGCCAGCATCACCAGGATGAGCACGATGGCGTAGATCAGCATACGGTACTCGGCGATGTCGAACTTGCGCAGCAGCTCAGGCAGGACATAGAGCAGAGCGGCGGCGATGATGGACCCCCGGATGGAACCCAGCCCGCCCAGCACCACGAACACCAACACCAGGATCGAGGTGTTGAAATCGAACTTGGAGGCCACAGTGGAGGAGTAGTTCAGCCCGAACAGCGCCCCGGCGGCCCCGGCCAGCGCCGCGGAGGTGACGAAGGCCATGAGCTTGTATTTGGTGACGTTGATGCCTACGCTCTCCGCGGCGATGCGGTTGTCCCGAAGGGCCATGATGGCTCTTCCGGAACGGCTGTTCACCAGGTTCTGCACCACCAGGAGCGTGATGAGTATCAGGATCGCGCCGGCGGTGAAGGAGGCCAGCTTGGCCACGCCCACCGCGCCCATGGGCCCTTTGATGATGGCGGTGCCTCCGGGGGCCAGCACGAAGCGGTCCGAGCTGGCGGCCACATGGATGCCGGTCTCGTCCACCCCTACGTAGAGCACCATGATGATGTTCTTGATGATCTGCCCGAAGGCCAGGGTGACGATGGCCAGATAGTCTCCCTGGAGCCGCAGCACGGGCACGCCCACGATGACGCCGCCCAGCGCGCCTGCCAGCGCGCCCACTACCATGGACACGGCCAGACGGACCGGGGCCATGGGGATGAGGTCTTGCAGCAGGATGGAGGCCACGATGCCGGAAAAGGCCCCCAGGCTCATGAAACCGCCGTGGCCTAGGCTGAGCTCGCCCAGGATGCCCACCGTCAGGTTCAGGGACACCGCCATGACGATGTAGCAGCAGGCGGGCACCAGCAGGCTCTGGAGGGAGTTGGACAGGACGCCCTTCCCGATCAGGATCTGGAGGACGATGAACGCGGCGATGATGATGCCATAGTTGACGAACCCGTTGAGGGAGTTCTTGTTGATCTTTTTCATGGCCGCCTCACACTTTCTCAGGCACGTACTTGCCCAGCAGCCCAGCAGGCCGCACCAGCAGCACGATGATGAGCACGGCGAACACCACGGCGTCGGACAGGTCCGTGGAGATGTACGCCTTGGCGAAGGTCTCGATGACGCCCAGCAGGATGCCCCCCAGCAGCGCCCCGGGGACGGAGCCGATGCCGCCGAACACAGCCGCGGTGAAGGCCCGGATACCGGGCAGAGAGCCTGTGGTGGGCGAGAGCACCGGATAGGCCGAGCACATCAGCACCCCGGCGATCGCCGCCAGGGCGGAGCCGATGGCGAAGGTCATGGAGATGGTGGCGTCCACATCGATGCCCATGAGCTGGGCGGCGGCCTTGTCCTCGGAGCAGGCCCGCATGGCCTTGCCCATCTTGGTCTGGCCGGTGAATACGCTCAGGGCGACCATGACGACGATGCAGCACACCACGGACAGGATGGCCACATAGGAGATGCTGAGCTGGCCGGGGACGAGCACCAGGCTGCCCTCCACGATCGGGCGGAAGGTCTTGGTGGCCGCGCCCCAGAGGATCTGGGCGCTGTTCTGGAGCAGGTAGCTCACGCCGATCGCGGTGATGAGCACCGCCAGGGAGGGCGCGGCGCGCAGCGGCTTATAGGCCAGGCGCTCGATGACGATGCCCAGCACGGTGCACACCGCCACCGCCAGCAGCACGCCCACCACAGAGGGCAGGCCGGCGTTGCCCATGGCCAGGAAGCACACATAAGCGCCCACCATGATGACGTCTCCATGGGCGAAGTTGAGCATCTTGGCGATGCCGTATACCATAGTATAGCCCAGGGCGATGATGGCATAGATGCTCCCCAGGCTGATGCCGGTGATCGCGTTGTTCAAGAACGACATATACTCACCTCTTTTTTCTCTTGCGGGGACTTTCCCGGAGATACGACGAAGCCACGGCAGGAAAGCGGGCCTTTCCGCCGTGGCCGGAAAAAAGGGCTGCCGGACCGCTCCGGCAGCCCTTTCCCGGGTCTGGGACTCTTTTTATGTCAGGCGCGGATCACTGGGTGACGTACACGCCGCTCTCCACCTTGACCACCACGGGGGCCTTGGAGATCTCGCCGGTCTCCAGCCACTTCATGCCGGTGCCGGTGAGGCCGTCCACCTGGAACTGGCCGCCGGTGAACATGGCGATCAGGGCGTCGCACAGCTGGGCGTGGTCCATGCCGGCGATGCCGTCGATCTGGCAGCAAGCCTCATAGATCGCGTACATGCAGTCATAGCCGTCGGCCGCGAACTGGTTGGGCAGGATCCCGTGGTCCGCCTGATACTTGGTCACGAAATCCACAGTGCGCTCGTCGGTGCCGGAGGCGTTGAAGGGGGTCATCAGCAGCAGGCCCTCGGCCAGAGACTTGTCGAAGCCCTCCATGTCCAGCATACCGTCCATGCCGTCGCCGCCGAAGAACGTGGGGGCGTAGCCCATCTGCTTGGCCTGGGCCAGGATGAGGGAGGCGGGGGTGTAGTAGATGGGCAGGAACACCACGTCCGCTCCGGCGTCCTTGCAGGCGTTGAGCTGCACGGTGTAGTCGGTGGTCTTGTCATCGGGGAAGGTCTGGGTGGACACGACCTCCAGGCCCAGCTCCGCCGCCTTGGTGATGAACGCGTCGGCGATGCCGCTGGAATAAGCGTCGCCGTTGTTGTAGATGACGGCCAACTTGGTGCCCAAGCTGCTGTTCTTCAGGTACTCGGCCGCCGCCATGCCCTGGCCGGGATCGGTGAAGCACATCTGGAACGCGTTGTCCTTATCGGCGGTGACATCGGGAGAAGAGGCGGAGGGGGTGAGCTGGAAGTACCGGTCGGCGAAGGTCTCGGAGGCCACGGCCACGCAGGGGGCCGTGGTGGTGCAGCCGTAGATCACATCGACGTCCCAGTCCTTCAAGGTGTTGTACGCGGACACGGCGGTATCGGTGACGCCGGTGTCGTCCTGGAAATCATATTCCAGCTTGATGGGGCCGCCCAGGGCATTGATCTCGTCCACAGCGATCTGAGCGCCCCACTGGGTGGCCAGGCCGTACTGGGCCAGGTCGCCGGTGATAGGGCCGATGCCGCCGACCTTGATGGTGACGGTCTCTGTGTTGCCCTGAGTATCTCCGTCGCCCCCGTTGGGCTGGCTGGACTGGGTCCCCGCCTGGGAAGCAGGGGGCTGGCTGGCCTCGCCGCCGTCGCTGGAGCAGCCGGCCAGCAGGCCCAAGCTCATGACGCCCGCCATGAACAGGGCCGCAAGTTCCTTCTTCTTCATTCTGGTTTCCTCCTAGCTATGTGATATGCCGCAGGTCCTCTAAGCATCGAAGGGGGCACTATTGCGCCCCCCAGATCGTTGACAATTATATACTCGCCATCCCCTATTGTCAACTGTAAAAACCCACAATGAGCCTAGACGGCAAAAGGGCGCCATGTTATATTGTGACGGATATCCGCCCTCAGACCACCAGTCCGCCGTTGGGCGCGATCACTTGGCCGGTGAGGAAGGAGGCGTCCTCCGAGGCCAGGAACGCGATGGCGGCAGCGGCCTCGTCCGGCGTCCCGATGCGGCCCAACGGGGTCTCCTCTGCCAGCGCCGCCAGGTCGTCCGGCGATAGATGGGCATTCATTTCCGTATCGATCGCCCCGGGAGATACGCAGTTCACCCGGATATCGGAAGGGCCGAGCTCTTTGGCCAGGGCCTTGGTATAAGCGATCACCGCGCCCTTGGTGGCGGAATAAGCGACCTCACAGGAGGCGCCCACCTGCCCCCACATAGAGGACACTGTGACGATGGAACCGGACTTTCGCTCCAACATATGGGGGAGCACCGCCCGGCAGCAGTGATGGACGCCATCTACGTTGACGGCGAACAAACGCCGCCATCGATCCTCGTCGATCTGACTGATGAGACCGACGTGGGATATCCCAGCGGCACAAACCAAAATGTCAAGTTGACAAAAATTTTCTAACACATTGTCAACCATCCGGCGCACTTGCCCCGGGTCGGCCACATCGGCCTGTACGGCCAGAGCCGGTACGCCCGATCCCCGCAGTCCTTCCACCAGCGTCCGGGCCCTGTCCGCACTCTCATGGTAGCCCACGGCCACCCCCCAGCCCAGGCGGGCGAAGCGAACGGCAGCGGCGGCTCCGATGCCCCTGGAACCGCCGGTGATGAGCGCATATCTCATCGCAGATCCTCCTCCGTTTTTCTTTGGAGTATATCACAGGAAAAAAAACTTGACAAGCGGCGTCGATGCCGCTATAATATGTCTTGTCCTGATTCGAAAGGAAAATATTTGGACGATTAGCTCAGCTGGTATGAGCATCCGCTTGACGTGCGGGAGGTCACAGGTTCGAGTCCTGTATCGTCCACCACAGATCCGCTTGAAACTGTTGGTTTCGGGCGGATCTTTCTACTTTTCGTCACTTTTAGGTGTCGTTGATTTTCGGGTTTTTTGCCTGACCACATACTGGTGGAGCTTGTCCAGGAGAGCTTTCTGAGCTGATGGACGCACTTGGGATATAGGAGGGGAAGACGATGCGGAACATCAAAAAAGCCTCAAAGAAAGGGGTCCGACTCCTGCTTATGGGATCGGGCGGCATCCTCGCGGCGCTGCTCCTTGCGGTAGCAGCCTTGTTTACGATCCCATTGACGGAGCGGGTGGACGCTGCTCCTGTAGCCGGCTCCGCCGACTGGATGGCACGGCTGCCGGACGACGTGCCTCTGGGCGAACTGTCCATCCCAGGCACCCACGATGCCGGGACGCAGTATGTGCAGCTTGGCTTTTTCTCAAAGTGCCAGGCCCGGAGCGTTGGCCAGCAGCTCGAGGACGGCTTCCGCTATCTTGACATCCGCCTTGCCGTCAGCGGGGACGGGCTCGGCCTGAACCACGGCTTCTGCGAATGCCGGACCGGCGCCGCGCCTTGGTCTGGCCGGCTCATGCTGGAGAATGTGCTGGAAGATTGCTACTCCTTTCTCTCCGCTCATCCCACCGAGACCGTGATCTTCGCGGTCAAGCAGGAGTACGGGGACGAGAGCGTGGCGGAGTTCCAGCGCGTCCTCGACCGCTATATCCAGAAAGATACCGAGCGCTGGTATCTTGGCAGCGAGCTGCCCTCTTTAGGCGAAGCCCGCGGCAGGCTCATCCTCCTGCGCCGGTATGATGACGAGGCGGAACTTGGCAGCAATGCCGGTATCGCGCTCATCTGGCCGGATCAGAACGGCTATGATGACCCCGCAAGGGCGTTTTCCGACCAGGGCTGCTTCGTGGGCAGCCTGACCCTCGCCGTGCAGGATCGGTATGAGTATGACGAGGAGGAGAAGTGGGCCGCATTCTGCGCCGAGACAGACGATCCCGATGCAGTGGTGCTGCGGTTCCTCAGCACCAAGGGGCATATGACGTTCGGGCATCCATATCGTTACGCCAAAGAACTCTCCCCCCGGCTGCTTGCGCTTTGCGAGAGTCCGGATATATCTCTGGGGTGGACGGTCATCGACTTTGGCAATGCCCGACTCGCCGCGGCGATCTATGAACAGAATTTCTGATCGTCGCGCGGCCCCCGCCGACCCTTGTTGCTTTTCCATCGTTCTATCTCCCTCGGATCCAAAAATACTGACGCCGCCGTTCTGCCATGCCCCAGGTCCGGCGTCGACTTGAATCACGAAACCGGCGCTTTCCACGTCAAAAACGACCGAATCGACGCCGTAAGATCCAAAGCAGCTTGACGAAACTGCCCAAAAGCCGTATACTGAGCTAAAATAAGAACAGTGCGCCCGACTGGGAGGTGGCCCCCTTGCTCAAGATCCTGATCCTGGAGGATGAACGGCCCCAGATGGACAAGCTGGTGGCGTTTCTGGAGCGCTACAAGGGCGAGGATCCCAGCTTTGGATACCACTTGGAAACCTACGACCAGGGATTGGCCCTTCTGGACGCCTATCGATGCGACGCGGACCTGATCTTTCTGGACATCCGGGTGCCGGATATGCTGGGGATGGACGTGGCCCGGCGCATCCGTCGAATGGACGAGGCGGTCATGATCATCTTTGTCACCAGCCTCACTCAGTACGCCGTAGACGGCTACTCCGTCCGGGCTTTCGACTACATTTTGAAGCCGGTACGCTATGCGTCCTTTTCCGCCAAGCTGGAGCGGGCGCTGCGTGTGCTCTCCCGCCAAAAGCAGGAACTGGTGCTGGAGCTGCGCACAAAGGCAGACGTGCGCAAGGTCCCGGCGGACAGCGTGATCTATGTGGAGACCGCCGCCCGCCACGACCTGCTGTTCCACACCGGCGGCGAGGCCATCCGCCAGTGGGGCACCCTGTCCCAGTATGAGGAACAGCTCCGGCCGGTCCACTTTGCCCGCCCCTGCTCCAGCTTCCTGGTAAACCTCAAATACGTGCGCGGCGTCAAGAAGGATATGGTGATCCTGGGCGGGACCGAAATCGAGATCCCCCTGTCCCGGTCCAAACGCAGGGATTTTCTGGCGGCGCTGGCCCAATACAAAGGGGGGAGCGCCTGATGCCCGCGTGGTACGCCGAATTCCGTTTGCCCATCCTCCTGCTGCAATCTGTGGTAGGCGTGTTCGTGTTCGCCTACTCCCTGCGCAAGCGCCGCCGCTTTCCTCTCCGGCTCGTGCTGGGCACGTCGGCGGGCTTTGCCGTGCTGCACGGCCTCAGGATCGTCTTTTTCCCGGACATAGGACAGCGCGTGAACAGCCCGGGGCGCATCGTGATGACCTTTGCCGTCTACCTCGTGCTGATCCTCCTGTGCTGGCTCTTTTTTGAGGAATCCTTCTGGACGGCCCTGTTCGTGGCCGCTTCCGGATATATCGCCCAGGATCTTGGCGGAACGGTGAAGACCCTGCTGAAACTGGATCCCTGGGTGGATCGGCTGTGCCAGGACGATCTTGGCATCCTGCTGGTGGACCTGGCGGCGTATTTCGGGATGTATGCGGCGCTGTATCTCGCCTTTCGCCCGTTCACCCGCAGCCGGGAGGAAAATTTCAACAACCGCATGAAAGCGGTGTTCTCCACCATGGTGCTGGCCTTCGGCCTGGGGATGGCCCGGATCACGCAGGGCAATACCGGCCGGAACGAGACCGCTGTGTTCGCCGAGAGCGTCTACCAGTTGCTGTGCGGGACGTATATCCTCCTGCTCCAGTTCGGCGTCATGGAGCGGGCCAAGCTCAGCCGCAGCGTGGAGGATATGCGGGAGCTGGTCCACCTGCAGCGGGAGCAGTTCCGTCAGTCCGAGGAGAGCGCCGCCTTGGTCAACGAAAAGTACCACGACCTGAAGGGCCTGCTGGAGAACTTCCAGGGCCAGATTTCCCAGGAGCAGACCGACCAGATCAAGCAAAAGGTGGAGAAATACGATACCTTCGTGGACACCGGGAACCGGGTGCTGGACATCGTGCTGGCGGAGAAGCGGGCGGCCTGCGCCCGCCGGGGCATCGAGCTGACCGCCTTCGCGGACGGCGGAGCGCTGGACTTTATCGAGGAGCTGGACCTGTACGCCCTGGTCAGCAACGCCCTGAACAACGCGATCGACGCGGTCGTGGAGCTGCCGGAGGGGGAGCGGTTCATCATCCTCACCGCCTCCGCCGAGGGGGACATGGCCGCCATCCACATGGAGAACCCCTACACCGGCGATATCGCTATGGAGGGCGGCCTGCCCAAGAGCCGCCGGGACGCCCGGTATCACGGCTTCGGCGTAAAGAGCATGAAACGGACGGTGGAAAAATACGGCGGCACGCTGGCGGTCACACTGAACCACGGAAAATTCCTCTTGGACCTCATCCTGTTCCGGCCATAGGGCCGGGATCCCCTGTTCCGTTTCGCGGTCCCCCTCCCCGGGGACCGCTTTTTTTGCGCCCAAAGCGCCAATTTTGATGTGAGAGCGGCCACTTTCGTCAGCGGCGTATACATGATGACTGCGATCTGGTATGTTCCGGCACAGAACGGTACGAAACGTACCGGGAGGAAACGGATCGGAAAGACAAGGAAGGAGCGTCATCATGAGAAAGCAAGCGATCGCCCTATGGCTGGCCACAGTGGCTATCCTGTCCCTGCTGGCCGGGTGCGGCCAGGGCGCGGGGACGTCCACCCCCGCGCCCACCCCCAGCCAGGAGGCGGCCCCCGTCCGCGTGGAGGAGCTGTGGCTGGAGAGCGAGGGAAAGAAGATCTATGGCAAGATGTACCTGCCCGGGGAGGAGAAGGACAGCTATCCCACCGTCATCCTCAGCCACGGCTTCAACAGCTCGTCCATGCTCAACGAGGGCTACGCCGAGTCCTTCGCCAAACAAGGCTACGCCGCTTACATATTCGACTTTTGCGGCGGCAGTCCCAGCACCAAGTCCGACGGCGCCACCACCGAGATGAGCGTGCTCACCGAGTATCGGGACCTGTCTGACGTGATGGACCAGATCAAGGCCCTAGACTATGTGGACGGCGAGCAGATGTTCCTGTTCGGACTGAGCCAGGGCGGCTTCGTCTCCGCCTACACCGCCGCCCAGCGCCCCGACGACGTGAAGGGGCTGGTGCTGTTCTACCCTGCCTTCGTCCTCCAGGAGACCTACTTCCAGCAGTATGGCTCGGTGGAGGATATCCCCGACGAGGAGTTCGAGTCCATGGGCGTCCCCCTGGGCGCCATCTACGCCAAGGACGCCCGGAGCTTTGACATCTACGAAGAGATCGGCAAGTACAAAGGCGACGTGCTCATCTGCCACGGCGACAAAGACACCCTGGTGGACCTGAGCTATTCCGAGAAGGCCGTCGCGGTCTACGACAGCGCCGAGCTGAAGGTCATCCAATACGGCGAGCACGGTTTCCAGGGCAAGCTGGCCCGGGAGGCCACCGGCTATACGGTGGAATTCCTCCAGGCCCACACCGCTTGACCGGTTTTGACACCAGACCCACCACTTTTGACAATGCGCTCCACCCAGGCAGGAACGCCTGTTATACTCGTCCCAGAAAGGCACCCCAGAAACTCTTACAAAACAAAATGGAGGAGAAACACATGAAAAAGTTCGTCAAAGCTCTTGCCCTCGTGATGTCCGCCCTCACCCTCTGCCTGACCCTCACCGCCTGCGGCGGCTCCGGCTCCGCCGGTCTCTCCAAAGCCTTCACCGGCGGCGACTCCCGCTACCTGGACGGCATCGGCTGGTACGCCAGCGACGTGTACACCCTGAAGATCAACGCCGACAGCACCTATGAGCTCACCTTCCAGGAGCACATCTTCGGCACTACCGATCCCGGCATCAAAGGTATGCGCACCATCATCTACACCGGCAAGTGCACCTCCGCCGCCAGCGCCGACGGTTGGGAGACCCACGTGGACTACACCCTCCAGCCCGCCGAGCGCATCTACTTCGAGCAGCACGAGAAGGGCTACGGCCGCTCCGCCCTGTCGGGCCACATGGTGCTGGACAGCGCCAACTGGACCGACGCCATGACCCAGAATTTCGATCCCGAGGGCGGCGCCAAGGGGGCCAAGGAGTTCCTGTCCGAGTTCGCCGAGACCCTGACCATCACGGTGGAGGATCCCGCCCTGGACCCCGAGGACGTCTCCCTGGGCTGCCGGATCGTCACCAACCCCGAGCTGAAGCTGCTCTCCAGCGCCGGCTGATAGAAGCAAACGGCCGCCGGCGACCACCGGCGGCCGTTCCCCGTTCTCACGACACAAAGGAGGTACTCTTGTGAAGGAAAAGAAACCTAAAGTCAAGGGCCGCGGCCTTTGGACCGCCCTTTCCATCATCTTTACCGTCCTCTTCGCGTTCACCATGATCGCCGGGCCCATCGCCAGCAACTACGCCTCCATCATCAACATGGTGCTGGGCATCGAGGCCACCAAAACCGTGGGCGACCCGGGCAAGACCTACTTCGAGGCCGACTTCACCAGCGCCCAGCAGGTGGAGGAGGCAGAGAAGGTAGTGGAACAGGTGGTGGCCAACGGCTCCGTGCTGCTGCTCAACCGGGAGAACGCCCTGCCCCTGGCTCCCGGCTCTAAGATCACCCTGGCCGGCGTCAGCTCCGCCAGCTTCGTCTACGGCGGGACCGGCTCCGGCGGCATGGACACCTCCAAGGCCCAGAGCCTGAAGGACGCTCTGGAGGAGGACGGCTTTGCCGTCAACCCCACCCTGTGGTCCTTCTACACCGAGGGGGCGGGCAAAAACTACCGCCGCACCCTGGCCAGCGGAAGCCTGAACAACTTCATCTTCGACAACGCGGGCTACACCGTCAACGAAGCCCCCTTGAGCGCCTACTCCGCCAAGGAGTGGGATTCCGTGAAGGAGTACGGCGACGCGGCGGTCTTCGTCATCTCCCGGGTGTGCGGCGAGGGAGCCGACCTGCCCTGGTACGGCGCGGGGGACGGAAACGGCAATATCCTGGAGCTGTCCGGCGAGGAGCAGGCCCTGCTGTCCAAGCTGGCCGAGCTGAAGTCCGCCGGGGACTTGAAAAAGATCGTCGTCCTGCTGAACGTGGCCAACGCGGTGGAGCTGGATTTCCTGGAGCCCTCCGTGTGCGGCGTGGACTACGGCGTAGACGCCTGCCTGTGGGTGGGCGAGGTGGGCCAGAGCGGGATCCGGGCCGTGGGCGATCTGCTCAACGGCACGGTGAACCCTTCCGGTAAGCTGGTGGACACCTACTGCTATGACAACCTCACCTCCCCCGCCCTGCAGAACGCCCACGCCACCGCCTACACGAACGCCGCCGCCCAGGGCCTCTCCTTCGACGCCAACGACCAGTATTACGTGGTCTACCAGGAGGGCATCTACGTGGGCTACCGCTACTACGAGACCCGGTATGAAGACGTGGTGATGGGGACCGGCAACGCCGGGGACTACGACTACGCCTCCACCGTGGCCTATCCCTTCGGCTATGGCCTGAGCTACACCCAGTTCACTTACGGCCCGCTGTCCATGGCGGAGCAGGGGGACGAGCTGGCGTTCACCGTGGACGTGACCAACTCCGGCGCCGTGGACGGCGCGGAGGTGGTGGAGATCTTCATGCAGTCCCCCTACACCGATCACGACCGGCAGAACGGGATCGAGAAGGCCGCCGTAGAGCTGGTGGGCTACCAGAAGGTCGGTCTGGCCGCCGGGGAGACCTCCACCGTCACCATCACCGTGCCCAAAACCGAGCTGCGGACCTACGACGCCAACGGGGCCGGGACCTATATCCTGGACGCCGGAAACTACTACTTCGCCTGCGGCAATGGGGCCCACGAGGCGCTGAACAACATCCTGGCCGCGAAGGGCTTCACCACCGAGGACGGCATGACCGCCAACGGCGACGCAGCCCTGGCCGCCAAGTACACCGTGGCCGATCTGGACACCACCGTGTTCGCCACTGCCGTCACCGGCATGTCCATCACCAACCGGCTGGACCACGCCGACCTGAACCGCTTCGACAGCGATCCCTCCAACGACATCGTCTACCTCACCCGCTCCGACTGGCAGGGCACCATGCCCAAGGCCCAGCTCACCTCCCAGAGCTATCAGGCCGCCGCCCAGCTCGCCGCCAGCGATGAGATGGTGTCCCTCATGAACGCCCTGTACCAGAAGGACACCTCCGGGACCATGCCCACCTTGGGCAAGGAGGGGGATCTCAACCTGGCCCAGTTCATCGGCGTGCCCCTGGACGGGACCACCGAGGTGGACGGCCAGAGCTACACCTGGGACGACCTGATGGATCAGGTGACCTTCAACGAGATGGCCCGGCTCATCGGCCAGACCTACCACAGCACCGTGCCCGTGTCCAGCGTGTCCAAGCCCGCCACCAAGGACGAAAACGGCCCCCAGGGCATCACCGCCACCCTCACCGGCGGCGGTTCCTCCACCAGCTATACCTCCGAGGACCTGCTGGCCGCCTCCTTTGACCCGGCGGTGGCGGAGGCGGTGGGCCGCAGTATGGGCAACGACTGCCTGCTGGCCAACGCCAAGGCCTACTCCGGCATCTATGGCCCCGGCGTGAATATCCACCGCACCCCCTACTCCGGGCGCAACTTCGAGTATTACTCCGAGGACCCCTTCATCTCCGGCAAGACCTGCGCCGCCGAGGTGGCGGGCATCCAGTCCAAGGGCGTGTACGTGTACTTGAAGCACTTCGCCCTCAACGACCAGGAGACCGCCCGGGACGGCATCTGCGTGTGGACCAACGAGCAGGCAGCCCGGGAGATCTATCTGCAAGCTTTTGAATATCCCGTGGTAGGATCCGGCGCGTACTGCGTGATGACCAGCTTCAACCGGATGGGCTGCATCTGGGCGGGCGGGGACAAGGACCTGCTCACCGGGATCCTTCGAGGGGAATGGGGCATGCCCGGTTTCATCCTCACCGACTTCTCCAACAACAACGACTACATGGACGTGCTCAACGGCCTGATGGCCGGGGGCGACGGCTGGGACTGCAACGACGGCGCCAAATGGACCGAGAAGCTGGTCCAGCACAAGGACGACCCCACTGTGGTGAACGCCATGCGGGAGGCCGCAAAGCGCATCCTGTACACCGTGGCCAACTCCAACGCCATGAACGGCGTCAGCGCCAATATGCAGGTCATCGAGATCCGCCCCTGGTGGAAGAACGCCATCGTAGCGGCCGATGTAGTGTTTGGTATGCTGGCTGCGGTCTCCATTCTCATGCTGGTCAAAACCATCAAGAAAAGCAAAGAGCCCAATATCAGGTAGATCCGTTTCATCTCGTGCTTCGAACAGCCATTCCCCGGCTTTCTGTCGAAAGCCGGGGAATGGCTGTTCTACGGGAGGGGTCTGGCATCGTTGGGTCCAGAAAAGCAGAGAGCACAGTATTTGTAATGTGATCCGTCCTTGTATTCATGGTATCTTGGAACAGATTATGGGACCTATTCTGGCCTGGCGTTCAGGCCGACTCGCTCGTGCATCGGCTCCGAGGAAAAGCATCCCTCGACTCGATCGAAAAAATGTGCTATACTGGGGATATCGTACGATACGACATGCGAACGAAACACCCATCAAGAAAAGAGGGATCGATATGGTCCAAGCGGTATTCATCGACTATATGGGCACCACAGTGGACGAACACAGCCCAGAGATGGCGGAGATCGTCCGCCGCATCTGTAAGAACAGCGACGTCCATGACCCCAGACAGGTCCAGCAGTTCATCCTGGACGACCGCCGCCGGTATGAGGCGGACAGCTATCTGGACGCTTATCTCACCGAGGACGAGATTGTGGATCGGCTGATCCTGGACATGGGGACGCAGATCGGGCTGAAAGACGACCCCGCCGCCCTGCGCAACCTGATCCGCAGCCACTGGGTCAACGCTTCGGTGTATGCGGACGCGCGCGCCTTTTTCGAGCGGTGCCCCGTCCCGATCTATATCATCACCAATAATGGCCTCCCCTACATGGAGCAAGCCCTGCGGTCGAATGATTTGGGTGCTGCGGGAGTGGTCAGCGCAGACACGGTCCGGGCCTATAAGCCCCACCGGGAACTATTCGAGGAGGCCCTGCGGCTCAGCGGCCGCGCCCCGGAGGATGTGGTCCACATCGGGGACTCCTATGACACCGACGTGGTGGGTGCGCGGACGGCAGGCATCCGGCCTGTGCTGCTCCTGCGCGGGAAAGCGCCCCGTGAAGGGGTGGAATGCACGGACAGCTTGACCCAGGCGCTGGACATGCTTTTCAGATAAGGAGGACACGATCATGCGGAAAAACTTTGGAGCCAAGCCTTACACCTACCCCCAGCCGGTGTTCATCATCGCCACCTATGGGCCGGACGGCGTCCCGGACGCCATGAACGCCGCCTGGGGCGGCATCAGCGATACCGCCGAGCTGGCCCTGTGTCTGAGCGCCGGACACAAGACCACCAAGAACATCCTGGAGCGCAAGGCGTTCACCGTCAGCATGGCGGACGCTGCCCACGTGGCGCAGTGCGACTATGTGGGCGTGGTGTCCGCCAACGATGTGCCCGACAAGCTGGCGAAAGCCGGGTTCCACACGACCAAAAGCGAGTTCGTGGACGCGCCCCTCATCGATGAGCTGGCCATGGCGGTGGAGTGCAGGCTGGTGAGCTATGACCCGCAGACCGGGCGTTTGCTGGGCGAGATCGTCAACGTCAGCGCAGACGAAAGCGTCCTCACCCCGGACGGCAAGGTGGACGTGGACAAGCTGGCCCCCATCGCCTTCGACCCGATCGGCAGCGCGTATCACCGGCTGGGCGCGAAGGTGGGCAACGCTTTCGCGGACGGTCTGAAGCTGAGATAGCCGGTAAGACAGGCCCTCCCTTTCGATCGGGAAAGGGAGGGCCTGTCATTGCCCGGGAAAAGCAGCGCGGCGATCCGGCAGCATCGATGTGTCCACTGCCGTTACCGTATCGTTGTTTATGTGGCGGCCGGAACATGCGCAGCTCACTTCTTCGTTGACATCCACATCCTGACATGCTATCCTGGGATGCAAGGCGGCTCAAAGCCTTCCGCGATACGGAAAGGAGCGGCATGATATGATCTTGAACGGCATCATGTTTTTTCTGTCCTTGACGGCTTCTTTTTTCCTGTTCTTCTTCAATGTGCCCTATTGGACGGGACAGGATATGGCAGATATGTCGAAAAGCGGCATATGGAGGGCGCCCTTTCGCTTCCTGTCCCGCATAGGGTTCGGATGCTTCAAGCTTTATAAGATCGTCGTCAAAAAGATATCGGATGCTTGCCTTTCGCGCCTTCGGGGCCATCGGGAGATCGAGAAAGATGTGTGGTCGGGCATCGAGGGCCTTTTGGATGTATCGTGCTCGGCGGGAGTCCTGTTTTTGCTGATCTCGGGCTATAACTGCTTCATGGATGGGCTGTTCCCCGCCGGAGTGGATATCCTGGCGGAAGGCAACGACGGCAGCCTTCTGGGAAAGCTCAGTGAGGCAGTGGTCTTTCTTCGGGTAGCAGCCGATCTCAACGCAGGAGACGCAGATGGGACCATCCTGACCGCCGCGGTGAGAACAGCGATCGCGATGGCCCAATATGTCGCCATCAACACCCTGTTCTTCTCCATCCTCTTCGGATTCCTACAGGAGCTGCTGGTGAAGAAGCCCTTTTGGGATCTGGTGGCGAACAAGCTGGACATCTGCTCCGTGGCGGAGCCGGAAGAGGGAGCGTCCCCCTTGCGGAGACTGCTGGGGCAGATAAAAGAGGCCGCGATCGACTTTTTCAACAAGACGACGGTCCATATCTCTTTGGGCGATACCGTCTCCTTGACGTTGTTTTTGCTGGGGCTGCTGATCTACAGCTTCGTCATGACGTGGTTGGGGAAAAACGATCTGGGGCTGCTGGATGTGGTCCAGCAGGTGCTGGAGGCCATCGGCGTGGTTCAGATCGTGGCATCCTTCCTCGTGACATATCTTGTGGGCAAGCTGTGCGAAAAAGCGGCGAACGCAGTGGTGGAGGTCCTTCCTCAAGGCTTGCAGGATGCGATCCGCTCCGCATCCGATCGGGGGAACGAATGGGTAAAACGCGAGGATGCCAGTCGTCACACCTGGGCCCAAGGGAGTCGCAGCGGCATCAAAGAGATGGACCTCGAAGGCTCCGACAAATGAGGCAGGACGATGGGGAGGGGGATGAGAGCGGTAAGACGGCAGGAGAAGTGAAAAGATCGCGGAACGGATGCCGGATGGGCCCGATCGGGCCCATGTCCGGAGGGTCCCGATCCTTGGATCGAAACGGGACGGTCCTGCCTACGAAACCGGTGGTGACGTCACTCCCGTCCCGGCAGCCAATCCGCGAACCGGAGCAGCCAGGGGGTGGCTCCTTGTGGGGCACTGGCGGTCATCTCTCCCGGCGACAGCGGCTCTCCGTCCACGGCCAGCGCGCGCCGGCCGTGGTTCCAGACGATCAGCAGCCGGTCCGGGGAGGTCACGATGTCCACCCTGCGCCCTCTGGCGTGATATTCGACTACAGGTACGTCGGCCGCTTCCCGGTAAAGGGAGACCATGTCGCCGTCCAGATCGGATCCGAACTCGTAGTCCAGCCATGCCTCCCCTCCGTCCCGCAGCTCTGCCGCACCGAACAGGAGCCCGTCCCGCTGATTATCCAACGCCACGATGACGGCTCCTTCCGGACCTCTGATGAAAAAGTCTGTCGTCTTGCCTTCCATGACCATTTCTCCTTTCGCAAAACAAAAGGGCCACGAGCCTCCGCTGCCGGAGGATCGTGACCGCATATCGCTTGATCCGATGCAATATCAACTTCTATGTCCGGATGGTATCACAGTGCGCCCCGGATCGTCAAGCCCAATCTTCCGGCATCCCAAAAGAATTTTCCACAAAGCCCTTGACAGCGCCGCGCGGCTGTGCTATGATGCACCCAATCGAAAGAGCTTACAATTTGATCGTTTAGTTTGCCATGCGTATGCGGCGAACCGTGGTTCCTGAATCACAGGTTTTGTTGTTGCGCATTTTTTAGCGCCTGTTTTTCGGGGATCTACCGGAAAGCAGGCTTTTTTGTATATTGAAAAACGGAGGATCTTTTATGAATGTCAAAAACATCGATGGTATCGTCGACGAGATCCAGCAGGATCCCAATCTCAAAACTGGTGATAAACTCATCATCTGCCTGGACCGATCCTACGACTCGATGCTGGAGGATGCCTGCCTGCTCACTGCCGATGGGAAGATCCAGGACGCCTTCTGGACGACCTATAGTAGTGGCGACCAGGCGGACGAGGCTGCGGTCCGGCTGGTCGAGGACGGAGACGATCTGGTGGCCTTTCACGAAAGTCGGCCCAGTTCCCGGGACGGCCGCCCCAACGGTATCCGCGTACACCACGAGGATCTGGACTTCCCCTGTGTCGTGTTCTGCAACAGCGGCAAAGAGCGCCTGACAGTAGATGGTGAGTGGGTCGAACCCGGCGAATATACGTCTGTTCAGGAGGTGGACCCCCACAGCCCGGAGGGCCAGAAAGTCTTGCAGGAGTATCTCAAAAGCTTGGGGAGGCTGGACAGGTCCGAGGAGCCGCGCCGCCTATCGTATCGGCAGAGGAACGAGGAGCGAGGATAGGATCGAGATCATGGACAGCAAGGCGCCTTTTTTGATGGGACCTATTGGGACTACTGCCTCCACATCGCGCCGGACTGCTTCCACGTTTTCCCGGATGGGATGGTGTCATCGCCAGTGATAAAATGTAAAAAAACGCCGAGGAAAAAATGTAGAAT
>CANRXB010000017.1 GCA_947643715.1 uncultured bacterium
AGCGCTCCACCTCCACGGTGAAGTCCACGTGGCCCGGGGTGTCGATGATGTTGATCCGGGTCTGGGGGAACTGGTCCTTGGTGCCCTTCCAATAGCAGGTGGTGGCCGCGGACGTGATGGTGATGCCGCGCTCCTGCTCCTGGGCCATCCAGTCCATGGTGGCGGTGCCGTCATGGGTCTCACCGATCTTGTAGTTCACGCCGGTGTAGTACAGGATGCGCTCGGTCGTCGTCGTCTTACCGGCGTCGATGTGGGCCATGATGCCGATATTACGGGTATTTTCCAGTGAAACTTTTCTTGCCATGTTGGTTTGTTGCCTCCGTCCTTACCAGCGGTAGTGGGCGAACGCCTTGTTGGCCTCGGCCATCTTATGGGTGTCCTCACGCTTCTTCACAGCGGAACCCGTGTTGTTGGCCGCGTCCATGATCTCGCCCGCCAGCCGCTCTTTCATGGTCTTCTCGCCGCGGTTGCGGGAGTAGTTGGTCAACCAGCGCAGGCCCAAGGTCTGACGGCGCTCGGGCCGGACCTCCATGGGCACCTGATAGGTGGAACCGCCCACACGGCGAGACTTGGTCTCCAGGGACGGCATGATGTTCTCGATGGCGGTGTTGAACACCTCCAGGGGCTCTTTGCCGGTCTTGTCCTTGATGATGTCGAAAGCACCATAGACGACCTTCTGGGCCACGCCCTTCTTGCCGTCCAGCATGATGCTGTTGACGAGCTTAGTGACTAGGACGGAATTATACAGCGGGTCGGGCAGGATCTCCCGCTTGGGTACGTTTCCTCTTCTGGGCACTTCGCTTCCCTCCTTCTTATGATATAGAGATCATAGGTACTCGAAGTATCGGGCTGCCGGATCCGGCGGCCCGAACATCTCCGTACGATGCCTGTCCGAGGTCTACCCATATGATATGGAATAAACACCCGGCAAGGCGGTACGCCTTGCGCGTGTGCGCATGACTCGTTTCTTGGGCGAAGCAGATCACTTCTTCTTGGCAGCCTTGGGCCGCTTGGCGCCGTACTTGGAACGGGCCTGCATACGGCCGTTGACGCCCTGGGTGTCCAGCGTGCCGCGGATGATGTGGTAACGGACGCCGGGCAGGTCCTTCACACGGCCGCCGCGGATCATGACCACGGAGTGCTCCTGAAGGTTGTGGCCCACGCCGGGGATATAGGCGGTGACCTCGTAGCCGTTGGTCAGGCGCACACGGGCGATCTTACGCAGAGCGGAGTTCGGCTTCTTCGGGGTGGAAGTACGAACGGCGGTGCACACGCCCCGCTTCTGGGGAGAGGGCAGGTCGGTCTCCTTGTTCTTCAGGGTGTTCAGACCGTGCTGCATGGCGGGAGAGTTGGACTTGTAGGTGCTCTTCTCGCGGCCCTTGCGGACCAGTTGGTTAAAAGTAGGCATGATTTTCCTCCTTTCGATGAATATATATTTTAACGGATCCTGCAAGGATCATTCGTTAAAACCGGAAAATTTTTGGAGCGCGCTATAACGTCGCGGCCACACAGGCCCCTACGGAGATCCGGCAGGCCCTGCCCAGATCCCTCATGGACCCGCACCAGCACACCTCCACGCCCCGCTCCTCGGCCTGACGGGCCAGGGGCTGCGTGAGCTGCGGATCTGCGTCCCGCGCGAGGAACAGGCGGCGCGCCCGCCCCCCGGACAGCGCCCGGCGGACCTGCTTGACGCCTACGACCTTCGATGCGTTCTCCAATCCGTCCAGCACAGGGCAGGCCCCCTTTTCGGTATATCAGCGCAATATGGAATTATAACATACCAACTCCCGCCAGTCAAGCGGATATCAGGCTTTTTACCGCTGTTCCGCCGCTTTTTTGCGCTGCCGGCCCCTGCACGCGGCGCGAACCGCCCGCAGCACGCAGGACCCGGCCCCTCCTGACGAGGGCCCGGGTCCTCCCGATGGCCGTCCCGGCGCAGCCGGGAGCCTCATCCCTCTTCCACCAGCGCCTCCCCGGCGAGGTAGATGTCCCCCGCGCCCACCGTCAGGATCAGATCCCCCGGCTGGGCGATCCGCCGCAGCTTCTCGGTCACGTCCTCCAGGGTGGGGCAGAACACGCTCCCCGGCACCTGCGCGGCCAGGTCGGCGGACGAGATCCCAACGTCGTTGTCCTCCCGGGCGGCGAAGATCTCCGCCAGCAGGGTGACCTCCGGTCGTTTGAGCACCTCCACGAAGTCGTCGAACAGCTCGTGGGTGCGGGAATAGGTGTGGGGCTGGAAGGCGCAGATCACCCGCTTGTGCCCCAGGGCCCTGGCCGTGTCGAACAGCGCCGCCAGCTCGCCTGGGTGGTGGGCGTAGTCGTCGCACACCTCCGCGCCGTTGTACGTCCCCTTGTACTCGAACCGCCGCCCCGGCAGACGGAACTCCCGCATCCCGTCCTCCACCGCTCTCCCGGGCAGGCCCAGGGCGATGGCTGCGGCCGCGGCCGCCAAGGCGTTCTTCACGTTGTGCACACCGGGCACGGACAGATCCAGATGCGCGTATCTCTCCCCTCCATGCACCACGTCGAAGGAGCCGAAGCCGTGGTCCATGGAGAGGTTTTCTGCATGGACGTCCCCCTCGTCTATGCCGAAGGTGAGCACCGGGCGCGTCTCCCCCGCCAGCGCGGTCATGGTGTTCTCGTCCTCGCAGTTGGCCACGATCAGGCCGTTCTCCGGGACCCGGTCGGCGAACGCCCGGAAGGAGTGCTCCACGTCCGCCAGATCTTTGAAGAAATCCAGGTGGTCGGCCTCCACGTTGAGGATCACCGCCACCGTGGGGTAAAAGGACAGGAAAGAGTTGCAGTACTCGCAGGACTCCAGGATGATGGTGTCCCCATGGCCCACCCGGTGGCCCGCCTCCAGCAAGGGAAGGGTCCCCCCGATCATCACGGTGGGGTCCCGCTTGGCCGCCATGAAGATGTGGGTACACATGGACGTGGTGGTGGTCTTCCCGTGGGTGCCGGAGATGCACAGGGCGTTCTCGTAATCCTGCATGATGGCCCCCCACGCCTGGGCCCGCTCGAACACGGGGACGCCGGCGGCCAGGGCCGCGGCGATCTCCGGATTGCCGTCGTGGACGGCGGCGGTGCGCACGACGCAGTCCGCGCCCTGCATGCTCTGCGCCAGATGGCCGATGGTCACCGGGATGCCCAGCCCCCGCAGATGGAGGACGGTGGCGCTCTCCCGCTGATCGGATCCGGTGACCTCCACCCCCGCCCCGAAGAGCACTTCCGCCAAGGACGCCATGGACACCCCGCCGATGCCCACGAGGTGGGCCCGCTTCCCCGGTCGTAAATAGTCGCGGATATTCTTGACTCCCATAACTCATTACCTCATATATAGACCCGTCGCTCAGGTATTTTCGTGTTTGGCAGTTTATTATATACTGCCCCATTGGAAAATGCAACCTGCAAATCAGTATAAGCGCCGCAGACGGGATCTAGACGTGGTAGACGGGCCATGGAGGAAATTTTTTCATCCTCCGCTCAGCCGCCCAGCTTCTCCCCCACCATCGCCATCTGTTCCGGGGCCGGGGGCCACTCGAACCTGATATCGACGATGCGGTCCTCGTAGCACAGCAGATATATCTCCAGCGGCCCGCCGTCCTGCGCCGTCAGCCGGTACGCCTCCGCCGCGCCCCAGGGCCCGGGATCCGCAGGTCCCCAAAACTCCTTATGGCCCTGCGGGACCCTGTCGTCGCCCAGCTCGTCCCGCTCTTCCAGCGCCTTCTCCCGGCACAGGCCATACAGGAACGGGGCCTTGACCAGCGTGACGGTGTACTCCAGCCCGAGCCTGTCGTCCCAGCCCTCCACGTCCCGCCGGGGATACTGATACACATAGGACCAGTCCAGCAGCAGGGACCGGCTGCCCGATCGTATCTGGCCATAGTCCCGGACGTCCTCGTCCAGCAGGTCCTCCACCGTCAGCGGCGCCTCGTCCTCGCTGCCCGGACGGGAATGCTGCGACCCGGTCAGGACGCGCAGGGCACCAAAGACCACGCCCACGGTCAGCAGGATGCTCAGAGCCCCGCAGACCAGCATGGTGACGAGCCTGCTGACCTTGGCCGGCTCCTTCCGGCGCTTGAGCAGCCGCCTGATCCCATCGGTCACGAGGATGATGACCGCCGTGCCCAGCAGGAGCAGCACGATGACCGCCGTCTCCACGGTACGGCCGGACGTCGCCACCGAGGCGGTCCAAAGGGCGAAGGCGAAGGTGACCGTGCACAGCACTCCCCATTGCAGCCAGGGCCGGCTGGAGGTCTCCAGGAACTGCCCATGCTCCGCCGCCCTTTTGGCCCTCCTGTGCCAGAGATGATAGCTGCCCAGCTCCACGGCGCATATCGTCAGGAGCGCCGGCCAGCATACCATCAGAAACAGCGTGGAGTCGTCGGCCAGTGTCCTGACAGGGTCGGCCAGCAGCCGGGACGACAGGATCGCCGCGTTCATCAGCGCCACGAAGAGCTGGAGCAGCAGCACGCTCAAAAAGCTCTTCTTCGCGCTGCGGTGGATGGCCTCCACCTCCAGCACCGGGTCGGTCTCGATGGGGACCGGGTCCTCCCGCTCGTTGTAAAAGATCTGCATCTGCGCCGAGGACGCCGCCAGCGTCCAGCCGGTATGACGGCAAAGATCGTAGAACGTCTCCTGGTCCTCCGACGGCTCCGGGTCGAACCCCGACGCTTTGGAAAAGTAGCACACGCAGAACGTCAGCTCCTTCGGCTCGATCCGCCGGTACTCCCAGCCGAACGCCCCGATCTTGTCCAGCAGCCAGCCCCGGCCCGCCATCCGCTGGAGATGCGCCTCGATCCCGGTGTGGTCGTAGAACGAGAACATCTCGACCCGCTTCTTCCTGTCTTTCATCACCGTTCCTCCTCTCTGAACGCCGCGCGGTAATCCTCCGCCTGGGCGCAGATGCGCCCATACTCCTTCGCCAACACCTCCCGCCCCTGGTCCGTGAGGACGTAGCTGCGCTTGCGCCCCTCCACCCGGGTCTCACGGATCATGCCCGCCTGGCAGAACCGCTCCAGCAGGTCGTACAGCGTGCCCGACCCCACGCTCACCCTTTTCCCCGTCATGGCGGGCACACGGTCCAGGATGTCCATGCCGCAGCACTCTTCCCGCAGGCACAGCAGGACATAGAACATCTGCTCCGTGAGCGTCTGGAACTTCGCCCTGGGCATCTCCCTCGCCTCCCCCTATTCTCGATATTCGAGTATAGCTCCATTATATTCTCGATTATCGAGTTTGTCAAGTGCGGGATATGGGAAGGACCTCTCCGTCCCGCTCGGGGCCGGAGAGGTCCTCTTTCCATCTCAGCGCAGCTCTTCCATGATCCGGACGATCAGCGCCACCCGCCGGAACGGGGTCATGAGATACCAGCCGTCGGTATAGGGCTCCATGGCCCGGGCCGCCCGCACCGAAAGCGCCACCGCCAGCTCCTCCGCCTCCTCCCGGCCCTTTCCCTCATAGAGCCGGACGATCTCCTCCGGCACCCGCATCCCCGCCACCTCGTTGTTGAGGAACAGCGCGTTCCGGTGGCTCACGATGGGGAACACGCCCCCCAGTATCTTGCCCTTGAGCGTCTTGCGGGCCAGCTCCAGGTTCTCCAGCGCCTGGGGGGAGTGGACCGGCTGGGTGAGGAAGCCCGCCGCGCCGCACGCCTCTTTCTCCGATGCCAGCTCCAGTTGCTTGGCGAAATTGGCGGCGTTCACGTTCAGCGCCCCGAATATCTGGAACGGGACGGACAGGCCCTGTCCCGTCAGGCCGCTGACGTACCGGATCAGCTTTCGGGAGTTGAAGTTGAACACGCTCTTCACCTCGTCCCGGTCCTGGGTGGGGACAGGGTCGCCGGTGACCAGCAGCACGTTGTGCACCCCCTCCATGGACAGCCCCAGCAGCAGCGCCTTGGTGGCGTTCAGGTTCCGATCCCGGCAGGTGAGATGGGGCAGGGGCTCCACCCCGGTCTCCCGCCTGATCTTGCAGGCCAGCAGGGAGCTGTCCGCCCTCGGGCGACCCACGGGGCAGTCCGCGATGGTGATCGCGTCCGCCCCGGCGTCCCGCAGGGCCCGGACCCCTTCCATGAACGCCGACGCATCGTCGTCTGTGGGCGGGTCCAGCTCCACGGCGATCGCCCGGCGTCCCGACGCCAGCTCGTCCCGCAGCCGGTTCCGGCCGGGCCGGACCTCCGGCTCCCTCCGGGGCCGGGCGGGGACGGCGGCAGGACGCGGCGAGAGCCCCTCCAGCGCGGCAGCGGCGCAGGCGATGTGCCGGGGCCGGGTGCCGCAGCACCCCCCCACGATGGCCGCGCCCTCGCCCACCGCGTCCGCCAGCCGGGCGGCGAAATAGTCCGGCTCCCCCTGATAGGCCACCCTGCGGCCCAGCACCGTGGGATAGCCCGCGTTGGGCATCACCGACAGGGCCTTGCCGTCCAGCACGCTCAGGTCCAGCCCGCGGACGAACTCCAACAGATGGCGGGGACCGGACATGCAGTTGAACCCCACCGCGTCCACCCCGTCCAGCGCCGCCGTGCGCTGGAAGAGGGCCCGGCCCGGCAGGCCCTCCCGGGTGGTCCCATCCGGCCCCACCGCGAAGGAGACCAGCAGGAAAGCGGAGGGACAGCGCTCTTTCAGATACCGGGCCAGCTCCGGCACGCCCTCGTCCGTGGGGAGGGTCTCCACCACGAAATGGTCGAGGCCCTGATCGATGAAGATGTCCGCCTGCCGGCAGTAGATCTCCCCGGGGGACGCCGCCCCCTCTCTGGCGGCAGGACCAAGGTCGGCGAACACGAACGCGCCATAGGGCTCCGCCGCCGCCAGCGCCAGGCGGCAGCCCGCCTCGATGATGCGCCGCGCCTCTCCCGCGTCCCTGGACAGATCCGCCCCCACGTCGAAGGTGTTGGTGCGGATGGCCCTGCACCCCGCCTCCAGATAGGCGCGGTGGATGGCGGCGATCTCCTCCGGATGGTCCAGGTCCCCCAGCTCGCACCGGGCCTCGCTCCGGCCGGGGAGGGAGGCGAAATAGGTCCCCATGGCCCCGTCGAACAGCAGGGGCGCTCCCCCTGCCAGATGTTCCCTGACGTTCATGCCCCGAACACCTTCCGCGCGATCTCCACCGACTGGCGGGCGTCCTTGGCATAGTGGTCCGCTCCCATCCGCGCGGCGTGTTCCGGGGTGACCACCGCACCGCCCACGAACACCACCGGAGGCTCAGGCAGGGAATGCAGCAGCCGGATGGTCTCCTCCATGGCGGGCAGGGTGGTGGTCATCAGGGCGGACAGGCCCACCAGCCGGATCTCCTGCTCCCGCACCGTGTCCACGACGACCTCCGGGGGCACGTCCCGGCCCAGGTCCACGGCGTCATAGCCGTAGTTCTCCATCACCGTCCTGACGATGTTCTTGCCGATGTCGTGGATGTCCCCTTTCACGGTGGCGATGACGAAACGGCCCTTCTTCACCGGGGCCCCGCCCTTCTGCGCGATGGAGGCGCGCACCGCCTCGAACACCCTCTGGGCCGCCTGCGCGGCGCTGAGGAGCTGGGGCAGGAACGCCCGTCCCGCCTCGTAGTCCTCGCCGACCTTGTCCAGCGCCGGGATGAGCCGCCGCTCCACCAGGGACAGCCCGTCCTGGCTGGTCAGGGCCTCCCGGGCCAGCCGGCCGGCCTCTCCCTCCAGCCCCCGGGCGACGGCCTCCTCCAAGCTGAGCGCTCCGGCCGGAGCGGCGGGGAGGGCCTGGGGCGCCTGGGCCCGGGAGGCCCTGGCGATATAGTCCCGGCACCCGACGTCCTCGCCGGACAGGACCTTGAACGCCGCCACCGCATCCATCATCTCCCGCCGGTTGGGGTCCAGGATCGGCAGCGTGAGCCCCGCCGACAGCGCTTGGGTGAGGAAGCTCCGGGTGACCGTCCCCCGGTCAGGCAGGCCGAAGGAGATATTGGACACTCCCAGCACCACTTGCAGGCCCAGCTCTTCCCGCACCATGCGCACCGCTTTGAGCGTCTCCGCCGCCTGTCCCTGCTGAGCGGAGACCGTGAGCGTGAGGCAGTCGATCCACACGTCCTCCGCCGGGATGCCGTGGCGCAACGCCGCGTCCAGGATGCGTTTGGCGATGGCCACCCGGCCCTCCGCCGTCGGAGGGATGCCGTCTTGGTCCAGGCACAGGCCCACCACGGCGGCCCCGTACCTCTTCACGATGGGCAGGATACGCTCCAGCACCGCCGGTTCCCCGTTCACCGAGTTCACCGCCGCCTTGCCGTCGTACACCCGCAGGCCCGCCTCCAGAGCGGCGGCATCGGTGGAGTCGAGCTGGAGGGGCAGGGACACGGCGCTCTGGAGCTTCTTCACCACCAGGGGGAGCATGACGGCCTCGTCCACACCGGGGTAGCCCACGTTCACGTCCAGCATGTCCGCTCCCGCGTCCTCCTGCTGGACGGCCAAGTCCAGCACATAGTCCAGGTCCCGCTCCAGCAGGGCCTGCTGGAGCCGTTTCTTGCCCGTGGGGTTGATGCGCTCGCCGATGACCCGCACCCCGTCCAGCCGGCAGGGGACCGTGGCGGAGCAGACGAAGCCGGTGGAGACATAGGTCCTGGGGGCCGGCACTCTGCCCTCCAGCGCCTTGGCCAGCGCACGGATATACTCCGGCGAGGTGCCGCAGCAGCCGCCGAAAATGGTGACGCCCGCGTCCAGGCAGGGCAGGAGCGCCTCGACGAACTCCTCCGGCCCCATGCCGTAGGCCCCGGTGGCCGGGTCGGGCAGGCCCGCATTGGGCTTGGCGATGACGGGCAGACAGGTGTTCCTGCACAGCTCCTCCAGCAACGGGGCCAGCAGGTCCGGCCCCAAGGAGCAGTTCAGCCCGATGGCGTCCGCCCCCAGCCCCTCCAGGGTCCGGGCCATGGACGGGATGGTGCATCCGGTGAAGGTACGGCCGTTCCGCTCGAACGACATGGTGACGAACACCGGCAGGCCGGTGTTCTCCTTCACCGCCAGTAGCGCGGCCTTCGCCTCGTACAGATCGGTCATGGTCTCGATGGCCACCAGATCCGCTCCGGCCCGTTCCCCGGCCACAGCCACTTCCCGGAACAGCTCATAGGCCCGCTCGAACGTGAGCGTGCCCAGCGGCTCCAGCAGCTCCCCCAGCGGCCCCATGTCCAAGGCCACCTTCACCTGCGTCCCGGCGGCGGCCCGCCTGGCGATGCCCACAGCGGCGGACACCACCTGGTCCACGCTGTACCCGGTGGACGCCAGCTTCAGCGCGTTGGCCCCGAAGGTATCGGCGCAGACGATCCGGCTCCCCGCCTCGATGTACTCCCGATAGATGGCGTACAGCAGGTCCGGATCGGTGAAGTTGAGCAGCTCCGGCTTGCCGCCGGGAGGCAGTCCGCGCTGCTGTAGGACGGTGCCCATGGCCCCGTCCAGGATGACGAGGCCGTCGTATAAAAGATCAAGATCCACAGGTCTTCCCCTCCTTGCGGTATTGGCAGTCCTCTCTCCATGTGCAGGCCCCACAGCCCCGGATGCGGGCGGGCTGCGGCCGGGGCGACAGGCCGATGACGGCGGTGACCGTCTTGGACGGGTTCATCAGGAAGCTGTCCGTCACCTGCACCCCCAGCCGCCGGCCGGCGTCCAGCACGCCGCAGATGTCCTTTTGCAGCGCCAGCGGCAGGTCCCCGTAGCCGGGGCTGAACCGGTCCGTGAGATACGACCCCGGAGCGTGGGCGGCGATCTCCTCCTCGGCGGCGGCGCAGCCCGCCTCCACCCAGACGCTGCCGCAGGCGTCCAGCATGGCCGCCCGGGCCATGCTCCGGGCCTGTTCCGCCCGCAGCATGGCTTCGAACCCCGCCCCCAGCGTGCACACCAGCAGCATGGCCTGACCGCAGCCCTCCAGCATCCTGCGCGCCAGCGTCCCCGGCAGCGTCAGACCCAGCCCCTCCAAGGCCACGCCTTCCTCCCCCAACGCCACGCGGGACGCCCGGTAAAGATACCGTGGCTCCACCGAACGCACGAGCCTGTCCCCTATGGCGGACATCTCCTCATACAGCTCGGGGCCGGGTTCTCCCTTCACCCCAAGATAGCGCAGCGCCTCCGCCAGATCCAGCTCCATGTCCTTTCCCTCCCCGGCAGCTTTCCGATATCATACCTCAGATCGGCGAAAAAATCTACTGTCTTTATGGCCCGCGCCCTCTCTTCCAGACGATCCCCTGCGGCAGCGGATCCGACGCCTCCGGAAAAACGTACCAAGATGGGCGGACCTGGAAAAGTTTTCATTGACTAACCGCACGCTATGCGGGTAAAATGGCTCCATCGATAAGGGAGTAGTCGGCGGCACGTGCCGCAGTACAGTCAACACACTGACGGCGCGGCCGTCTGGCTGTGCTTTTCGCGATGAGACTTATCCGCGTATGCGGATGGTCTCTTTTTTTGTTCCTCCGCATACCCTACAAAACAGCACGAGAAGGGATGATGTACCATGGGACTTCCAGAACTGCTCATCTTGGCCGTCGGCCTGTCTATGGACGCTTTCGCCGTGGCCGTATGCAAGGGGCTGTCCATCCGGGCGCTGATGCCCCGGCACGCCGTCATCGTGGGGCTGTGGTTCGGGGCCTTCCAGGCGCTGATGCCCGCCATCGGCTACCTGCTGGGGGCGTCCTTCGCCGGGATGATCGCCGCCGTGGACCACTGGATCGCGTTCGTCTTACTGTCCTTCATCGGCGGCAACATGATCCGCGAGGCGCTGGACAAGGGCGAGGAGGAATGCGACCCCTCCCTGGCCCCGATGGCCATGCTGCTACTGGCGGTGGCCACCTCCATCGATGCGTTGGCGGTGGGCGTCACCTTCGCTTTCCTGCGGGTGGACCTGCTCCCCGCCGTCACCCTCATCGGCGTGTGCACCTTCGTCATCTCCGCCGCGGGCGTGAAGGTGGGCAACGTGTTCGGCTCACGCTATAAGGCCGGAGCGGAGCTGTTCGGCGGCGCGGTGCTGGTGCTCATCGGGCTGAAGATCTTGCTGGAGCACCTGGATCTGCTCCCCTTCTGAGGGCGGGACGCCATGCGTCCTGCCCTTTTCCCTCCTCCCCGACCTTCACCAGCGCAGGATAGAAATGGCTTGCATTTTCCATCCTGTCTGCTATAATGATGATAGGAGCGTTACGCTCCATTCTGGATCTATGAGGTGATCGTTATGTTGACTGGGATCTCCGGCATGACCCCCTATTCTACATACGGCGTCTATGGCGCGTACCGCACCAGCAAGGCCGCGCAGCCCCAGGGCCCGGACAAGGCCCAGTCCGTCCAGCGTCCCTCCGCCGTCTGGGGCGCCAGGAAGGCGGCCCAGCCCGAGGCCCCTGTGGAGCCCGTCACTCCGGCCCGGCCGGTCGGCTCCGGCGAGGACCCCGCCAAGCTGGCGCTCATGCGCCAGGGCTCCGACCCGGTGGAGATGGCGGTGCGTATGCGCATCCAATACCCGGGCGACCCCGCCCAGGCGAAGGACGCCTCCGCCCTGGATGAAGCCGTGCAGGACCCCGCCTTGTCCGAGGCCAAGAGCGCCCAGGAGGTCATGGAGGAGGGCGAGTGCCAGACCTGCAAGGAGCGCAAGTATCAGGACGGCTCCAACGACCCTGGGGTCTCCTTCAAGACCCCCACCAACATCGCTCCCGAGCAGGTGGCCTCCGCCGTGCGGGGCCATGAGAATGAGCACGTGGTGCGGGAACAGGCCAAGGCCCAGCGGGAGGACCGCAAGGTGGTCAGCCAAAGCGTCACCATCCACAACGACATCTGCCCGGAATGCGGCAAGGTATACGTCTCCGGCGGCACCACCCGCACCGTCACCAAGGCGGCGGGCGGCCAGCAGGCGGACGCCCAGCAGCCCCGGCAGGATCCCCGCGCCCCCTTCTCCGCCGTAGCGTGACAGACGAACGAAAAAGAGCTTCGGGAACGTTCCCGAAGCTCTTTTCTCATGCCTTGACAGGCCGGGCCATGGTCCTGGAGATGGTCTCCAGGGAGGCCGTGGGGTTCCGCTTGCGCAGATGGGCGATGCAGCCCAGGCAGGCGGGGATGAGGAACAGGTCGGCACAGATCCACGCCGCCGGGGAGGCGAAGCAAGCGGCGGTGTACCCCGCCGTCGGGACGAAGAAGTGGCCCACCACAGTGCGGGCGATCATCTCCAGCACCCCTGCCAGGATGGCGAAGGTGCTGAAGCCCATGCCCTGGATGGAGAAGCGCAGGATGTTCACCAGCGCCAGGGGGAAGAAGAACGCGGTGAGCGTGACCACATACTGGCAGGTGAGGCCCAGCAGCAGCTCGAACCGGGGCTCCTCTGCGTTGAGGAACAGCATGGCGCCCTGGGCCGCGAAGAGGATCATCCCCACCAGGGCGATGACCGAATAGCCCAGCCCCAGCACCGAGCAGGAGCGCACGCCCTTGCGCAGACGGTCCAGACGGCCCGCGCCCACGTTCTGGCCGCAGTAGGTGGCCATGGCCGCGCCCATGGCGTCGAAGGGGCAGGCCAGGAGCTGATACAGCTTGGAGCCCGCCGCCACGGCGGACACATACACGCTGCCCAAAGCGTTGACGGAGGATTGCAGCACGATGGAGCCGATGGCGGTGATGGAGTATTGCAGCCCCATCGGCAGGCCCATGGCGCACAGCGCCTTACAGGCCGCCAGGTCGAGCCTGCGCTCCTCCTGGGTCACCCGCAGGATGGGGAAACGGCGCAGCATATACACCAGACAGGCCACACCGGACACCGCCTGGGACAGCACCGTGGCCACAGCGGCCCCCGCCACCCCCGAGTCGAAGCACAGGATGAAGATCAGGTCCAGCGCGATGTTCAGCGCCGAGGACAGGGCCAGGAAATACACCGGGGTCCGGCTGTCCCCCAGGGAGCGGATGATGCTGGCCAGAAGATTGTACAGGAACACCACGGGGATGCCCATGAAGATGACGAAGATATACGCCTGCGCGTCCTCGAACAGATCCGCAGGGGTCTTCATGGCGGTCAGGATGTCCCGGCAGAGGATGCCGGTGGCCACCGTGAGCACCAGGGCGATGACGGCGGACAGATAGCCGGCGTTGGCCACGAACCGGCGCATCTGGGGATAGTCCTTCGCCCCCATCCGCTGGGCCACAGGGATGGCGAAGCCGCTGCACACACCAAGGCAGAAGCCGATGACGAAAAAGTTGATGGAGCCGGTCGCGCCCACCGCGCCCAGCGCCTGTGAGCCCAACAGCTTGCCCACGATCATAGCGTCCACCATGTTGTAGAGTTGCTGGAACAGCAGGCCGAACAGGGTGGGCAGGGTGAAGCCCAGGATCAGCCGCATGGGGCTGCCTGAGGTGAGGTCTTTGGTCATGATGATCGTCTCCTTCCTAGGCGAGACATGGTTTACGGTCCACAACGCCGCCGGGCCGCGAGTACGGCGGCGCACCATGGGCCGCGTTTTGTCCTCCCGACCCATGTTTGCAATATTATAGCGGCTCACCCGCCGATTGCAAGAGGACTTTTTCACAATATTCCCCCCGACGCTTCCCAGTATATTGGGAGATCTTCGAGACAAAAAAGGGGATGGATACAAAAAAAGGAGCGGGAAAGGCTCCCTTTTGATGGAAAACGACAGGTCCCCTCCCCTCGCTTCCGGCGAGGGGAGGGGACCTGCTCCTTTGGATGACGCTCCTGCGGTCAGTTTATCTTCCGCTTTCGGATCTCCTCCCGCTGGAGGGTGAAGATGGCCCGCAGCAGACGATCCTGCTCTTTAGGAGCAAGGGTCTCGAACTGACAGCCGTACCGGACCACGCCCTTCTTCCACTCGCCTGCCCGGCGCACGTGGCAGTCGAAGGTGAAGGGACGCTCGCCCGCTATGAGCGTGGCGTCGCTGACCACCAGCCGGTCGCCTACGAGGTACACCTCCTGGCTGCTGATGAGCAGCCCCCCGGCGCTGACGTCCAGGACCTGGCAGGGGAACGACGCCCTGGGCTGGCCGTTCCGGTGGGAGCGCCGGGCACACCGGGCCGTGATGTCCAAGCTGATGCTCTGGCGGAAGAAGGCGCGCTGCTCTTTGGTGAACGCGCTCTTCAAGCGGTCCACCTTCCACATCCGCATGGTGCTGCCGCAGACCTTCCCGTGGAGCACCACGTTGTCCTGCTCCCGGTAAAAGCGCAGCTTCAGCTCTTTGTTGCACAGCACCATGGGCAGTTCGTCGTCCTTGGCTTCTCGGATGGACACCGCGCCGTTCTGCACAGCCTCCACCCTGCCCACGAAGAGCAGGCGGTTCTCCGGGGTCATCACCTCTACCACCATGCCGGGGCGAAGGCCAAGATCGGCGGCTTGCTCCGCCTGAGATGATACGCCCATGCCTTGGGCCTCCTTTCCCTCATTTACTGGGCGGTATGCCTCACATCGTCATGACGAAGTGGAGGATCACCGCCGCTTCCGCCCGGGTGATGGGCTGCTGGGGGTTCAGCCGGCCGTTGGAGCCGCCGACCGCGCCCAGGTTCACCAGTATGCTCACCGCCTGCGCGGCATAGCCGGAGACGGACGAGCCGTCGATGAAGCGGGACAAGATCGTGGGAGAGGCCGACCCCATGTTCTTCCCGGCGGCCTTCATGGCGTTGTTGATGATGACCATGGCGTCCTGACGGGTCAACTGATCGTAAGGTCTGAAGTTCACCCCGTCTCCATTGACGATCCCCAGCCGTTTGGCGGCGGACAGCTCCGGGGCGAAGTAGGCGCTGGCGGGCACGTCGGCAAAGCTGTAGCCGCTGCCCCCCGTGAAGCCGAACGCCCGGCACAGCATGAGCACGAAGTCGCACCGCTGGATCTTCTGGTCGGGGCCGAAGGTGCTGCTGGTGACGCCGTTGGTCACCCGGTTCTGGTACAGATAGTCCACCGACGCAGCGGCCCAGGCGTGGCGGCCCATATCAGTGAAGTATGCCGAGCTGGTGGCGTCCACGATGTTGAGCACGATCCTCGAGGTCACCTGCTTCCCGGTGGTGCTCACCGCGGTGTAGGTGAGGGACGTCTCGCCCTGATACCTGCCCCGGGGCAGGAAGCTGAGCTGATCGATGCCCGGCATCCCCGAGACGTAGTACCTGGAGTTCGCGGTCACCTTCGTCCCGGTGCCGAAGCCGTTATATCCGGTGTACAGGTAGCCGGCCTCGGAGGAGGGCAGGCTGGTGATGACGATATAGGACAGCGGATCGCCCAGCGCGGCGGCACAGGAATCCTGCAGCCGGGCCGCGTCCAGCTTGATGGGACCGGCGGTGGTGCCGGAGAAGAAGAGGTCGGTGGCGGTGGGGGAAGTGACCTGTATGACCACTTCGCCGTCATAGGTCTCCCCTTCCCGGATGCTGTAGCCGATGTAGGGGATGCGCACGGTCCCGGTGAAGTCCTTCGCGGCGTGGAAGGAGATGTTGCCGATCAGCGCGTTGGAATTGGCCCGGGAATAGTTGGTGAAGGTGTTCACCCAGCTATTATAGGTGTTGCTGCTGCGGTAATCGTAGTACAGAGCGCCCTGGCTCACGTCCGGGAGCGACGTGAAGTGGATATAGTCCAGACTGGTCCCGGTGGAATTGATGCAGGCGCTGTTGAAATCGGTGGTGAGGAACGCCACGCTCTGCCCGCTGTCCACGCTGTAGCGGATGCCGTGCTCCAGGACCTCCTGGTCCAGACTGACGTATACGGTCCCGGTGAAGGTGGTCCCGCTGATGCCGTAGCCGGTATAGGGGATCGCCGTCCGGCCCGCGGCGGTGGTGGCGGGGAGGAACGTCACGGCACTGAGGGTGGGCGAGCCGTTGTGATAGTAGCTGGTGGTGGGGCTCACCGCGCTGTCATAGCTGCCCGCGCCCCGGTAATTGTAGTACAGCGTCCCCGAGCTGGAGGCGGGCAAGGTGAAGCGCACATAGGACAGCCCCTCGCCGATGACCGCCATGCTGGCCGCGTGGAAATCGCTGGCCTGGAACATCACCGGCGTCTCCGGCTGCGTCTTGTAGCTGATGTCCGCAGGATCGCTGGCCCCGCCCCGCTTGGTGACGTTGATCGTCACGGTCCCGTAGATGGACACGTTGGAGGTGTCCATGCCCCGGTAGCTGATCTTCACGGTCCCCTCGAACCCCTCGGCGGGGATGAAGGTCACCCGGTCCAGGCTGGGCGTGCTGGTGCGGCTGTACTGGGTGTTGGGCGTCACCTTCTCCGCGTACTGGCTCGACCCGGTGTAGTTGTAATAGAGCGTGCCCACCGTGGCCTGGGGAGGCGTGAAGGTGACGTATCTTATGTTGTGCCCCGTCTTGTTGTTGCAGATGACGTTGAAGTCCTCCGCCTGGAACGACACCGGCGCGCCGCCGTTGGAGGTGTAGGTCACGTCCTCCATAGGCGTCACCTTCACCCGGATCACGCCGGAAAAGCTCTTGCCGTTCTTGGAATAGCCGGTGTAGCTGATCTCAGCGGTGCCGCTGAAGCTGCCCCTGGGCACGAAGGACACCGCGCTGAGGGAATCCGGGCCGGTACGGCCAGGATAGTACCGCTCGGTGACGCCGATGCCCGCACCGGTGTCCGCCTCGGAACGGTGGTTGTTGTACAAGATCCCCTGGGAGGTGGCCACGGACAGGTTGGTGACGTAATTCAGTTCTTCCTCGTTCTTCTCCAAGGATATGCGCCGCAGCGCAGCCTCGGTGACGGACAGGTCCAGCGGCGCGCCCGCAGCCGTGCTCAGGCCGTCCACCAGGCCGGAGGTGTCCTCCTCTACGGTGACGGTGCACTCGGCGGAATAGTCCCCCCGGGTGAAGCGGATCGTGGCGGTGCCCGGGTTGCGGGCCACCAGCCTGCCGTTGGCCGCGTCCACCACGTAGGAATCGCTGGACCACCAGTTGGCGCTGAGGTTCTCTTCCTTCTGGGCCGCGCCGAAGGAACGCACCAGGAGCTGCTCGGTCTGGCCCACCTGCATCGTGAGCTTGCCATCCAGCATATCCAGCACGGAGCTCTCCAGTATCACGCCCGACACCACCACCACGCACATGGCGGGCTCGGCCTTCCCCGTGCGCACGGTGACCGTGGCCTCGCCCGGCGCCACGATGGTCAGCACCGCCCAGCGGCCGCTGGTATACCGGTCGTCCTTGCGGACCGTGATCACCTCGCCGTTGGAGCTCTCGCTCCAGTCCACGTTGCCGAAGGTCACCTGCGCGCCGGCCGGCACCGTGACCACCTCCAGCATCCTGGTGTCGCCCTCGCCGCCGGTGAGGGTCAGCGTCCTGGTCGCGGTGCTGTAGTCCGGATCGCCGTCCAGATCGAACTCCAGCTTTTCCACGGTCGGGGCGACGGTCACCGTACATACGGCGGACTTGGTCGGGTCGGCTTTGGACGTGACGGTGATCTTCGTATCGCCCACGGCGACGGCAGTGATCGTGCCGTTCTGGTCCACCGAAGCGATGCGGTTGTTCTCACTGGCCCAGGTCACGCTCTTGTCGGAGGCGTTCTCGGGCATGACCGTGGCCGTCAGGGCCTTGGTGTCCCCCGGGCCGAGCGTCACGGCCGTCTCGCTCAGCTTGACCTCGGTGACGGCCACCACAGCAGGATCGGGCACCGTCACCCTGCACACGGCGGACTTGCTCGGGTCGGCCTTGGAGCGCACGGTGATCGTGGCGATGCCCGGGGCCTTGGCCGTCACCGTGAAGCGTCCGGCGCTCCCGGGCACCTTCTCCACGGCGATCACGTCCTGGCCCCGCACGAAAGCCACCTCGGGATCCTGCACGTCGTTGTTGGTGGAGGTCCCGCCGCGCACGAACACGACGGCGGTCAGCACCTCCGCGCCCCCCGCCGCCAAGGTCAGCTCGGTGGCCTGGGCGTTGTTGGACGTCCTGAGCTGGACCTCGGTGACGGCGTCCGGATCGCTGACGGTCACCACACAGGAGGCAGAGACCTTCTCGTCAACGTCCAGGTAAGCGGTGATGGAGGCGCTCCCCAAGCCCACGGCCTTGACCACGCCCTTATCGACGGTGGCGACCGTTTCATCGCTGCTCTTCCACAGCACGGTCCCGGCCGTGCCTTCGGGCAGGAGCTTGGCGGTGAGGGGCTGGGAGGTATCGCCCTTGTACATGGCCAGCGACGTCTGGCTGAGCTGGATGGTGGGCTTGGTCTCATCGGGCGCGGCCAGCGCAGGGACGGCGGACACGGACAGCGTCAGGGCCAGGGCCAGGACCAGCGCGCCCAAGCGGCGCAAAAAGTTATGTTTCATATTCTGAGCTCCTTTGCGCGGTTCGAGTTTGAAAAGCGGGAGCGGGCGGGGATCCGCCCGCTCCCGGGGTCAAGGTGTGTGCATCAGCCCAACCGATCGTCCCACTCCCTGGCGATGAAAGTGATCTGAGGCTCGTAGTACGCCTCAGCGTTGGGGATGCTCATGTCGGCGGTGTTGACCATCTTGACGCTGACCGAAAGGGGGCGGCTGTTGCGGTTGCCCGCCCAGTCCACGATGGTGCCCTTGTTGTTGAAGGAGATCGTGGCCTCGGTGGTGGTCAGATTGGAGATCAACAGCGTGATGGATCGGATGGGAGCGTCCTTCACACCTTCATCATGAGTAGTAGCTCCTTGGACGGTAAGAGTCTGTCCCCTGGACGAAACCGTCGACGCTAACGCGTAATATTGGTTTAAATCTTTGCCTGGGTTGTCGGGATCGGGCTTGGGCTTTTCTTCAGGATTAGGCTCCCCTTTGTGTATGCCCACACCACAGTTATCGATCGGGTAATAATTGTTGCTCATGTCGTTCTCCAGGCGGAAGTACAGCGGCTCGCTGAACTCCAGCGTCAGCGTAGTGGACTGGGTGTCAGAGCCAGGCTTGCCCCACAGATCGCCGAAATAGGCGTTGACGATCTTGGGCGGCGTGTTGTCCTGTATGGTCACAGGGTAATAGGCCCGGAAGGAATCTCCGGAGCCCCGGCCTCCTCTGGCCACCGCCACGAAGGTGTAGCGCCCGCCCGGGTCGTCCGGCGACATGTAGGGGCCGCAGTCGAACTGGTTGCTCGTGGGGATCGTAGCCGCATCGGTGGTATCGACGATCCCCCGGCTGGACACCCACTTGATGGAGTTGCCGTCCACGCTCTGGCCGCGGATCAAGGAGGCATAGTCGTTCTTGGTCTTGTCGTTGGCGAAGATGTCGAACACGCTGCCGATGTACCTGCCTCCGTCGTAGCAGGGGCTGGCCATGGCGTCCAAGACGGTCATGTTGCCCTTATCCACCCCGGTGGGCAAAGTATAGGTATAGTTGTTGGAATTGGTGTTCCAATCCGGCTTCGCGATGCCTGTCTCAGTGCCGTCAGTTGCAAACTTCACGTTCCGGAAGGGATCGCCCTCCCGTCCGCTCACCGCCAGGAAGAAGTTCATGGTGGCGGACCGGTCCGACTCCGCATTGATCACGGTGCTGTTCGCGCTCAGGTTGAGCAGGGGGCGGGCGGCCTGATCGGTGGTGAAGCGGTAGCACTGGGCAAACTCCGCATACACGGCGGACACGCCGCGGGTGAGCAGGCAGACGAAGTACACCGTGTTGGGGGTGAGGGCATAGCCTGCCGCCTCGTTCAGCGGGATGGTCAGCGTGGTATAGGACGGGACCTCCTCCGTGCTCTTCTTATGCACGCCGGGGAACACCCTGGTGTTGGTGAAGGAGGTCTGCTCAGGCTGGCTGACGTATAGGGTCTTGGTCCGGTCGTCGGTGTCGGACAGCCCATCCCGATCCGGGTCGCCTATCATCAGCGGGACGTGGGCCAGCGGCGGGGACTGCATACCGGCCGTGATCCCAGCAGAGGGCGGGGACATGCTCTGCGCTGTCACGCCCAGGGTCGGGTTATAGGACGTGACCGTGCTGACCAGATACTCATACAACTCGCGGGTGGTGTTGTCCAGGTGCATGTTGCCCATGTACAGGTTGCTCAGCGGGAACACCAGGTAGTACACCCGGCCGGGGCGGTCCAACATGAGGCTGATCTCGGCGCTGGTGTCGTCCACGGAGATGCTGGGGACGCCCTCGATCTTGGGGGGCTTGCTGTCGGTGAACGGATAGGGGATGATGAAGGGGTCCGGGCTGCCGATGGAGGCCACGCCCTGCTTCAACGCCTCGTCATAGGCGCCGGAAAGGCTCTGGGTGGACAGCATCCGGCGCAGCTGGTCCTGGGTCCCGGCCACGATGGATACCCGCACCGACACCGTCTGGTTCCAGGCGGTGTAGTCCTCGCTGTCCTCCAGCTTATCCACGTGGATGGCGTACTCCTTGGGCTTCATGTCCTTGAGCCGCTGGTAGGTCGGGGTCTGCTGGAGCGTGGGGAAATACTTGGCCAAGCTGTGGAAGGTGAAGCCGTCCCTGGGATCCACCGGGATGTTGGTCTTGCCCTCGTTCACCCATACGGCGCCCGGCAAAGGATTGCCGTCCGCGTCGATGTCCCTGGAATAGAGCGTGAACGTGACGGTGGCGTCGGTCCAGATCAACATGTCCCAATACATGTTCTCGGCCACGCGGTCGGTGCCCTGGGGCTGGGCCTTGAAATGGTAATCGATGCGGCTCGGGTCGTTGTCCGAACCGGGGTTCGCCGTCCCCACCATCTGCTCGTCTCCGATGCTCAGCAGCACCTTGGCGAACGCGACGGTGAAGGCGGGGGGCTCCGTGGGATCGGGATCGATGAGGTTGGCCTGCTCGGCGTTGTCTCGGATGCCGTTGAGCAGGAAGTGATAAGTGGAACCGCTGTTCAGCCGCAGGGCGTTCTTGTCAGGGTCGGTCTTGTTGGTGGGGAAGGTGAGCACCATCGTGCCGTTCCTCATCTCCACTACGGCGTTGCAGTAGTTGATGACCCACTCGTCCAGGCCGTCTCCGTAGACGATCTGATCGTTGACGACCTGACAGCTATCGCAGTACTCCACCTCGTTGCGGCTGTCGCCCACCACGCCGTAATACAGCTTGATGTGGTCGTGCAGGGCCCGGGCCAGGATGTTCTTGGCGTTCACCTGGCTGATGGGGTCTTTCGCGGTGCGCACGTTGTTGTACAGCGTCAGGAAGCTCACGCCGCTGGTGCCGCCCCGGACGCCCTCGGAGAACACCAGACTGATGTCGGTGTCCACCAGGGGCTGCTCCTTGTTGTCCTCGTTGTATGCGGAGAACTCCTGGCGCAGCAGGGTGGGCGGTTCGGTGTCCTTGGTGCGCACGGTGATCTTCTCCACCTTGGAGTAGTTCCCCGCGGCGTCCTTGGCCACCAGATACATCTTATAGGAGGAGGTACTGGTCACCTTGGTGTCCAGGGGCCGGGTCTCGGCCATCGTGACCTGGGTCTCTTTGAAGCCCGTGGTCACAGGCTTGCGGCCGTTCTTGATGGAGTTGCCGCCGCCGGCCTCGATCTTGATCTGGAGCTTGCGGTCGGTGGGATCGGGCACCTCGTTGGGGTCGTAGTTGCCATTCTCGCCCACGGTGCTGCCTTCAAAGACGGACTCGTACTCGCTGCCCTCGGGGACGATGGCCCAGAAGAGGGTGGCCGACTCGTTCAGCGTGAAGGTGAGCTCGATCCCGGTGGCGTCGGAGTTGGTCTGGTCCCTGGTGACGATCACCGGCGGCTGCTCGTCGGGGGTGGTGAAGTTGAGGGAGTAGACCTGGGAGCTCTTGGCCCCGTCGTAATCGGTGAGCCACAGATAGATGGTGTAACGGGTCAGCTCGGTGAGGGGGGTGGAATTGACGTTGATGGCCTGGGTGACGTTCTTCACCGCGTCCACCACACCGTAGCCCAGGTTGCCCCGGATGGCGTTGGCCTTGAACTCCTGAGGAGTGGGGGCGGTGCTGCCGGCGGGCAGCAGAGCGTAGTAGAGCTGGCAGCTCTTGTTGGTCATCCCGGTCACCTGGACGTTCTTGGTGGTGTTCATGGTGATGACGGGATAGCCGGAATTGAACGCGGGGACAGTGCCGTCGGGGGTCGTGAAGGCAGTGACCTTCACAGGGCTGCGGTTGCCCCGGCCGTCCACCAGGATGGCGGTGACATAGTAGGAGCCGTCCTGGGTGAGCCCGGTGAGGGAAGCGGTGTACTCCGTCTTGGACTTTTCGGCGGTGACGGTGCCGGACTTGACGATGTTCCCGCCATAGGAGGGCGGAGTGATGAGGTCCTCCTCGCTGACCGAGCCGTCGGACACGGCGGAGACGGCCCAGTAGACGGTGCCCGCCTTGTTGGTGCTGAACACCAGGTCGGCGGAATTGGGGGCGACGTTCTTCACCTTGGGGTAGCCCGCCTCCAGCCTGGGATCGGCGGAGGACTCGGCGGCCTGGGAGCTATTCATGGTGGAGCCGTTGATGTCGGCGCTGACGCCCGGACGGATGGTGATGTTGTCGGGCAGCATCTCCACGGTGGAGCCGTCGGAGCCCACGTTCAGGTCCTTGATGTCGCCCTCGCCCTCCACCTTGGTGCCCACGTCCAGATCCAACTCGTCCACCCGGGTGCCGCCCTCGATGAGGACGGTGGAGTCCTTGGCGTACTCGTCGATGGTGATCTTATCGACGGAGCCCTGGACCACCTGGAGGTCGGATTTCGGCGTGAGGTCCAGCACTTCCTTGATGTTGCCCGCGAGCTGGAGCTTGGTGCCCGGCTCGCCGTCGAGCTGGATGAAGCTCAGCCCGTAGCCGGGCAGGGTGGAATCGTCCACATAGGCGTTGGTGCGCACGGTGGTGGTGGGGATGTCCGTGTTGCCCTCCGCCCGGATGGTGACGAACTGCTGGCTGATGCTGTCCACGGTCATCGCGTCGGCCGTGACGTTGCGCAGGATGACGCTGCTCTGGCTGGAGTTGCTCTCGCCCGCGCCGCTGACGATGATCTCGCCCAGCACGTTCACGTTCTCCAGCAGCACGTCGCCCAGGTCGATACCGCCCGTGAGGTAGAGGTTCCCGGCGATGGTGCCGTCCCGCAGGGACACGCCGGCCGTGTTCACGGTCACATTGCCGTACACGTTGCCCAGCACGTGGTTGCCCTTGGTGTTGATGGGGGTGCCGATGGCCCGCACCAGCATGGCCGCCACCTCGCCCCGGGTGATGTCGCTCTGAGGGCGGAAGGAACCGTCGTCATAACCGTTGATCACGCCGTTGGACGCTGCGGCGCCCACCAGCCCCCGGCTCCACTCGCTCAGGGCGCGGGTGTCGGAAAAGCCCAGGGTCTCGCCCACGGTGGGCTGGAGCATCATGTTCCGGGCCAGCAGCACCGCCGCCTGCTCCCGGGTGAGGGAGGAGTTGGGGGACGCTTTGGTGGGGGACGTGCCCTTGAAATAGCCCATGTTGTAAGCGATGTCCACGTCCTGGGCGTACCACGCGCTGGAGGGCACGTCCGTGAACGGGTGGCCCGCCAGCCTGGTATAGCCATAGGCGCGGTTCATCATGGCGACGAACTCGGCGCGGGTGATGGCCCGGTCGGGGGCCAGGCCGCCGCTGACGTCGCCGCGCATGACGCCCCAGTCCACCAGGGTCTGCATATAAGGCATGGCCCAGCTCTGGTCGTCGGCCAGGGCCGGGAGGACCCCTGTGGGCAGCAGGCCCAGCAACAGCGCCAGGGACAGGATAGAGGCCAGTCCCCGGCGCAGCCGGTACCAGATGGTCGGGTTGGATCGACGATTGCTCATGTGTGTGACCGTTCCTTTCCGGCGCGTGCGGGGGCAGCCCCCGGTCCGCGCCTGTCCGTTTCTGCTTGCACTTGTCTTGGGATATATGAACTAAGCGTTGCGCTCAGCACGCTTCGGCCGTCCCCGGAGCTGGAGGTTGAACACGGCCTCCCGCAGCAGGGTCTCCTCGTCGTTGCACATGCCCACGAACTTGGTGGCGTACAGGATGTCCGTGCGCTCGGCGGCGCGTGTGCGCAGCACCTCGCACTGGAGTACCAGCGGCTGGCTGGTGACGGGGACGACGATCTCCACGCGCTCCCCCACCTTGAGGCTCTGGTCGGTGAAGAACGCGATGCCGCCGCAGCTCAGGTCGTTGGATTCGATCCACCGCCGGCCGCGCCAATTGCCCGTCACGGGGTAGATCAGGCCCTTGAACTGGACCGCCACGCGCAGGTTCTTGCGCATGTCCCCGGCGCCGGGGGGCAGCTTGGTGACCTCGAGCTGGATCATGTCGTTCCGGCTGCGCACGATGACCCCCTCGTAAGAGGGCCACGCGTCCATGATGGACAACAGCTTCAGCTTCTTGTGTTCCAAGATCTCGTCGATCTTGCCGTCCTCCACCTCGATCTGCCAATATTGGCCGGCGGGCGCGCCCACGATCCGGCCCCGGGCGATGGCCTCGCCCTTGCTGTCCAGCAGCAGGTATATGGTCTGCTCCATCCTCACTCCTCCTGTTCCGTCCGCTTTTTCTGACTGTCGTCAGCCGCCGGCTTGGGGGCGGCCGTTTTCTTCCCCTGGTTGGGGTCGAAATGCAGGAAATATACGTAGATCTCCACGATGGCCTTGTACAGCTCCTCCGGCACCTCCTGCCCCAGCTTGAGCTGGGTGAGGATGGTGGCCAGGGAGTTGTCCTCGTAGATGGGCACGCCGTTGTCGGAGGCCACCTCCACGATCTTCTCCGCCATATAGCCCATGCCGGAGGCCACGATCACCGGCGCGCCTTCTCCCGCCTCGTACTGGAGCGCCACCGCCTTCTTGGACGGGTTGCGCCTGCCGTCATACCTTGACATTGACACTGTTCTTCCCTTCAAAGATTTTTGGGAACACTTCGGTCAATGTGACCGGGCGCTCCATCTTGCGCACGCTGATCGCGGCGGGGGTGAGCTCGTTGCGCACCAGGATCTGGGAGATGGTCTGCTCGATCTCCCGGGAGAAGGGCGCCACGCCCTTGGGGCAGGCCACCACCACGCCCACGTCCCGCTCGCGGTTGGTGAGGATCACGTCGAACAGGCCCAGGCCCTGCACGTCGATCTTGAAGAGCAGCCTCATGCACTTCTCGACCTGGCCCCGCTCCCCTTTCTTCTCCTCCGCGTCCGGGTCCACCCACACCTCCGAGAAGAGCATCCGCCCGTCCATCTCCATGGGGATGAGGTAGTGGGACAAGGGCATGTACACGCTCTCGTTCACCAGCATGGCGGACACCAGGTTGCGGAACACCTGCTGCACCTCGGCGCTGCCCTCCCCCCGGAGGGCCCGGCCGGCGGCGGCGGCCAGATGGTCGGCGAACCGGGTGGCGGTGGACGACTTGGGGGCCTGGCTGGTCTGGAGCAGCTTGAGCAGGGCCGGCCCGTCGATGTTGCCCAGCATGGACTTCAGCGTGCCGTACCCGGCCAGCTGGTGGAACGTCTCGGCGAGCTTCTCCTCCGAGCCGTTCTCATACCGGGCCACGTCCAGCGCGAACAGGCTGAGCAGCTCCCGGGGGGTCCCCAGGTCGTGGGTCTGGCTCACGTAGGAGGACATGAAGGGGAGCACCTCCTGCTGGATGAGGGCGAGGTTCCCCCTCCGGTCCCCCGCGGCCACGCCGTTCTCCAGCCGGGCTAGGAGCTGGCGGACCTGGTCCCCCCAGCTCGCGGGCATGGCGTCGGCCATCCCGCCCAGTTCCCGCAGCAGGTTCCCCTCGATGTGGGAGGTGGAGGACCAGTCGCTGTAGCTCTTCAGGAAGTTCAGGATGTCCGCGCGGACCCCCGCCGAGTCCGCCCGGGCATAGGCGCTGCGCAGCAGCGCGAACAGGGCCCCGCCGAAGCGGGTGCCCGCCTTCACTTGCCCGGTGAGGAAATGCAGGAGCTGCCCCTGGTCCATCTTCAGCATCCCCAGCGCCTGGGACATCTCCTCGGCGATGCCCTCGCTCATGCCCGAGCTCACCAAGGTGCCCTGCCGGAACAGCAGGCGGGACAGGAGCTGGGTCACGTCCTGTCCCTGGCGCAGCTGTTGGAGGAAGGTCTGGAAATTGGAATCGTACCGGATCTGCCCCGAGTTCCCCGCCTGGCCCGCGTCCTGCTGCTCCGTGCGGTTGTCCGCCCCCGTCACACGGCTGGGATCGGGGACGTTCTGGATCTGGGTATTGTCTGGAGAGATCGGGATATTCCGGTTAATCGTCGTATTGTCATAACCCGGTACCGGGTTGGTCGCTCCCAAAAGATCGGCCATTTTTCACACCCCTGCGATAAATCTTGGAAAACCTACTTAATTTTCAGCCGCTCCCTGCCGATAATAACAAAGATAAAAGATATTTACTGAGGTGGTGCTTTTTTATGGGCAGCGGAAACGAAATCCTGGATATGTACATCTACGAGACCGGCACTCTGCTGGAGCAGCTGGAGACCATCGTCCTGGAAGCGGAAAAGGCGGACACCTTCTCTCAGGAGAACGTGAACGAGATCTTCCGCATCATGCACACCATCAAGGGCTCTTCCGCCATGATGGAGTTCGACACACTGGCCACCGTGGCCCACCGGATCGAGGACATGTTCTTCATCATCCGGGAGGGCACCATGTCCGTGGTCCACGAGGAAGATCGCCCGGCGCTGTTCGACGTCGTGTTCCAGTCCATCGACTTCTTCCGTAACGAAGTGGATAAGGTGGAGACGGGCGAACCTCTTGACAAGGATATCGACAACTTCCTGTCAAATATTAATACCCTGATCGCTAAAATTAAGGGTGAGACCGTGCCGGACGCGCCCCCCGCCCCGGCGGCGGGCGGCGCCCCCGTCCTCCAGGCCCCGCCCCCCGTGGCCGGGAGCGCCAGCTTCCCCCACGCCCTGCGGGTCAACTTCGAGGAGGGCTGCGGCATGGAGAGCCTGCGGGCCTTCATGCTGGTCACCGCCGTGCGGGACGTGTGCAGCGAGGCCGATTTCATCTTCGAGCCGGCCAACGTGGAGAACGACCCGTCCACGTCGGAGACCGTCGTGGAGCAGGGCTTCCACATGATGTTCCGGAACGTTCAGGACCGGGACAACGCCATCACCGTGATCAAAGCGGCGGGCTCGGTGCAGGACTACCAGCCGTACGACTGCCCGGAGCCCGAGGCGAAGCCCGCCCAGGCGGTCCCCGAGTCCCCTGTCGTGGACCATGCCGACGCCGCCCCCATGATGCGCGCGGTCGCCGCTCCCGCCGCCGCCCAGCAGCAACAGCAGCAGCACCCCAAGGAGACGCTGATCAGCGTCAACCTGAGCAAGCTGGACCTGCTGTCCGCAGTGGTGGGCGAGATCGTCATCACCGAGTCCATGGTCACCTCCTCCCCCGACCTGAAGGGGCTCAACCTGGACGCGTTCTCCAAATCCGCCCGGCAGCTTCGCAAGCTCACCGACGAGCTCCAGGACGTGTCCATGTCCCTGCGCATGGTCCCCGTGTCCGGCACCTTCCAGAAGATGAACCGCATCGTGCGGGACATGACCAAGAAGCTCAACCGCCCGGCCAAGCTCACCCTCATCGGGGAGAACACCGAGGTCGACAAGACCATCGTGGACTCCATCGGCGACCCCATCATGCACATGATCCGCAACTCCATGGACCACGGCATTGAGGAGACCCAGGAGGAGCGCGTGGCCGCCGGCAAGGACCCCGTGGGCGAGATCATCCTGTCCGCCCGGGACACCGGCAGCGAGGTCATCATCGAGATCATCGACGACGGCCGCGGGGTCAACGACGAAGCCGTGCTGGCCAAAGCCATCCGCCAGGGCATCGCCAACCCAGATGTGGAGTACAGCCACCGGGAGATCCTCAACTTCCTGCTGGCCCCCGGCTTCTCCACCAACGTCGAGGTCACCGAGTTCTCCGGACGCGGCGTCGGCATGGACGTGGTGAAGCGCGGCGTGGAGGAGCTGGGCGGCACCGTCAGCATCTCCAGCGAGCTGGGCCGGGGCATGACCACCACCATCCGCATCCCGCTGACCATGGCCATCATGGACGGCATGGAGGTGGCGGTGGGCGACTCCATCTTCACCATCCCCATCAACAACATCCTGTCCACCATGAAGGTGGCCGCCAAGGACGTCATCCACGACTCCAGCAGCGGCGAGATCATCAAGTGCCAGGGCAACTTCTATCCCATCGTCCGTGCCAAGGACCTTTATCAGCTCCAGGACGGCTTCACCGCCATCGAGGACGGCGTGCTGCTCTGGCTGGAGGCGGGAGACTACTCCTACTGTCTGTTCGTGGATGAGCTGCTGGGCCAGCAGCAGGTGGTGGTGAAGCAGCTCCCCGCCTACGTGAACAGCTACAACATCAAGAGCTACGGCATCAACGGCTGTACGCTGCGCAGCGACGGCAGCATCAGCCTGATCCTGGACGTGGCCAGCCTTTATTCCGCCGCCCGGGGCGTATGATAAGGAGAGGATAATATGAACGACGATATCATGTTCGTCCGAGAGGACCAACTGGAGGCCCTGAACGCCGTGGACGACGGGGTGGACTCCCAGAAATACCTCATCTTCATGGCCGGCCACCTGAAGCTGGGCGTGGTGGCCGAATACGTGGTGGAGATCCTCAACAACCAGATCATCACCTATCTGCCCATGCTGCCCGACTTCATCCGGGGCATCATCAACATGCGCGGCCAGATGATCCCCATCCTGGACATCCGCGCCCGCCTGGGCCTCCCCTCCCAGGCCGACAGCCTGGTGGTGGTCATCAACCTGGGCGACATCCAGCTCGGCATCCTGGTGGACGCCGTGGACCAGATGCTGGACATCCCCAAGGCCAACATCCATCCCCTGCCCGCCAACAGCACCCAGACGCTGGTATCTGGCATGTGCTCCCTCCCAGACGGCTCCGGCACCATGATGGTGCTGGACTGTGAGCAGCTCATGCCCGATGATTGACATAGCACAGGGAGTGGGCGGCTCCTTTTCCGCCATGTCGATCTCCGATGCCGATTTCACCCGGCTGGTCAAGTTCGTCCAGTCCAATTACGGCATCGACTTGTCCCAGAAACGGCAGCTCATCACCGGGCGGCTCTCCAGCTCCATCAAGCAGAGGGGCTACGCCAACTTTTCTGATTTCGTGAGCCATGTCCTCCAGACCCAGGACAACGACGAGATCACGCTGCTGCTGGATAAGCTCACCACCAACTATACCTTCTTCATGCGGGAGAAGGAGCATCTGGACTATTTCTGCCACAACATCATCCCCGACATCGTGCGCAAGCACCAGCGGGACAAGACGCTGGCCATCTGGAGCGCCGGCTGCTCCACCGGCGAGGAGCCCTACAACATCACCATGTTCCTCATGGACTACCTGGGCACCCAGGCCAGCCAGTGGGACACCCGGCTGCTGGCCACCGACATCTCCAACCGGGCCATGACCGCCGCCAAGAAGGGCGTGTACGAGCTGCCGGACACCATCCCCCCGGAGTGGAAGAAAAAATATTTCGTCCCTCAGCCCGGAGGACAGTACCAGGTGGCCCCCAAGGTGCGGGACAACGTGATCTTCCAGCCCTTCAACCTCATGGACCCCATCAGGTTCCGCCGCAAGTTCGACGTGATCTTCTGCCGGAACGTGATGATCTATTTCGATCAACCTACCAAAGACGCTCTGGTGCGCCGTTTCTACGACGCGACGGTCCCCGGCGGTTACCTGCTGATCAGTAAATCCGAGAACCTCAGCAATGACGCCCCTTACCGCCGTCTGGCGCCGTCCACGTTCCAGAAGTGATCGCAACAGCCGGGCCGACCCGCATCTTCCGGTCGGCCCGGCACCCTAATCAGAAAGAGGAGGCTCGCCTTATATCATGCCGATCCCTATGAGTGAAAGCAGAAAGATCCGGGTCATGGTGGTGGACGATTCTTTGGTGGCCCGGAGCATGATCATCCGGGGCCTGTCCGCCCACCCCAGGCTCGAGGTGGTGGGCTTCGCCATCAACACCCTGGACGCCAAGAACAAGATCCCGCAATGCCGGCCCGACGTGGTGACCATGGACGTGGAGATGCCCGGTCAGAGCGGCACGGATTTTTTGAAGCAATACCTGCCCAACAATCCCATCCCGGTCATCCTGGTGTCCTCCCTGGACCTGAAGGTGTTCGACGCCCTGGCCGTGGGCGCGATAGACTTCGTGCGCAAGCCGGACGACCAGCAGAGCTCTGAGGCGTTCCTGTCCGCGCTGGCCCAAAAGGTCGTCATGGCGGCCACCGCCCGGCCCCGACCGGCGCCCTCCGCTGCGGCCGGAGCGGGCTCCTCCATGGCGGCCCCCCCGCTGGGGAACAGCCCCAACCTGGACCGGGTGATCGTCGGGCTGGGCGCCTCTACCGGCGGCACCGAGGCCACTGTGGCCGTGATGAAGCGCCTGCCCAAGGACATCCCCCCCATGATCATCGTCCAGCATATGCCCCCCGGCTTCACTAAGATGTACGCCGAGCGCCTGGACCGCCTGTGTGCCATGGAGGTGCGGGAGGCGCAGAACGGCGATGAGCTCCGCCGCGGCCTGGCCTTGGTCGCCCCTGCCGACCTGCAATGCCGGGTGGTGCGCATCGGCACACGGTATACCGTGTCCTGCACTCCCGGCGACAAGGTGAGCGGCCACCGCCCCTCGGTGGACGCCCTGTTCCAGTCCATGGCCGACGTGGTGACCTGCAAGATGGTGGGCATCATCATGACCGGCATGGGCCAGGACGGAGCGGTGGGCCTGCTGGCCATGCGCAAGAAGGGCGCGTACACCATCGGTCAGGACAAGGAGTCTTCCGTGGTCTACGGGATGCCCGGCGTGGCCCACAACATCGGCGCGGTGATGATACAGGCGTCCTGCGACAATGTGTCCAACGTGCTGCTGCGCCACCTCAAGAGCCTGGGTTGAACGGAAAAGACCCGATCGTATGAAGGAAATACCGACCAAATGACCAGATCTTGCCCGGAACCTTCCCTGGAAGGCTCCGGGCATGTCCTATCCATGCAAAGAAATTTCCCCGTTTTTCTTATCTTCCCGCCGGCATTGCCGATATAATGAATGTAAAGCAATCAAACCTATCGGAAAGAAAAGGATGTGAGTGACTATGCTGACCTCGTCCGGTTACGGCGCGATCTCCCCCATCGGCCCCGCGAAGGTCTTTCGGACCAAGACAGGGCGCGACAACAAGGCCCAGGCAGTCCCGGGCAGCACGAATTATGACAGCGTGACCCTCTCGACGCCAAGCCAGGACAGCCGTTTCCATATGGGACTGGTCAGCCGGCTCTCCGGGGAAGTGCGCACCGCCACCACCACTGGCGACATCTCCGCCCTGCGTCAGCAGGTGGCCTCCGGCGACTATACGCCGGACCCCATGGCCATCGCGGCCAGGATCCTCCTTTTAGGGGAGGGCCGGTGAATGGACGGCGCCTATCAGACCTATCTGAACCTCCTCCAGGAGCTGGGCGGCTGCCTGGAGCAGCTCGCCGGCCTGGCCGAGCAGAAGGCCACGGTCGTCCGCCAGGACGACCTCATGGCCTTGGACGCAGTGCTCAAGCAGGAGCAGGTGATCACCCTCAGCCTGCGGGGGCTGGAACAGCGCCGGCTCAAGCTGGCCGCTCCGCTGGGGCTGGAGGGGACGACCTTGTCCGGCCTCGTGGATAAGTTCCCTCCCGAGCTGGAGGACGACGCCCACCGGATCGTAGAGGCCCTGCGGCAGAGCTACAAGATCTACCGGAGCTGCGCCGACATGGCCCGGACCACCCTGGAGCTCAACCTGCACCAAATCGAAAAGACCATCACCGCCTCAGGCATCGATCCGGTGCTTGGGGGAGCCGGCTATGCCGCGCCAGGGGCCGAACCGCCCAAGAACATGAAAACAGACTTCCGCGCCTGACGCGGGTCGCCGTATGTAAGGAGTCATCTCTATGGGTACTATTGGAACGTTCGACAGTTTCACTACCGCACGCCTGGGCATCTACGCCGCCCAGCACGGCCTGCGTGTGACGGGCAACAACATCTCCAACCTCAATACCGACCGTTATACCCGCCAGCGGGTGGACCAGAAGAGCTTCAAGACCGGCGGCAACGACATGTACCGGTCCATCTTCGACAACCACGTGGGCAACGGCGCTCTGGTCACCGGCATCAACCAGGTGCGCGACCCCTACCTGGACATCCGCTACCGCAACACCGCTTCCGACGTGGGCTACACCCAGACCATGCTCAACGGCCTCAAGGAGATCGCCGACACCCTGGACGAAGTGGGCAAGGGCAGCGGCGAGGACGGCCTGCTCTATGCCCAGCTCCAGGACCTGGCCGATTCCCTGCGGCGGCTCGACGCCGACCCCACCAAGAGCAACGACACCCTGGTGCGCACCTCTGCCGCGGCCCTGGTGAAGCTGTTCAACACCTACGCCAGCAAGCTGGATACCTTGCGTGAGAACACCATAGATGATTTCAAGCAGAAGGTGTCCTCGGTGAACGAGATCCTCACCAACATCCGCAACCTGAACGAGTCCATCCGGAAGAGCGAGATCCACGGCGACAACGCCCTGGAGATGCGGGACGAGCGCAACCGTCAGATCGATGAGCTGTCCGAGTATATGCACATCAAAGTGGAGTACAGCATGGAGGACGTGGGCGCGGGCAAGCAGGTGGAGAAGCTCACCATCTCCCTGGGGGACGCCAACCCCGATCCGAACAGCGACACGGACGAGACCGTGCTCATCGACGGCATCTATGGCTCTCAGTTCTCCATCCGCAAGGTGCCCGTCCCCAACACCGACCCCGCCACCAACGCCACCCACCCTTATCTGGACAAGGGCGGCAACCCCACCGACGACCCCGACCTCGCGGACATGATGGACAGTCCCAACTTCGATCTGGACGTGTCCGTGCCGGTGGACTCCAAGGGCCGTCAGACCCCTAACGCCGAGCTGCGGCAGAAGTATCCCGTCGAGCTGGCGGACAACGATCTGCATGGAGGTCTCCAGGCCATACGGGAGCTGCTGACGGAAAAGGGCGAGTTCTCCACCCAGTCCGACGTGGACGGAGACATCAATGCCACCACCAAGCGGGGTATCCCTTACTATCAGAAGTCCCTCGATCTGCTGGCGAAGAAGTTCGCCGAGGCATATAATGAGCTCAACCAGGGCACGCCGGTGGATGAGAACGGCGATCCGATCACCGCCTCCTCCCTGACCAAGCGCCTGCCCGTGGTGAACGATGCCGGACATGTGCTGGACCCTGTGACGGGGCTGTACTCCGATCAGGGATGGACGTTGGACCCGGCTACGAACTATTACGTGGACAAGGACGGTTTCTTCGTGGGCAATCCCGACCATCCCGTCTGCAATCTGGACGAGGTGAAGATCAAGCCGGGTTATGATGAGGCCGCCACGATGGCTGAGATCAACGCCAAATATCCGAATTCCGGATATACTACGGTGGCGGATTTCCTGAAAGCTCATGCTGTCAAGCCCGGCGATACTGCGGCGGTCACCAAGGACATCCCCAAGGGCGGCGTATTGTTCAGCAACAACGGCAACGGCGACGACGCAGAGGGCATCACCGCCGCTAATATCTCCATCGCCCATAGCTGGAGCACCGGCGACGTCCATGTCGTCCCCACCTGGACCATACTCTTCGGCGGCGAGGTGACCAACTCCACCCAAGGCGACAACATCGGCCACATGCTCAGCAAGATCAACGAGTCCCTGACTTACGATCCCAAGGAGTTGGACGATCCCAACACCACCGACCCGGCAGTGGGCAAGAAGCTGTTCCAGGGCTCCTTCAACGATATGTACAGCAACATGTGCACCGTGCTGGGCAACGACCAGCGTGTGTCCAACGTCCAGCTCAATACCCACTACACCTCTCTGATCGAGCTCGATACCAGCCGGGACGGCGTGTCCGGCGTGGACCTCAACGATGAGGCCATGAACATGATGCAGTTCCAAAAAGCATACTCCGCCGCCTGCCGCTTGATGACCGCCATCGACGAGGTGATAGATCGTTTGATCAACAACACCGGCTTGGCCGGACGCTGACGTAAGGAGGTCTTGCTAACATGATCCGCGCGACTACCGGCGGTGTGCTGAGAAGCTACCGCAGCAACCTGATGAAGTCCTTCGTCTCCATGAACAGTGCCCGGGACACGATGCTCACCCAGCGCAACTTCAATTCCTATGCCGAGGATCCCGCTTCCGCCGCCAAAGCTTTCCGGCTGCGTAAGTCCCGCATGGCCGTGGAGAGCCAATATGACGTGTGCAGCGAAACCTATCACAAGTATCAGAGCGCGTTCTCCTGCCTAGATACCATCAGCAAGCTCATCGACACCGAGAACGGCGGCACTCAATTGAGCACGCTGAAGAGCACCACCTTGAAGATGCTCAACGACCCCACTGGAGACGCCCGCACTCAGTTGACCAAAGCACTGGACCAGATGTCTGAGACCATCGTCCAAAATCTGAACCAGAAATACGGCGACAATTTCATCTTCGCCGGGGCGGACGGCCACAACGTCCCCTTCGAGGTCAAGACGGTGGACGGTAAGAACCAGCTCTATTACCGGGGCGTGCCTGTGGACTCCTCGGTACCTTGCGTGCTGCAAAAAGACGGCTCCCCCATCATGGTGGACGCCGCCACTGGGAACATCGACCCGGCCGGGACAAGTTACCTGTCCGCTGACGCCAAGCTCTACGAGGTCCCCAAGTGGATGGAGGACGCAAACGGCGATCCGATCATGCTCGACGCGAACAATGAGGTGGTCCCCGCCACGGATCCTGGAGCGGTGGCATATCTGAAGGCGGATACGGACACGATCGACCCAAGCAAGTACGATCCGACGAACAACGACCCAGCCGTGCTGATGGATCAGGCCACCGGCCAGCCGTTCACGACGGTGGACGGAAAATACGTCCTCGCCGGACGCGCCGACACGATGAGCAAGACCAGCCATGACGCGCTGATCCAATCCGTCCGCACGGATGGGACCGACCCATATGTCCTGGAGCTGGACGGCACCGAGTATTATATCAAAAACGATGAGGACGATGTCATCACCGAGGCGGAATACGATGCGGCCGTAGACAGCGCCAGGCGGCTGGAGTACCTCATGAACGAGAAGCAGTACGTGGACATCGGCCTGGGCTTCCAGGAGGACGACGACAACAAGCTCATCGAGTCCAGCGGCTATAACGCCGCGCTCCACGGCCTCACCTTCATCGGTTTCGGCGAGGATGCGGACGGCGACCCCAAGAACATCTACTCCATCGTGCAGCGCCTGAAGGAGATCTCCAACAGCGTGGACGAGGGCGAAAGTTGGAGCGCAGAGACCTACGACGAGTTCAAGGGTCTGGTGCAGAAGCTGGAGACGGCTGCCTCCAACTTCAAGACCGAATTCACCAACATGGACGCGGGCACCACCAAGCTGAAGAACAATATGGAACTGCTGGAGGACAATCACTACAACCTCCAAGAGCAGTATTCCGAACTGGAAGACGTGAACATGGCGGACTCCATCACCTCCTTCATCTGGGCCCAGTATTGTTACAATGCTGCCCTGAAGGTGGGCAACAGCGTATTGTCCGAGAGTCTGATGGACTTTTTACGCTGATCCTGCGCGATCATACAGCTTTGATCGTTCATAGAGAGGAGCGGAAATCAAGACTATGTATCCCCTGATCGAAATCAAAACAGTCCCTATCGAGATCGAGATGAAGGTGTCCCATGCCAAGCTGGAATACAGCCGGGGGACTGCGGACCTCGAGATCTCTCGGGGCGAAGGCGGGCTGAGCATCAAGAGCCGGCCCATCAAACTGAACATCGATACCTTTGAGGCCCGCAATTCTGTGGTCCCCACCGCTGTGCGCTCTGTAGAGCAGTACGCCCAGCAAGGGCAGCAGGCTTCCTATACGGCTACAGCCACCTATGCCCAACAGGGCCAGATGCTCTTGAAAGCCAAGATAGGGCAGGATATGATCACCCAATTCGCTGCTGACGCCACTATGAAGAACTATAAGCCCAATGTAGGCATCGAGTTCCTTCCCTCCGCGCCCGCTGAGATCTCCTGGGATCCCGGCGAGATGCACATCCGCTATGAGATGGATAAGCTGAACTTCGACTGGCGGGTGAACCGGCCTGAGCTCGAATTCACCCCTGGTGATATCGAGCTGTCCGTCACCCAGCAGCCCGATGTGATCATCAAGTACGTGGGCGGGCCCCTGTACGTGCCCCCCTCTGCCGACCCCAACTACCAGCCGGTGGACGTGGAGGCTTGACCCCGCGGCCGCGACGGATAGAGCGCTGGACAGCGCATGGAGGTTTTCGTGAAGCTTCAGACCAAATATTTTGGTGAGATCGACTACGAGGCAGGGGACGTGCTCAGCTTCCCCGCCGGCCTCTTCGGCTTCGAGGAGGAGCATGAGTTCCTGCTCCTGCCCTTCGAGGGCAGCGCAGGATCCCTGCTCTGTTTCCAAAGCACCCAGACCCCTGCCCTGGCTTTCGTGGCCATGGATCCTTTTTCCCTGTCGCCTGATTACGCCCCCGTCCTTCAGCCGCGAGAACTCAAGGATCTGGGCGTCCAGGACAGTCAAGAGTTGGGCTTCTATGTGCTGTGCGTGGTGAAAAGACCTGTTTCGGACAGCACTGTCAACCTGAAATGTCCTATCGCCATCCATCCGGACACCCGGGTAGCCAGGCAGGTCATTTTAGAGAGCGACGCCTATGAGATGCGTCATCCCCTCGCTCAGTTCAGAACGGAGGAGGGCGCAGTATGTTGATCTTGCAGCGCAAAGCCGGTGAGTCCCTGGTGATCGGCGAGGACATCACCGTCCGCGTGGTCTCTGTGGACGGGACGCGGGTCCGCTTGGCCATCACTGCGCCGGAGGACGTGTCCATCCTGCGCAGCGAATTGGTCACCGCGACCGCAGCCAACCGGGATTCCGCCATGGAGGAGGCCGCTCCGACTGAATTGCTGGGCTTGCTGGGCGGCGTGCTGGATCATCGTGACCCCAAGGCCGCTCCAAAGACGATGAAGCAGATCCCGGCAGTGCCGGATGGAAAGGAGGGCTGAATCATGATGGAATCTATCGCCAGTATGGCTATGGGCATGAGCGCTGCGTCGTTCGCCACCAACTATTCGATGGCCGTCACCAAAAAGATGATGGACACACAAGAGCTGGCTGGTCAGGAGCTGCTGAACATGCTTCCTGACATCCCGGCAGGACCTGCCAAGGGGCAATTCATCGACGTCTATGCATGATACGCAGAAGAGCCGGCCTTCGGGCCGGCTTTTTCATCCCCATCGATATCTCCCAGCTTTTCTCGATCTCACGGCTGATCCGGCTCCAAATCGGCTATAATCAAAGCGCGGCGGCTCCATATCGGACCCAAAGGGCGCCGTAAGGAGGCTGTACATGGAGTTCGCCCGATTTTGCACCTGCGATCCTGTGGGATATGCCCGACTGAAACAGCGTGTGGACGCTTGTGCCCGCCTGGGGCGCAGCTATGAATTTGCCGGATGCAATCTGCCCTCCGGCTGCCGGCCTGCCCAAGCGCAGCTCGGCTTCTGGCGGTATGGCGAGGATTATCTGCTCTATTTCCGTCCCACCGTGGTCTACGACGGGACGGATCCCCGCTTGGCGCATTTCTTTTCTCAGGGCGCCGTACAGCGCTACGCCGGCTTCCAGGCGATGACGGACCGCCTCCACACCTTGGCCGGGATCCACAGCCCCCACACCACCCATGACCTGTTCGACCGGCTGCGCTGCACCCTTCAGGACAGCGTGCTGGGCCAGGAGGGTGCGGTGGAGGCCGCAGCCTTCAAGCTGTGGAGCCACGCCTTCAAGCGGGAACCGCTGCGCCCCCTCTCCCTCATCTTTTACGGTCCCACCGGCGTGGGCAAATCAGAGCTGGGCAAGGCCATCGCCCCGGCGTTGAACCGCTGTCTGGACGAGGAACGCTACCGCCTCGTGTGGACGGAGCTGAACACCTTCACCGAAGCCCATTCCGTCTACCGGCTCACCGGCGCGCCCCCAGGTTACGTGGGCTATGAGGACACGACGGTGCTGGAGGCGGTGCGCGCCTGTCCTTATACGGTGTTCATGTTCGACGAGTTGGACAAGGCCCATCCAGAGGTACTGAAGGTATTCATGTCCATCCTGGACGAAGGCCGCTGCACGGCCCGTCAGGAAAAGGACCAGGGATCGCGGGAGCTGGATTTTCGCCGCTGTATCTTCCTGTTCACCACCAACACCGACTTGTCCGATACCCGCCGCCGGGGGCTGGGTTTTGCCTTGCCCCGGGAAGGTCCTGCCGCTCCAGTGCCCCAGGACGGCCCCTCTGCCCCTGCCGGCCTGGCCCAGAGGCTGTTCCAGGCAGACGAATCGGCCAGGCTGGCCCTGGCCCGTTCCGGTGTACTGCGGGAGATCGCCGGACGCTTCAGCGGCCTCATCGGGTTCCACCGGCTCGACAGAGCGGCACGAGAGGCCGTCACCAAGAAGCAGATCGCCGCGTTGGGCCGGGAATACGGCCTGGATATCGTCCAAGTCGATCCACAGCTCGTCCGCCTCCTCACCCCCGAAGAGGCCATCTCTCCCCGCTCCACAGTCCCCATGCTGGAGGGACTGCTCACCCCACTGTTCCTGGAGCACGCCGCCTTGGCGAACGGTGAGAAGTCCCTGTGCCTATCCGGCACGCCGGACAGACCGGTCTTGGGCCCCTATTGGGAATAAAAAGCGCTGAGAACGTAAGTTCTCAGCGCTTTTCATCATTTAAGAGGATATTCCAGTTCGATGATCTCGTCCGTGACCGGATCCAGCCGATATAGATGCTGGCCGTCCAGACTCATCAGGTAGCTGCCCATGAACTCGTTGCCGTTCTGGACATTGCTGTTGCTGTACACGTACATCCGGATACAGGCCGCGCCGTTCACCATCTCAGTGCCATCCATGGGGATCACCTCATAGATGTCCATGGATTCTCCGGGCAGGCCGAGTTGCTCCGGCAACATCGCTTCCAAGTTTTCCTCAGCCTCCCACATGCTGATGGAGTGGGCGGGAGGAGTGGGCGGCGGGGACGTCACCTTCCCGACCTTTTCGTCTGCCGTGACCACGCAGACCCCTGGGGACCAGGTCATGCGCACTGTATGCACATAGGTGATCGGCTCCTCTTCCGGCTCCGGCTCCTTGCTCTCCGCTGGGGCTTGGGATCCTTCCGCATCGGGCGGCTGGGACCCCTCCTCCGACTCTTTGGGATCCTCGGGAGCCTGGGACTCTGGGGCTTGGGTGGCGGCCGGCTCTTCGATCGGGACGTTTCGGGCAAAGAGCACTGTGCCCTCGGCCGCAGTATAGTCCGGCTGTTCCCTGAGCCTGACGAGGTCCTCGTCCACGAGGGAGAACCTCGGCTCCTCACCGGCGAGTTGCTTGGCGTAGGTCTGGGCCGCCTTGCCTGCGTCATTCAGGTTGGAATAGGTATAGGTCACTGTCTTGGCCTTTTCCGCCACAGCGCCGCTCTCATCCGCCTCCAAGGCCATGCCGACGATAGCGGTCTCGCCGATCATGATCTCTTCCGGCAGCACAGGGGGCGAAGGCTCCACTGAGACGGACGCATCCGGGTCCTCATCCGCGTTCCTGTTGGGCAACACGAACACGAAAACGACGACGGCCGCAGCGATGATGACCACCAGCGGGATGATGATCAGCAGGATCGGCGGCTTCTTCTTTTTGGGCTTGCCGTCCTCGCCTTCCTCCGGCACGGCTTCGTCGTCCTTCACCTTCTTGTCCTTGGGCGGCTTGACCTTCTTGGGCTTTTTAGGCTTTTTCTCCTTTGGAGCCTTGGGCTCCTTGGGTTCCTTCGGTTTTCCTATGGGCATGGATACAACACCTCTTGCGTCTGTTCCATCAGGACAGGGAGATGATCACGGAGTCCTGCTCCTTCAGCGTGTGCTGGAAGCCTCGCTCCACACCGTTCACCTCCAGGCGCACGGCCCTGTCCAGATGCTCGAAGTCTATGCCGGAATACTCCAGCAGATCCATTAGATAGTACGGGGACCCGTCGTCCTTCCGGGGGAGGACGAGAGGCTCGCCGTTCAGGAAGAAATGCAGCTCACGGGACCGGGGCGCCTGCTGCGCAGGAGCGGCTTGGGCCGGGACCGCAGTCCTTGCGGTGGACTGGATGGGCGCGCGGGCCAGGATCGTCTCCACCGGGGGCGCGGGCGGGGTCACCACAGGCGCAGGCGGGGTCTGCCGCAGGGTGAGGATCACATCGCCCTGGGACAGTGGGGCATCCATGGGGACCTGAGCGTTGTTCACCAGCACCTTCCCATAGAAATCAGGGCCCAGCACTTCCGCCAGGGTGCGGCTGGCCGCCTGACCGTGGGTGGCCGGGACGAAGTGGATATGATCGCCGGCGTGGACCACCGCGGACAGCGTAGCCTCCTCGTCGTTCACCCGCAGGATAGCGGGGACGGCGGGCTCGCCCCGAAAGACCAGGCGCTTACCGTCCAAAGTGATGGTGAGGCTCTTGCCCGTTTTCCCCACCATGTCGGCATAGCTGTAACCGTTCATGAGCAGGATGTCCCGCAGGGTGAGCACACCGTTGCGGAACAGCTTGGCAGTCTGGCCGTTGAGGGTGACCACATAGCTGTCGTTGAGCAGCCCCAGGCCCGCCGAGATGGCGATGCCCAGCGGGGTGGCGAACTCGGGCCTTTCGAGCTCAAGGCTCTCGGAGAACACGCTCAGCGCGAAATTGTTCCCTGCGATGGCCACCCGCTTTTCGTCCATCTCGAGCTGGACCGCGACCTTTTCCCGCAGCCCGGTCAGCTTGCTCCCGCCGCCTGCGAGGAACACTGCGGACGGCGCCGCGCCGTTCACCTCCAGGATCTGCTTGGCGATGGCGTCCGCCATCCGGTCCATGGGCTCCTGGATGGCCTGGACCACCTCTGCCACAGCGATACGCTCTTCCTGTCCCAAGATGTTCCGGCAGCGGATGAGCTCCTGGCTCTCCCCTATGCTTCGCTTGATCTGCTCCGCGGTCTTGAAATCCACCAGGAAGGACCGCATGATGGCTTCGGTGACCTCGTCTCCAGCTACCGTGGCCATGGTGTATCCCACCACGCTGCCGTCCCGGCACAGGGCGATGTCGGTGGTGCCCGCGCCGATGTCCACCATCGCCAGGTTCAGCAGCCGCAGCTCCGCAGGGATGGCGGCGTTCATCGCGGCGATGGGCTCCAACGTCATACTGGCCACCTGGAGCCCGGCATTGTGCATGGCGGCATACAGGCTCTCCACCACCTCGCCGGGGAGGAACGTGGCCACCACGTCCGCCTCCACCTTGCGCCCGGTGTGGTATTGCAGGTTCGCCATAGGGTAATTGTCCAGCCGGTACTGGGCCACGGTATAACCCACCAAGAACATCTGGCGGCGGTTATCGCCATCGGCCTGGAGCGCCTCCTCAGCGGCGGACACGGCGCCCGCCTCCAGGCGGCTGATCTGTTCTGCATCGATGGACTGCTCCTCGGGCAGTTCCAGCGTGAAGGATCCGCGCTGTGTGCGCAGGGCTCGTCCGGCAGCGGCCACGCATACCCGCTCCAGACACACGCCCAGCCGGCCCGCCAGCCGTTGGGTGACGGTCCTCGCCAACGAGCCCACCTGACGGATATCGTCGATCTGGCCGTCCATCATGGCCCGTTTGCCATGCTCGGCCATCTCTACATCGAGGACCTTCAGCCGGTCTCCCACCGGCCGGCCCACCACGCCCACCACGCTGCGCGTGCCGATATCCAGGGCGAAGATCAGGTCCTTGTCTTGCACCTTCATATCTGCCATAGCTCCGCTCCTCTCTTGCTGCGGTTTTCATCGAGTCTACAAAAAGGTGCCAGGAAGCGGCATGACTGCCGCCTCCTGGCAGCCTGTTCGATTTCTCAGTATTTGCTGAACACGCTGGCGGCAGAATTGTCGCGCCTGGGCGCGGCGTCATACCCATCGTCATGGACGGGGGCAGAGGAAGAGGAAGAGACGGCTGCGGCGCTGTAAACGGGCTGGGCCGCCTTGGATCCGTAGCTGTCCTGACGCATCTTGAAGCGGGACAGCAGCTCCTTCATCAGCGCGGCCTGGCTGGACAGCTCCTCGCTGGCGGCGGCAGACTCCTCGCTGGTGGCGGAGTTGGTCTGCACCACGGAGGAGATCTGGTCGATGCCCTCGGTCACCTGCGTGATGGCCTGGGACTCCTCTTCGGCGGCCTTGGTGATCTGCTGGACGGCCTCCAGCACCTTGTTGGAGCTCTCCACCGTCTTGCCCAGAGACTCGGACACCCGCTGGACGATCTCATTGCCTTCCTTGACGGACACGATGGAGCGGTCGATCAGCTCCTTGGTGGCCTTGGCGGCCTCGTCGGACTTGGCGGACAGGTTGCGCACCTCGTCGGCGACCACGGCGAAGCCCTTGCCGGCGCTGCCTGCACGGGCAGCCTCGACGGCGGCATTCAGGGCCAGGATGTTGGTCTGGAACGCGATGTTCTCGATGGTGGCGATGATCTTGCCGATCTCGGAGGAGGATTCAGAGATCTTGCCCATGGCCTCCACCATCTGCTGCATGTACTCGGAGCTCTCGCTGACACGCTGGCCGGCATCCTGGGAGTGGTTCATGGCCAATTCGCTGCTCTCAGCGTTCTTGCGGGAATTGTTGGCGATCTCAGCGATGGTGGCGGACAGCTCCTCCACGGCGCTGGCCTGCTCGGTCGCGCCCTGGGCCAAAGACTGCGCGCCGGTGGACACCTGCTCGGCGCCGGCGGACACCTGCTCGGCGCTCTGGTTGATCTGGCTCAGCGCGTCGCTCAAGCTGCGGTTGATGGCGCGGATAGAAGTCAGGATGCTGCTCGTAGCGCCCACATACATGCGCTCGTCCTTGGTGCGCACGTCGAAGTTGCCGTTGCCCATCTCTTCCAGCAGACGGCAGGCATCGCTGATGATCCCGTTGAGGATGTTCTGGCTGGTGCGCATCGCATCGCACATCTCGCCCAGCTCGCTGGCGCTCTCATATCCCACGGGGATGTCCAGCTTGCCCTCGCTGAAGCCGACCAGAGCGGTATGTACCTCAGTCACCGGGACCACGATGGTCTTGATGATCCTGAACGCGATATACATCACGCCGATGGTGGCAACGACGAAGACTGCGATGATGGAGACGATGCCGATGGTGGAGGCGGTGTTCTGCTCCTTGATGATATCGTTCTGCGCGTCCATCAGCCGGTCCGCCAGGGCATCGCCTGCGGCAGCGGCGGCCACCAGCTTGGGAGAGCAGGTGGTCACGATCATGGTGGCGGCCTCCTGACGATCGTTGCGGGCCACCTTACCGATGTTGATGGCTTCTGTCTCCCACTCCTCCACGCACTTCTTGAAGGTGTTGAGCTCAGTCTTATCATCCAGGGGATACATCTGCTCCAACTGGCTGATCTGGCTGATCAACAGATTGATCTTGGAACTGGCCTCATCGATCCCGGTCATATCACCGGAGACCACGGAATCACGCAGGTTACGAGCGGCGATGTTGTAGCTGATACGGCATTCGAAGACCATCTCGTTCGCCCCGACATATCGGTCGATGATGTCGGTGTAAGCGTTTCGCTGTACGTTCATCATGATGAGCGACGCGATGATGATGGCTACGGAAACCGCGATCGTGACACCATAACCTAAAATCAGGCTTTTCCGTATCTTCATGTTCTTGATCATGGACCCTTCTCCTCCTAAAGCTTCTTGACTGTAGTATTTTATATGAAATCGGTCCTGAGCTTGGTCAGGATCAGCGGTTTCCGATCCCGTTCCAGCACATCGCCGTATTTCCCTTTTTGCTCGTCCTTGGTCACACGTCCATTGCTCATAGTGATCACACGCCGGCGCAGGATGTTGACATACTGGCTGTCATGCGTGGCCATGATGATGGTCGTGCCCTTCCGGTTCATGTCGTTGAGCAGATGCAGTGTGTCCCAGATGCAGTCGTCGTCCAGATTGGCCGTGATCTCATCCAGGACCAGGACAGGGGGGCTGCCGATCATCGCCCGGGCCAGCTCCACACGGCGGCATTGGCCGATGGAGAGTTCTACCGGGTATTTGTCCTCTACCCCTTTCATCCCCACCAGGCCCAGCACCTTCTTCACCCGGATGTCCACCATGCGGGGGCTCTCCCGGCCCAGAGCGATCTGAGACGCCAAGGCCAGATTCTCCCCGATCGTCTTTTTTCGGATGAGCGTGGGGTCCTGCCAGATCTTCCCGAACATCACGGCCGCCCGGTTCCGGCTCAGGAACATCACCCGGTTGAGATCCTTCTGATCTACATAGACCTTGCCCTGGCTGGGCTTGGTCTGGCCGGTGATCAGGCGCAGCAGGGTGCTCTTCCCGGCGCCGCTCCCTCCCACGACGAAGATGAACTCCCCCTGACGGATGGTCAGATCTACATCCTCCACACCCATATCCTGGTGTATCGTACCTTTTCGCCGTCGTCGTTTGCGCTTATAAAATTTTGAAACATGGTCCAATTGAATGGTGGGCATAACTGTCTCCTGGTTCCACGGAAAGTTCGGGACTGGGTCATATTTCTTTCCATTGAAAAAAACGCGATCTCTGATATAATAGATGCACGCCGCTTTTCGTTCGGGAGGTGAGTGGATGAAGAAAAGAGATCGCTCCAACCACAGGGGGCGCAACATCGTCCTATCCATACTGCTGGCGGTATTGTGCATCGGAGCTGCAGAGCTGGCCGCTTGCAGCCATTTCGAGCCTGAGACCTACGATCGGATCGTGGCTCCCGCCCGCTACGCCGCCACGGTGGTGACAGACGCTTGCCGCGCCGGTCTGGATGCCTGCCGTGCCGGCCTGGAAGCCGTCGGACGCTTCTGCCATGCGACAGCCGTGCGCGCCGCCGAGCTGGCAGGCCAGGCTGCCCGGCAGGTGGCAGCGCTGTGGGAAGAGCTCACTGCCCCAAAGGAGGTCGTTCTCGAGGTCGATGGATCGGGACCTCCAGAGACCCCGGAGCCCTCCCCCTCGACCGCCCCGGTGGTGGTCACGGAGCCGCCTCTCACAGAGGTGGTGGAGGAAGGCGGCAAGCAGATCCTCACAGGCGGTTCTGTGAACATCACATATTTCTGCCAATCCGATGAGCAATGGGCCGAACAGCCTTACGGCACCGATCCCATCGGCCCCTATGGCTGCGGCCCCACGGCCATGGCCATGGCCGTGGCCAGCATGACCGATACCGACACCGACCCGGCCGTGATGGCCGCTTGGGCCGTGGAGCACGGCTACTGGGCCCGGCGGAGCGGTTCCTACCACTCCATCGTCCGCGGCACCGCCCGGGCCTTCGGGTTGGAGGTGGAGGCACTCCCCTCCCGCACTGCGGACGAGGTGCGCCGTGTGCTGCGGGAAGGCAAGCTGCTGGTGGCCCTCGTGGGCCCCGGGCATTTCACCGACGGAGGGCATTTCATCCTCCTGCGGGGAGTGACCCTCAGCGGGGACGTCCTGGTGGCCGACCCCAACAGCCTGGAGCGCAGCCTGGAGCTTTGGGATCCCCAGATCGTCCTGGATGAGCTCTCCTCTGCCCGAGACAACGGCGCGCCCTTGTGGGTGCTGTCCGCTCCGGCTACATAGCTTCGTTCGTTCGCTGAATATCGGCCCGGTGAGACACCGGGCCGATATTTTGTTGCGTCTGACTCATTGATATGCCGATCTCTCTCTGCCCAGCCGCTGGTTCAGCATACGGTCGAGCTCCATCACCTGCTTGAGCCTGCGGTGGTTGGACGCCACCTGTTCACACAGCATGTTCTGGACCCGTTGGGCCTGGTCTGCGGGGGGGCCTCCGTTGAGCATAGCGGCCAATCCGGCCGCGGCCTCCCGATCCGGCAGCGCCTCGAGCTGATCGCGCAGGGCCTGGTCCGCGTCCTGGAGCTTGCCCAGCGGCTCTTCCCGCATGGCGATGAGCATCTGGGTGCTCACCTGGTCGTTCCGGTCGATGGATTGGCCGAGCTGTTGGGTCAGGTCCCATAGCTCATTGAGCAGGTTCCCGGTGCGTTTCATCTGGACGAGGGCATCCATCACAGTCTTTTCGTCCACGGCCATATCTCATCCCTCTGAGCCGGCGCTGGTCAGCTCCTGGGTGCTGTTCTTCTGCGCCTCGCGGAAGGTGTCGCGCAGCTCGCCCGCCATGGTCTTGACCCGTTCCAGCTCGGTCTTGTTCCGCCCAGCCTTCACCCGGTTCAACTCGAAACAGAGGTAATCGTACAGTCTGTTCAGGTTCCGGCTGATGGGATATTGCATATCCAAGGTATCGTCCAGATAATGGATGATATCCAAGCTTCGGTCCACGCTCGCTTCGAACAGGGGATAGTCCGCTTTGTCCAGGGCCAACCCAGCCCGGAGCAGGCGCTTGACCAGTTCGTCATACAGCAGCAGCAGCAGCTCTCCCTGCGACATCTCGCTGATGCCCTGTTCCTTATAGCCCTGATACCCCTGGAAGCCTTTGATGTCCATGCTTGACTCCTTCTCTAAGATCAGTAGCCGGAAGCGCCGCCCATCAGACCGGACATGGCGGACGCCTGAGAGTTCATCTCTGCGATCAACTGCTCCAGACGGCTGAACTGGGTGGTGTAACGGTCGATCTGGCTGGACATCTTGTCCTGCCAACGATCGATCTGCTTGTCGATGCTGTCGATCTGGCTCTGCAAGCTGTTGCTGTTGAGCGAAGTGGGCGCCTTGACGGAGCCTGCCTTGGTGATCAGCACGCCCTTGGGCTCACCGGCGGTCTTGACATAGGTGTTGAGCGTGTTCTGCATGGTCATCATCAGCCCGTCGCTGCTGGAACCGCCCTCTTTGGTCTTGGTGAACGCAGTGCGCACCTTGTCCGGATCGCCCTCCAGCGCGGCGCGGAGCTTATCCTCATCCAAGCTCAGGGTGGTCATGCCGTTGTTATACGAGGTGTTGATGCCGATCTCCCGCAGGGTCTGGCCATCCTCGCCGCCGGGTGCGATGGCAGAGAGCAGCTTGCCGTACATGCTGGACAGGGTGGAGTCGCCGAACAGGATGCCCTGCTTGGCCTTCTCGTTGTAGGCCTTGATCTCGCTCTCCGTCATGCCCTCCTCCTGCTCGGCGGTGAGGGGTTCGTAACGGGCCTTGTTGGTCTTTTGCGCGGGCATGGTGGAGTACGCGTTCTTGATCTCGGTGGCCATCTCGTTGTAATCTTCCACGAAGCTGCGGATGGCATCCACGATCTTGTCGGAATCGGTAGTGGTGCTGAAGGTGACGCCCTCTTCGTCGTCCTTCGTGGTGAACTCGCCCTTCACGGTGACGTTCAGGCCGTCGATGTCGAAGGTGTTGCTGCTGCGGGTGAAGTTCTCGAACCTCTTGCCGTTGATGGTCACGTCCATGACGGCGTCCTTGCCCGCAGTGAACTTGCCGGTGTTCTCCGGGATCTGGATCTTGCCGAACAGGTCCTGCGCCGCGCCCGAGCCCAAGGTGGCGTCCACGGTCTCGCCGGTGGTCTTGTTCTTGAACACCAGGGAGTTGGTCTTGCTGTCGAAGCTCGCCTCCAGGTCCTTGAACTTCGCCCCGTCCACGGGGTCGTAGGTGGCGATGTCCTGCATCATCTGGTTGACGTCGCCGACGATGCTGTCGATGGTGCTGTTCTCGTTCATGCTCACCGAGAAGCTGCCGAAGCCCAGATCCACGGAGAACGCGTTGCTGCCGTAGCCCGCATAATCGTCGCCCAAGAGCTCGGAGACCTTTTGGGTCGTGTCCACCTTCCGGCCCGCGGCGCTGGTGTCCCCGAACAGGTCCTTCCCCATCCCGCCGAACTCGATCTTGCTGTTGGCGCCGGTCTCGGTGGTGGTGAACTTGAACTCGTTGGTCAGCTTGGAGTAGCTCACCTTCACGCCCGCCTCGGCGTTGGAGTTGATGGAGTTGACGAGGCTCTCCAGCGTGGTGTCCTCGGTGACGTTGATGTGCGCCCCGTTGACCTGGAAGTCGTACATGGCCTTGCCCTCGCTGGTGATGCGGAAGCCGTCCTCATCCACCCGGTTGCCCTTGTCATCCACGTAGTACTTGGTGCCGTTCCCGTTGACCTTTTCGGTGGGCTTGCCGTCCGCGCTGTTGAACGTGCCCTTCAGCCGGTTCTCGGTGAAGAACTTGCTGTCCGCGCCGCCCAGCAGGTCGGTGAGCTTCTTGCCGGCGTTGATATAGTTGCTGTCACCGCTGGTGAAGCCCAGGGCTTCCACAGCCGATCCGCCCAGCGCCAGGGTCGATCCCTCGTCTGTGGAGAAGGACAGCCCGCCGTCCTTCTGGCCCACCGAGATCTTGCCCGCGCCGAACGCATTGTCCAGCTCTTTTTGCAGGGCCTTCACGAAGCTGGCGTTCTTGGCCTCCGGCGTGTCCCCGGTGATCTGATCCACCACCTTCTCCATGCTGATCGTCTTACTGGTGCCGTTGAAGGTGAAGCCCAGCGACTTGTCGCTCAGGAAATCCTGCATGGACATCTCTTTGGTGAGCTTTTTGTCCACCTTGATGGACCCCGCGTCCTTGCCGATCCTCAGCGTGTCCTTGATCGCGCCGCTGGCGGAACTGATGCTGACCTTGTTGCCGCTCCCCAGGCCGTCGGAGAAGGAGATGACGCCATCGTCGTTCACCTCCACCTTGATGGCCTTGTCGGCGGTGGTACTCTCGTTGAAGCCGTTCTTGGTATAGTTGTAGGTGACCTCGCTGAGCTTGTTCCGGATGGCCTGGGCCATCTTCTCCGCGTCGGAGGCGTCCGTCTTTTCCGTGCCGTCCTCGTTGTACACCTTGACGTCGTTGATGTCCTCCAGCTCGCCGAACTTGATCTCGAAGCTGGCGCCGTTGTTGCCGCCGTACTTGAAGTTCAGCGTGCCGGACACGGTGCTCACCTGCATGTCGGTCTTGGAGACGTCGAACTGCCCGCCGTCGATCGTGGAGATCTCGCCGGTGTTGAGCCCGCCCAGGCCGGACACGGTGTAGGTGGCCGCCTCGGCGAGCTGCCGCACCGCATCGATCTTGATGCTGCTGGAGGTCTTGCCGGTGGCGGAGATCTTGTCCTTGTAAGTCCCCGTCGTGGTGGTGTTCACCGCGCTGTTGAAGAAGCTGCTGCTGAGCAGGTTGGTCTTGGAGGAATAGGAGGTATACTTGTTGCTGAGGTTGACCGCCTTGTCGATGATGCTGCGGTACGCCTCCTGCTGCCACTCCACCTTGGTGCGCCGCTTCTGCAGGTTCTGGATCTTCAGCTTGATGCCGGAGACCGCGTTCTCGATCATGGACTCGGTATCCATGCCGCTGGCCAGACCACTGAGTATGTTACGGTTGCCATAGATGCTGTTGGTGCTATAGCTGCTGTTGCTCAAACTGGTGATGGACGCCATAATAGACCGCTCCTTTCTAAAAAAGCCCATGGGCGGCCGTCCCGCCCAAAGCATGTTCGCAGGAGAAGATTCTCAAAAAATTTTTCGCAGTTTTTTTACTCTACCTCTGTTCTTTTTTATCGACCTGTAGTATATTAAACTTAAGACTTTTCCCCAAGTTTTTGTGAAAGGGAGGGAACATTCCTTGACTCAGATCATTACCGTCACCAATCAAAAAGGGGGCGTTGGCAAGACGACCACTTCTGCCGCTCTGGTGTGCGGGCTCCACCAGCGGGGAGCCCGGGTCCTGGGGGTCGATCTCGATCCGCAGGGCAACCTGGGCTTCAACCTGGGGCTGGATATCGGCTCGGGGAACACCATCTATGACGTGCTCAAGGGGAACTGCACCATCGAGGAGGCCATCCAACCCACCGAGTATGGAGACGTGCTGCCTTCGGACATCATGTTGTCCGCCGCCGAGGTGGAGTTCACCGTGCCCCGGCGGGAATTCATGCTGGACGAGCAGTTGTCCAGCCTGCGCTCCCGGTACGACTTCATCATCATCGACACGCCCCCTGCGCTGAACATACTCACCGTCAACGCCTATGTGGCCTCCAACGGGCTCATCGTCCCCATGGAAGCGGAGGTGCTCAGTCTGGTGGGCATCACCCAGCTCCAGGAGACCATCGAGACCGTCCGGGACACCTTCAATCCCGACCTGAAGGTGCTGGGCATCCTCATCAACAAGTTCAATTCCCGCCTCACCCTGTCCAGGGACATCCTGGAACTGGCCCAAGAGGTGGCGGAGCAACTCGGCAGCCATGTGTTCCAGGCCAAGATCCACCGCGGGGTGGGCGTGGCCATGGCTCCCGCCCATGGGCAGACCGTGCTCACCTACCAGCCCGATTCCCGTCCGGCCCAGGACTTCCAGTCTATCGTGGACGCAGTGGCCGGCGACCGCTTCCCCTCGCCCAAACCAAAGTCGAGGCTGAAGTATATATCCAAATTTTTCAATTAGAAGTCAGAAGGAGAATCATCTATCATGGCCAAGGACAACAAGACCAGTAAGACAGCGCGGGTCATGAACCTGCTGAGCAAAAAGGCCGACCCCACGCCCGGGGAATCGACAGTCGAAGCCCCTGCCCCTGCGCCTCCCGTCCCCCCGATCGTGACCTCGATGGCTCCGGACGCTGCTGTCTCCGTGCAGATCAGGAACGCTTTGGAGGATGCCTTGGAAAGTGAGCTTGGCCCTCAGCAGCCCGCGCCCACCCAAGCAGCCCCTCCGGCGGTGGAAGCCGCCCCCGTCCAAACAGCCGCTCCGGCGGTGGAGACCGCCCCCGTCCAA
>CANRXB010000018.1 GCA_947643715.1 uncultured bacterium
CAGCGAACTTTGTCATCTTACCACACTCAGTCGCTCTTGTCAAGTGCTTTTTTCGCTTCCCATCAAACTTTTTTATCAGTTCTTTTTGGGATCTTGCCTCGCGGCTGAGCGCTCAGTTAATATACCAAACACGGCGGCGATTGTCAACACCTTTTTTGATTTTTTCTGTCTTTTTTCTTCAGGCCCTCTCTGCCACAATATATCGTGTCCCGCAGCAGCACCAGACCACTATTCCTTCTCTTTTGGCGGGAGCACCATGGTCAGCACCGCCAATACCAAGCACCCGGCCGGCAGTACGGCCTGGGGCAGCGCCTGCGTCGCCCCGGTGAGGGCCACCCCCAAAGCGACCAATACGGCCGCTCCAGGCCAGTAGCCATCCCCCCAGCCCCGAGCCAGCAGCCCAGCCAAGGTCAGATCAGGCAGCAGCCAGACGGCGGAGATCAGCCCTTCCAGCCGCGCGCTCTCCCCCAGCAGCCCCGCCGCAGCGAAAAAGGGCCCCTCCAGCAAGACCGCCACTCCAGGGCTGAGCAGTCCCGTCGTCAGCAGGCTCAGCGCAGCGCTCAGCAGCCCCAGCGCCCCCAGCCAGACCAGTCCATGTCCCGGTCGTTCCGGCCCTGCTTTCACTTTATATAGATATGGGAGGACGAACAGCCCCGTGGACATCGTGAGCGCCCCTGCCAGCAGGGATCCCTGCCAGCTCCCTACGGGCTGCATCGCCCACCGCCAGTCCATCCTGGGCAGTCCCAGCAGGAGGATGACCGCCGTCACCGCCAGCATGGCCAGCCAGAAGATCTCCACCGCACGGAAGAACGCGGCCGTTTTCCCCAGCCCCATCCATATCAAGGGCAGCGCCAGCAACACCAGCAGCCAGCCCGGGCCGCCCCCTTCGCCTGACGCCTGCTGGACGCGCAGCGCGGCACGGCGCAGCACGTCCGCCATGAGCAGGACGGCCCAGGCCCTATATGCCACCTCTAAAACAGGGTGGAGCCGTCCCCTGCCCACCCGGAGCAGCAGCAGCCAGCCCGCGGCGACCCCGATGGCGCCAGCCGCCAGCAGCCATCGCCAGTCCGCCAGGCCGGCCCCCGCGGCGGCTGTGGACAGCCCGCCCACCAATACCGCCACCCAGATCTGCCGCGCAGAGAGCAACTCGCTTTTCATGTCGCCGTCCTCCGATCTTCCCAGTCGATGACCGAGGGCTTCCCTCCCGCCAGCAGAGGCAAGCTGAGGGCCTCGCCCGCTTCCAGTGCGGCGAGCGCCTCCACCACCGTGGGCGCTCCCATCTCCTGACGGGCGAGCAGATCCAGCCCGGCGGCCGGATCCTCACAGCCGTCGAGCAGGTCTGCCGCCCCTGTCTCCGCCAGCCATACCGTGGCGGACGCGCCCAATTCCTCATTGCGCAGCACGGCCAGCAGCACTTCCTCCAGCGCCACGTCCCGCCCCACGACCAGATACGAGACACTGGTGAGGGACAGCTCCTCTTCCCCCGACCACGGCAGGGCCTCCAGGGCCTGGGCGAAGTCCGCGCCGGTGGAGCGTCCCCGGCTCTGCCCTCCCTGGCCGTCCCCGCCACTCACCGCCGTCAGCGTGACCGGGTCGGCCCCGTCCACCCCCAGCACCCGTACCAGGGCCAGCCCCTCCGGCTCTTGGGACGCCGGACGCCAGCCCGCCAGCAGCACAGCCAGCCCTATGGCCAGCAAAAGCCATTTCCTCACCCTTGGTTCCTCCTGTTCTCGGTGTTGAGATGATCGGGCCGGGTCTTGACCTCGGGCAGCGGCTCTCGGAGCACCACATGCCCCTCCTTCTGCCGCCCCGCGTTGGACGCGAAGGGCGTGAGGTACGCCACGCCGAAGGTCTCCAGCCGGGCCAGCCGGTACACCAGCGACATCCCCGCCAGCACCAGGCCCGTCGATCCCAGCAGCCCGCCCGCCACGGTGAGCCCGAAGCGCCAGATCCGCAGCGCGCCGGCGAAGTCCTGGCTGGGGGCGGTGTAGCCCGCGATGCCCGCGATGGCCACCACCACCAGCACGGCGGGGGAGACCAGCTTGGCCTCCACCGCCGCAGAGCCCACCACCAGCCCGCCCAGGATGGACACCGTCTGCCCGATGGAGGAGGGCAGGCGCAGGCCGGCCTCCTGCAGCACCTCGAAGGCCAGCAGCATCACCAGCACCTCGGTCAGCGTGGAGAAGGGCACGTCCGCCTTGGCCGCGATGATGGACAGCGTGAGCTTCACCGGGATGAGCTCCGGATCGAACAGCACCGCCGCGACATAGAGCCCGGGCAGGAACAGGGTGATGAGCATACACACGTACCGCAGCACCGACAGCGCTCCCGCCACCGCCCAGCTCGTGCTGCGGTCCTGGCCAGTGCGGAAAAAGCTGTCCAGGGTGGCGGGGAACAGCCAGCCCATGGGGATGCCGTCCACCAGCACGCCCACCCGGCCCTCCGCCAGCCCGGTGCAGAACCGGTCGGGCCGCTCGGTGTAGGCCGTCAGCGGGAAGGAGGTATGGCTCTCGTCCGTCACATACTGCTCCAGGCTGCCTGTCGTCACCAGCGCGTCGATGTCGATGGCCTCCAGCCGCTGCTTCACCTGGGCCGCCAGAGCGGGATCGGCGATGCCCTCCACATATACCACATCCACCGGGGTGACGGACCGGCGCCCCACGATCTGCTCCTCGATCTTCAGCTCCGGGGCCCGGAACCGCCGCCGTATCAGCGAGGTGTTGGTGCGCAGGCTCTCCACGAAGGAGTCCCTGGCCCCCTTCACGTCCGGCTCGTTCTCCGGACTGGACACGGACCGTTTCTCCTCCGTGGCGGCGGACAGGGTGAGCGCCTGTCCTTTCCCGGGGAAGAACAGGGCCACCGACCCGTCGATGAGGTCGAAGATCACCTGATCCGCCGTGTCCCGCACCTGGACGGACAGGGTGTACAGCCCACCGTTGGCCATGAGGTCGAAGGCGGCGTCCATGTCGGGGGCGGTCCGCAGCGCCTCGTTCTGGGCCAGCGGCCGCAGCACGTAGTCGCACGCCCGCTCATTTCGCACCTGCCCCGCGATGAACAGCATCTCCACCTGCCGGGCCGGGTCGTTGTTCAGATAGAGGACCCGGCGGTCGAAGTCGGCGCACCGGTCGAACACCTTGGCGATGGCGTCCGCCGTGACAGGGCAGTCGAACCTGGGCTCCTGCCGCGGGTGCGGGGGCGGCACATCCTTTTTCGTACCGAAGATACCCATCGTCCCGCCTCCTTTCCCATCCAGTATCCCGGCCCGGGCCAAAAATATGCACATGGAAAATATATGCCGTAAACGTGAAATTTTTCTTTACAAAGTGGTGAAACTATGATATGCTTTGCCCGAACGTCCGACAGGACGCTCCCGCCTGCTTAGTTCCGGGGCATGGCCCGCTCTACGCGGGGCTTCACCCGCCCGGTACTCAGCGGCTGGGGAATAAAAGGAAAGGTGGAACCTCCCATGATCCGCAAAGATCAAAAGACGGCCGTCATCGAGGCCAACCGCACCCACGGTACCGACACCGGCTCTCCCGAGGTGCAGATCGCGATCCTCACCGCCCGCATCCAGGAGCTCACCGAGCACCTGCGCGTGCACATCCACGACAACCACAGCCGCCGCGGCCTGTACAAGATGATCGGTAAGCGCCGCAAGCTGCTGGACTACCTGGCGAAGAAGGACATCGAGCGCTACCGCGCCATCATCGCCAAGCTGGGCATCAGAAAGTAAGAAGCGCGGGGATCGGCCCATGGGGGCAGATGCACCGAAGCGAGGACGAACGCCCAAGGCCCACATGGTGGGACTGGATCTTGTCCAAGTCGGAGGGAGCCGCCCCGTATGATGGGCCCGACCCGAGCGTGACGATGCCCGTTACCGTAAACAAGGGGCGGCGGGATGACCGCCGCCCCTGTCCCCGTCCTAGAGGATGTTGCCCATGGATCTTCTCGCCGAAATTTTGATGGAAATGCTGGGAACGGCCATCGTGGAGGGCGGCGTGTCCGCCGCCTTTGACCGCCGCCGCCCCGCTTGGCTGCGGGTCCTCGTCCTGGCGGTGCTGGGGCTGTTCTGCGCCGCCGTGTTCGCGGTGATCCTGCTGGTGGGCGTCGGCTCTCTGCCCGACCTCCCGCTGATCGCCCTGTTCCTGTTCGCCCTGGACGCGGTTTGGGTATCCCTCTGCGTCCGGCGGTCCTGCAAGATCCTGCGCACTTTCTCCCGCAAATAGTCCCTTCCTCCCATGGAGCCGCCGCCTTTTTAGCAGTTGAACATGGGTCCTGCCAATAGGCGGGGCTTATGTTCAAGTGCTAAAAGGAAGCGCGGAGAAGCGGTCAGCGAGGGAGCTTGGAACGGAGCGAAGGCAAAAACCGGCCGCCGCAAAGCGGAGGCGGATCTTGCCCGAGTCGAAGTGAAAGCGACCGAGCCGCCCTGACCGCTTCGCAGCGTGACAAGGCAGCTCCCACGTCATTCACAACACGAAAGGAGCTCACCTAATGTCGACCGTCATCACTCACAAGCAATTCTCCAACGAGCGCACCTGGACCATGGACCTGTGCGGCCGTCCGCTGAAGATCGAGATGGGCAAGGTGGCCGAGCTGGCCACCGCCTCCGCCCTGGTCACCTATGGCGAGACCACCGTACTGGTGGCCGTCACCGTCTCTCCCCGTCCTCGGGACGGCATCGATTTCTTCCCCCTGTCCGTGGATTTCGAGGAAAAGCTGTACGCCGTGGGCCGCATCCCCGGCAGCTTCATGCGCCGCGAGGGCCAGCCCTCCCTGCCCGCCGTGCTGGCCGGGCGGGTCATCGACCGCTCCATCCGCCCCCTGTTCCCCTACGACTTCCGCAACGACGTGGTGTGCACCTGCACCGTCATGAGCGTGGACCGGGACTGCTCTCCCGAGGTCACCGCCATGATCGGCGTGTCCGCCTGCCTGGCCGTGTCCTGCATCCCCTGGGCGGGCCCCATCGGCTGCCTGGAGATGGGCTACGTGGACGGCCAGCTGGTCTACAACCCCACCAAGGAGCAGAAGCACAGCTCTCAGCTGGACCTGACCGTGGCCGCCACGGCGGGCAAGGTCATCATGATCGAGGCGGGCGCCAAGGAGCTGCCCGACGCCATCATGTACGACGCCATCCTCAAGGCCCATGAGGAGATCCAGAAGCAGGTGGCGCTCATCGACCGGCTGGTGAGCGAGGTCGGCAAGGAGAAGATGACCTACGACCACGCCGCCTTCGATCAGGAGCTGTTCGACAAGATCGTCGCCGACTTCATGGACGAGGCCAAGGCCGCTATGGACACCGACGACAAGAACGTCCGGGAAGAGCGCTGGAACGCCATGATTGAGAAGTGGCACGAGAAGTACCTCGAGGACCACCCCGACATGGACCAGTACCTGGAGGAGATCACCTATAAGTTCCAGAAGAAGATCGTGAAGGCGTGGCTCCTGGAGGGCCACCGCGTGGACGGCCGCGCCAAGAACGAGATCCGTCCCCTGGCCGCGCAGGTGGGGCTCCTGCCCCGCGTCCACGGCTCCGGCCTGTTCACCCGCGGCCAGACCCAGGTGCTGTCCATCTGCACCTTGAACACCCTCTCCGCTTCCCAGAAGCTGGACACCATCTGGGAGGAAGAGGAGAAGCGGTATATGCACCACTACAACTTCCCCGCCTTCTCCACCGGCGAAGCCCGGGCCGCCCGGTCCACCAACCGCCGGGAGAAGGGCCACGGCGCCCTGGCGGAACGGGCCCTGGAGCCCGTCATCCCCAGCGCGGAGCAGTTCCCCTACGCCATCCGGGTGGTGTCCGAGGTGCTCTCTTCCAACGGCTCCACCTCCCAGGGCTCCATCTGCGGCTCCACCCTGGCCCTGATGGACGCCGGCGTGCCCATCAAGGCCCCGGTGGCCGGCATCTCCTGCGGCCTGATCCAGGACGACAACGGCGGCTTCACCACCTTCATCGACATCCAGGGCGTGGAGGACTTCCACGGCGAGATGGACTTCAAGGTGGCGGGCACCAAGAAGGGCATCACCGCCATCCAGATGGACATCAAGAACGACGGCCTCAGCCACGCCATCATCAAAGAGGCCCTGGACATCACCAAGGACGCCCGTTTCGCCATCCTGGACGAGATCATGCTGCCCTGCATCTCCACGCCCCGGTCCGAGGTGAGCCGCTACGCGCCCAAGATGATCACCGTGAAGATCGACCCGGACAAGATCCGGGAGGTCATCGGCAAGGGCGGCGCTGTCATCCAGAAGATCACCGCCGAGTCCGGCGCCCAGATCGACATCGAGGATGACGGCACCATCCACATCGCCTCCCCCAACGCCGAGTCCTGCGCCATCGCCAAGAAGATGATCGACACCATCGTTTTCGTCCCCGAGGTGGGCGCGCTGTACTACGGCAAGGTAGTGCGGATCCTCCAGTTCGGCGCGTTCGTGGAGTTGGCCCCCGGCAAGGACGGCATGGTCCACATCTCCAAGCTGGCCAACCACCGGGTGGCCAAGGTGGAGGACGTGATCAACGTCGGCGACATGATCTGGGTGAAGGTCACCGACATCGATGAAAAGGGCCGGGTCAACCTTTCCTACAAGGATGCCCTTCGGGAGATCGAGGCCAAGAAGGACGCGGGCGAGCAGGTGAAATAATTAGAATATGTGTTTCATGTGAAACATTTGAACAGGGGGCGGCTTGGGTCGCCCCCTGTTCATCCATAGGGAGGGATCTCATGCTGTACTTACAGAAAGCCGCCCGCACCGACGGGCGGGACGTATACGAAATGCTCCAGCGGATCCCGGATACGCCGTTTTTGGATGCCAGCTACCAGATGGCGTGGGAGGATTTCCCCAACTGGGTGGCCCACCGGGTGGAGATGGCGGACGGCGTCGGGCTGCCGGAGGGCTGGGTGCCCTCAACCACTTTTTGGCTGATGGACGACAGCGTTCCCGTGGCCTTGAGCTGTCTCCGCCACCGTCTCACCGACGCCCTGCGGGAAGGCGGCGGCAGCATCGGTTACGCGGTGGACGCCACCAAGCGGAAAATGGGCTACGGCAAGGCCCTGCTGGAGCTGATGATCCAGGAGGCCCGGCGCATGGGCATCACGGAGGAACTGCTGGTGACGATCCATCCGGACAATATCCCCTCCCGGCGGGTAGCGGAGGCCAACGGGGGAGTGCTGCGCCGGGAGACGGCGGAGCGTGTCTACTACTGGTTTGCGTAAAAGGCGGGAGGACAGATGGGGATTTTGAAAAGCGTGGGCTTCTCCCTGCTCCACCCATTCCTCAGGGTATATATCAAGCTGCGGTATGGGGACTACTGGGCGCTGAAGGAGCATCTGCAAAGCCATCCCTCCGGGCTGCTGAAGCAGGCGTATGAAAAATACTTCATGCGCTACGGCAGCTATGTGGGGATCGGCTCCAAGATCGCGGGCAGGCCGTATTTCCCCCACGGCTGCGTGGGCGTGTTCATCTCCAACGACGCGGTGCTGGGGAAGGATCTGGTGATCTTCCAGCAGGTGACCATCGGATCCAACACCCTTCCCGGCACGAAACGTCCCGGTGCCCCCGTGGTGGGGGACGGGGCATACCTCGGCGCGGGGGCCAAGATCGTCGGCGGCGTCACCATAGGGGACTGCTGCCGTGTGGGGGCCAACGCCGTGGTGGTGCAGGACATGCCTCCCCACAGCGTGGCGGTGTGCGCTCCCACCCAGATCATCCAAAAGGAAGCGCTGGACAACGCTTTCCGTGTGACCATCGATGGGGCACAGTATGTGAGTTCCAACGGCCGTCTGGTCCGGTCAGACGAATGATACCCGAACAGGGGACGACGACGGTCGTTCCCTGTCTGTTTTTGGAGGAAACCTCGTGCTGTACTCACAGCCGCCCGCTGGCTCATGGGCGATGGTCCCTGTGGCCTTCGCCTGTCTGCGCCGGGAAACGGCCCAGGGAGCATACTGTGGATCCGCATGGATCGGACCGCATGTGCGTCCCACCGCCGGCCTTCGACAGCCCCAGACATGGTCATGTCGCCCAGGCGGCGTATTTTTTTCTTCCCGATGCAACGATCGGGCCCCTCCTGGGGTATTATAGATGACAGGCAAGACCCGTGCCGCGGCCGAGGCGCGGGGGAGAGGAGGCGATGGCCTTGACCCAAGAGCAGCGCACCCAGGTAGTGGAGCGCTGGGGCGATATGGTCTGGCGGCTGGCCCTGGCCCGTACCGCCAGCGTCCCGGACGCTGAGGACGTGTTCCAGGAGGTGTTCCTGCGCTATTTCCGCCACGAGGATCGGTTCCAAAGCGACGAGCACCGCAAGGCATGGCTCATCCGCTGTACAGTGAACCGGGCCAAGAGCGTGTTCGCCTCGCCCTGGCGGCGGCGCACCGTGCCTTTGGAGACCGCCGAGGAGGTGGGCGTGGAGGACGACTACCGCGAGGTGTACAGCGCAGTGCTGTCCCTGCCCGCGAAATACCGGGCCGCCATCCACCTGCACTACTTCGAGGGCCTGTCGGTGGCCGAGATGGCCACCGCACTGGATGTACCAGAGGGCACGGTGAAATCCCAGCTCAGCCGGGGCCGCGCCCTCCTGCGGGATATGCTCAAGGAGGTAGAGCTATGAAGCGATATCAAAAAGCGAACGAGGGCATCCATGCCCCCGATGGATTGAAACAGGACGCCGCTCGTCCCACAGGGAAAGCCCGGTATGCCCGCTGGACGGGCGCGGTAGCTGCGGTGTTGGCGGTGGCCCTTTTGGGCGGCACGATGATGTGGCCCGGAGCAGACAACGGCCCCACCCCGCTCTCCAACGAGAACGGTCCTGTCGTCAGGACCGCCGTACAGCCCGTGGCCTCGCAGGCCCTGGCTCTGGCGGAATATCCGGAGACGGCCCCTTATCCCAAGGACGAGGACTTCATCTCTCCGATCACCGGAGAGCTCCAGCACCAAAAAATGAACGATGCGTGGGACGCCTGGCGCGAAAGTATGGACGCGCTGTCCTCCGGCATAGACTATACCGGGGTACTGGACGGCTTCCTGACCGCGTCCACCACGCAGTTCCTGTCCGGGGCAGGGGAGGAGAACCGCGTCTATTCCCCTTTGAACGTCTACATGGCCCTGTCCATGCTGGCGGAGACCACCGGGGAGAACACCCGTCAGCAGATCCTGGACCTGCTCCAAGTGAGCTCTGTCGGGGACCTGCGGGAGCGCGCTTCCGTTCTGTGGCGGGACAACTACCGGGACGACGGAGTGGTCACCTCCATCCTGGCCAACTCCCTGTGGCTCAGCGACAGCATGACCTACAGCAAGGACGTGCTCGCCCGGCTGGCCAAGGACTATTACGCGTCCTCCTTCTCCGGCGCCATGGGCTCCTCGGAATATGACCAGGCCCTGCGGGACTGGCTCAACGAACAGACCCGCGGCCTGCTGTCCCAGCAGGTGGAGGGCCTGAGCATGGACCCGCAAACGGTGTTGGCCCTGGCCTCCACCATCTATTTCAAGGCCACCTGGGACGATGAGTTCCAAACAGAGCTTACCGAGACCGACACCTTCCACGCCCCCACCGGCGATGTGGACACCGACTTCATGCACCGCACTATGGCGACCAACTACTACTGGGGCGACCGTTTCGCCGCTGTGGAGCTCAACTTCCGGCAGGGCGGATCCATGTGGCTGGTCCTCCCCGACGAGGGGCACACGGTGGATGAGCTGCTCGAGTGCGGCGAGGCCATGGACTTCCTCCTGGCTGAAAAGACCGGCAGCTACGACGAGAACGGCGCGTCCAAGGGTGGCTGGCCCGGTAAGAAGCATCTCAACGTCAACCTGTCCATGCCCAAGTTCGACGTGTCCTCCGACCTGGATCTCATCGAGGGCCTGAAGGCGCTGGGCGTCACCGACGTGTTCGACTACACCGCCGCCAACTTCGACCCGCTGGAGGCCAGCACCAACGATCCGCTGTACGTCTCCCAGGCACAGCACGCCGCTCGGGTGAAGGTGGACGAGGAGGGCTGCGAGGCTGCGGCCTACACCATCTTCATGGTAGAGTGCGGCGCTGCGATGCCCCCCGCCGATGAGGTGGACTTCACCCTGGACCGTCCCTTCCTGTTCGCCATCACCGGGGACAGCGGCCTGCCCCTGTTCACCGGCGTGGTCAATCAGCCCAACGGCTGACTCCGGCCCACAAAAGGACCCCCTCCCTGGGATACAGGGAGGGGGTCCTTCTCACGTTCGTTCGTTCATTCGCCCAGCACTGCCGCGCAGCGGTCGCACAGCTCGGCGTGGTGGCCGGGGGTGCCGATGTGGACGTCGTGCTTCCAACACCGGGGGCATTTCTCCCCCACAGCGGGGACCACGTCCACCTTCAGGACATCCGTCTCGCTCTTCTTCAGCTCCGCCTGGGAGACGATGAAAATATCCGCCAGCGTCCCGGCGTCCATCCGATCCAGGGCAGTCTCGCACGCCGGGACGGTAAGGACGATCCCCGCCTCCAGGCTCTTCCCGATCTTCTTCTCGTTCCGGGCCGTCTCCAGGGCGCTGTTGACCACGTCGCGGAGCTTGATGACGGTGTTCCACCGCCCCATGGCGGACTCGTCCAGCGCCAGCGCCGGGTCGTAGTCCGGGATGTCGTTGAACAGCACGCACTCCGGGTCGTCGGACGCCCGGTGGGGCATGGCCGTCCAGATCTCCTGGCTGGTGAAGGCCAGGATGGGAGCCAGCATACGGGTCATCCTGTCCAGGATGAGGAACAGGGCGGACTGGACGGAGGCCCTGTGGGGCTCCTCGTCCCCGCAATACAGTCGGTCCTTGATGATGTCCAGATAGAAGTTGGACATGTCCACCACACAGAAGTTGTAGATCGCGCGGTAGACGGTGTGGAACTCATAAGCTTCGTATCCCGCCCGGACGGCCTTGACCAGATCGTTGGCCTTCGCCACCGCCCAGCGGTCCAGCTCCTGCATGTCCGCGGGATCCATGGCCTTGTCCGGATCGAAGCCGTTCAGGTTGCCCAGCATGTACCGGGCGGTGTTGCGGATCTTGAGATACGCCTGAGAGAGCTGCTTCATGATCTCCTTGGAGATGCGCATGTCCTGGGTATAGTCCGCCGAGGACACCCACAGCCGCAGCATGTCCGCGCCGTAGTCCTTGATGACCTCGTCGGGGGACACGGCGTTGCCAAGGGACTTGTGCATGGCCTTGCCCTCGCCGTCCACGGTCCAGCCGTGGGTGACGATCTGCTTATAGGGCGCGATCCCATTGCAGGCGATGGAGGTGAGCATGGAGGACTGGAACCAGCCGCGGTACTGATCGCCGCCCTCCAGGTACACGTCGGCAGGGTACTGGAGATAGGGCCGCGCCTGGGCCACCGCCGCCCAGGTGGATCCGGAGTCGAACCACACGTCCATGATGTCGCTTTCCTTGGAGAAGTGGGTCTTGCCGCACTTGGGGCACACTAGCCCGGCGGGGACCAGCTCGTCGGCGGGCTTGTCGAACCAGATGTTGGAGCCGTGCTCCCGGAACAGCCCCGCCACATGGGAGATGGTCTCGGGGGTGATGATGGCCTCACCGCAGCCGTCGCAATAGAACACCGGGATGGGCACGCCCCACACCCGCTGCCGGGAGATGCACCAGTCGCTGCGCTCGCCGATCATGGACACCATGCGCTCCTTGCCCCAGGCGGGGTGCCAGGAGATGGCGTCGCAGGATTCCACCGCCGCGTCCTTGATGGCGTCCACGGAGCAGAACCACTGCTCGGTGGCCCGGTAGATGATGGGGTGCTTGCACCGCCAGCAGTGGGGATAGGAGTGGGTGATCTGGGCTTTGGCCACCAGGAAGCCCTCCGCCTCCAGGTCGGCCACCACCTGATCGTTGCCCTTGGCGTAGAACTGTCCCGCGTACCGGGCGTCGGTCATGACCCCCTTGGCGTTCACCGGGACGGGCACGCCGATATGGGTCAGTCCCGCGTCGTCGTACCGCTTGCACACGTCGAAGTCCTCCGCGCCGAAGCCGGGGGCGGTGTGGACGCAACCGGTGCCCGCGTCCAGGGTGACGTGATCGCCGTTGAGGATCACGGAGTCCTGGTCCAGCAGGGGATGCTTGGCTACCATCAGCTCGAAGTCGGAGCCCTTCAGCGTCGCCAGCACCTCACATGCGGCGAAGTCGATGCCCGCCTGCTCGCACACGCCCTTGGCGAGCTCTTTGGCCAGCACATACACCTCGCCGGACGGGACCTGGAGGAGCACATATTCGAACTGCGCATTCAGGGAGATGGCGGCGTTGCCGGGGATGGTCCAGGGGGTGGTGGTCCAGATCACGAAGGACAGTTTGGCCAGATCGCAGTACTGCCCCAGCTTGCCCTTGTCGTCCTTCACGGGGAATTTTACGAAGATGGTGGTACAAGGATCGTCCTGATACTCGATCTCCGCCTCCGCCAAGGCCGTCTGGTCGTGAGGGCACCAGTAGACGGACTTCATCCCTTTGTAGATGAGGCCCTTTTCCGCCATCTTGCCGAACACTTCGATCTGCTTGGCCTCGAACTCGGGCAGCAGGGTGATATAGGGGTCCTCCCACTCGCCCAGCACCCCCAGGCGCTGGAACTGTTCCGTCATCCTGCCGATATAGGCGGTGGCGAACTCCCGGCATTTGTCCCGGAAGGCGGCCACGGACATCTCCTCCCGCTTGACGCTCTTGTCTTTGAGCACGGCGGTCTCGATGGGCAGGCCGTGGGTGTCCCAGCCGGGGACGTAGGGGGCGCACCAGCCGGTCATGTTCTTGTATTTGACGATGATGTCCTTCAAGATCTTGTTCATGGCCGTGCCGATGTGGATGTTGCCGTTGGCATAGGGAGGGCCGTCGTGGAGGATGAACTTGGGCTTGCCCGCGTTCTTCTCCATCATCTTGTGGTAGGTCACTTTCGCCCAGCCGGGGTTGAGCAGATCCGGCTCACGCTTGGGCAGGCCCGCCCGCATGGGGAAATCGGTCTGGGGCAGGTGTACGGTCTTGTTGTAGTCCATTTGGGATACCTCCTAAATCAAATCGAACGATCTATCTGCGCTCGTCGCTTCGACCAAGCAGATAATCGGTGCTGACGCCATAATAGTCTGCTAGTTGCACAATCAAAGAGGCGGTCGGTTCGCGTTTGCCCTGTTCATATCGGCAATACGTACTCATGCCAATGTCCAATACAACAGCGAGCTGCTCTTGCCGGAGATTTTTCTCCTTCCGGAGTTCTCTCATTCTTTCTGCTAATTTCATTATGAACCCCCTTGACAATTCCCGTTTCAGGTGGTACGATTTGATTATTCCATACGGGATAATCAAAAAGGAGTTGGAAAGCCATGGATGATATCATCAATTCATTGGTGCAGGACATTGAGCGGGGCGCGTTTCCCTATTATTTCGCGAGGTCGGAGTACCAAAAGGAGCACCAAAGCGCACTGGCGCATTACCAATGGCTGGAGGAGCATTTGGGTAGCGAGGAAAAAGCCCATTTGGCGCGGGCCCGGGATGCGGATACCTATGTTGACACCTTTGAACGGGAGGCACTGATCAGGACCGCCATCGCCGTGGGCATCCGCCTGACCCTTTCCTGTTGAAAAAAACGCCTTTGTCCCCAAAAGGAGACAAAGGCGCTGACCTCTGCGATACCACTCCCGTTCCGTAGAAGCGCTGAGCCGTCGTGAGCAGCGGGCCAAGACCGATCGGGGGCTTAGGACCGCATTGCGAACAGGCAAAGCGTGACGATATACGGCACTCATGCGCGCTGTAACGGGCACACCCGGCGGAGCCTACTTGCTTTCGCGTTGGGTCCGCAGCTCCCAGGGGATGTTCGCCGGGGCCGCCCCGCCGCCCTCGCACCATGCGGGCAGCTCTCTGAGAGGAGGTGTGCCGGTTACTCGTCCTGATCCAAGCTTTGCGATATGGCGCCCGCTCTATCAGGAGCGGACGCTTTCTATATTATAGGCGCAAGGGAGATTTGTCAACCATTTTTCCTGGAAATGTTCCACAAAAAACGCAGCCGGGCCGTCCGCCGCCATTGCGCCCGCTTCCAAACGGTCCGCCCACCCAGGCGCAGCAGGTGGGCCCCGCCTCTTCTCAGTGCCTGAACGCCGGCGGCAGCGCCAATAGGGGGGAGCGCGCCGAAAGCTTCTCGCGCCGGGAGGGTATGCCTCGGCCTCTCGGATAGGCGGCCCCCGTAAAGGGGGTCCTTAGGGGGAAGCCCGCCTGGAGCGCGACGCGCGACCGGGGCGGACTTCCCCCTGAGCATCCTCTTTGGGTCCTTTCTCCCATGTGGGAGAAAGGACCGCCCCCGGCAGGGCGCTCCCCTCGCGGGGACATCAGGCCCTCTGGGCCTGGAAGGCATGCCATCCGCCCCGCTCCAAATGCCGGACGACGGTGAACCCGTTGGCCTCCAGCGCGGCGCGCACCTCGTCCTGCCGCCCGTCGATGATGCCGGAGGTGAGGAACGCCCCGTCCGGCGTCATGAACTCCCCCGCCTTGGCGGACAGCGGGACGATCACGTCGGCCACGATGTTGGCCAGCACCACCTGATATCGCCCTGTCCCCAGCTTCGCCACCAGCTTCTCGTCGGCGAGCACGTCTCCGGCGTATACGCTCAGGCGGTCCGGACCCACGCCGTTGAGGGCCGCGTTGTCGAAGGCCGCGTCCGCCGCCTTGGGGTCGATGTCCACCCCCACGGCCCGGGACGCGCCCAAGCACAGCGCCGCGATGGCCAGGATGCCAGAGCCGCAGCCCAGATCCAGCACCTGTTCCCCTGGGCGCGACACCTCCTCCAGCAGCTCCAGGCAGAGTTGGGTGGTGGGGTGCGCTCCGGTGCCGAAGGTGAGGCCCGGGTCCAGGAACAGCGGCGTGCGTCCCTGGGGCACGGCCTCCCCCCGCATCCAGTTGGGGACGATGTAGAGCCGTTCCCCTACGGAAATGGGCCGGTAGTACTTCTGCCAGGAGGTGGCCCAGTCCTCTTCCCGGAGGGAGGCGGTCTGCGGCTCGTACTCCTCCAGCCCCGCCAGGTACTGCTGGAGCTGCCTCCGGCCGTCCTCGCTGTCCGGCACATAGAACTTCACCCGGCTGACCCCTTTCATCCGGGCGATCAGCTCCTCGTCCACATAGTCCCAATACTGCCGCTCCCGTTCCAGGAAGCGGAGGAGATCCCCTTCCTCCTCCACCACCAGCCCGCTCATGCCGTTGGCCGTGAGGATGTCGCACACCCGGTCCAACCGTTCCGCCGGGACGGGGAGGGTCACTTCCAGCCACTGTCCACTCATATCGTCATCTCCATGTATCCGCGCTTCGCCTGTTCGCGACGCGCGGCTCCCCACCGATCCAGGCAAGGCCCATTCGGGCCTCCGGCCCTCCTTGGGCGTTTGCCCTCACCCTGGTCCATCCGCGCTGCTCACGACGGCTCGGCGCTATTTTACCTTGATCTGCTTCACGCTGTCCAGCCGGATCAGCTTCTCGCACTGGTCCTTTTTGCCCTCGTTGGCCAGCACCAGCGCCCAGTCCTCATCGGCGTCCAGCACCTTGCACACCTTGCCCATCAGGTCTCCGTCGTTGGTCTCCAGGGTGAGCGTCACCGTCTTGCCCACCTGTTTGCGCACCTGATCTCCCAGCCCCGACGCCCCGCCGGGGCGGATGCCGTTGTCCCGCAGGATGCGCTCCAGCCGGCTCACCTTGCCCATGAGGACGAGCACCATGATAAACGAAAAAATTCCAAAGTATTCCATCGTCCGGCCCTCCTCAGTTCAGCTCCAGGAGGGAACGCTTTGCCGCCTCCCCGTCCTTGAGGAAGGTGATAGTGCTGATGGCGGACAGGGGGATGAGCCGCACCTCGTTTTTTTCCGGCTTCTTCTTGTTGACCACGACCTCTACGTTGGCCCAGCCGCCGTCGAAGTCCTGGATGACGCACCAGTCGTGGACGATGGGCATCCCGTCGCTCTCGTAGAAGGCGAGCTTCACCCGTTTCCCCTGGGCCTGCTTCAGCAGCCGTGTCACCGGGGACGTGACGGGCTTCCCTTTCTCATCCACCCCGTCCTGGAGCAGATAGTCGCAGCTCACCTCCAGGATCTGCGCCATGCGCACGATCTTCTCCGTCTCCGGGTAGGCCGTGTCCGACTCCCAGCGGCTCACCGCCTGCCGGGTCACCTCTAACTTCTCCGCGAGCTGTTCCTGTGTCAGATTCTTGGCCCGCCGGGCCTCCGCCAGTTTGTTCCCTAAACTCATCGTATCACCTCATCAGTCTGGGCACGCGGACCAGCCGCGCTCCCGTCGATGCTCCCAGCATACCAAAGACCGGCGGTTTGACCAGATATCTCCCGTTGCAAAATGTAACGTTCCGGTTGCATCGGGGCATTTGGGCCCTGTTCGAGCCCTCTTCCCCAGGAAAAGACCCTTCCGGAGCCGTCAGCCCGCGCACCGCGCCGAGAGCTCCTTGAGCGTCACCTCGTGCGCCTCCTGCTCATAGGGCAGCGCGGGGATGGCCTCGGGCAGCTCCCAGCCGTTGGCGGCGAAGATGCGGCGGATGATCGTGCCGGTGAAGTCCGGGTTCTTCACCAGCACCGGGCCGGTGAGGTGGGTGGCGAACACATTGCCGGAGACATATCCCTCCGGCCCCTTCTCCTCCTCGTTCCCAGGTCCCAGGGACAGCCTTTCAAAGAGGGGGGTAGCCACCCCTTTCGTGACCGAGCACTTGTTCATGAAGCCCACCACGGGGCTGTCCCACAGCGAGGTGTGGGCGATCACGTCCTCCGGCGTGCGTTCGTGCGTCTCCACGCTGGTGAAGTCCGCCAAGCCCAGGCCGGGCCACACCTTCCCGTCCGCGTCCGTGACGCAGGTCCCCAGGGCCTCCATGGCGTTGCCGGTGAACAGCACCACGGCCGACCGGTCCACTGCGGTTTTGAACGCCTCCTCATAGGGGGCCAGGGCCGTGAGCGCCGCTTTTTGGGTGCGCTCCGTGCCCGCGCCCATGTAGATGAGGCCGGCCCGCTCGAAGTCCGGCGTGTCCTCGAACAGAGCCTCCCGGATCTCTACAGCCACGCCCATGGCCCCCAGGCGGCGGCGGAGCACCGCGAGATTGGCATATTCCCCATACAGGGACATACAGTCGGGGTAAAGGTGTACGATCGTCAGTTCCATGCCGTCCTCCTCCTCAGTCCCGGTCCACATAGGCCAGCAGCTTGTCCCGGTCAGAGAAGCAGGTGATCACATACAGATCTTCGTCCCCGCTCTCCTTCAGCCCGTCCGCCGCTGTGCGGATGTCCTCGCCCACCTCGATCTTGTCCGCCGGGATGTGGGTATATTTGAAGCGCACCGCCAGATCATTGCAGTACCTCCCGTACAGCATCACCTTTTGGACATGCTCGCAGCCGAGCTGGTCGAAATCGATGTCCCACAGCCAGCTCGTCTCTCCCGTGAAATACTTCCGGCTGATGGCGTCCACGACGATCAGCACCGTGCAGGGCTTCTCCGTGTCCGCGATATAGGCCAGGTTGGTGTCGTATGCCACCGAGTTCTCGTGCTTCGAGGTGAGCAGGACGCCCTTGTGGTCTCCCAAACGGAACGTTATCATACGTCCATTCTTCAACATATAGTTGTTGATGACCCCCGCCATGGCCTCCCTGTCCGCCCCCGCCAGGGAGCACACCGACCACGCCGCCAGGATATTGTACACGTTGTAGATGCTCTTGAACGCCAGGGAGATCTCCGTCTCCCCGTCGATCGTCAGCCTGCCCGCCTTCAGGTCCAGGCTGGTGACGGTGATGTCCGTCTCATGCCGCTCATGCCCGCAGGACGGGCAGGAATAATGGCCGATATGGGCGTAATGGTAGCAGGAATAGACCATCCTCCCCTTGCACACTGGGCAACGGGCCCCGTCGTGATAGATGCCGCGGTGCTCCTTGGTGCTCGACGGGCACTCGTCCACCCCGAACCACTTCACCTTTCCGGCGTCGTGCTCCCGGGCAAAGCAGGACACCAGCGGATCGTCCGCGTTGAGCACCAGCAGCGTCTCCGGGGATATGGCGGGCCGGATGGCGTCATACACCCACTCCGGATGGCCGTTCCGGGTGAGCTGGTCCCGGTACAGGTTGGTGATGACGAGATGGGTGGGCTGGAACCAGCGGAAGGTATGCCGGGCATACCGCTCATCGCTCTCCAGCAGCAGCACGTCCCCCCGCATCCTGCCGCCCAGGGTGCAGTTGGACAGGATGAGCGTGGCCACCCCCTCGATCTGGTTGGAGCCCTCTTTGTTGTACACCACCCGCTTCCCGCAGGCGGTGAGGATGGCGGCGATCATCTCCACGGTGGAGGTCTTGCCGTTGGAGCCGGTGACCGCGATGATATGCTGGGGCAGCTTCACCCGGCCCAGCACGTCGGGACAGATCTTCAGGGCGATCTGCCCCGGCAGGGAACTGCCCTTGCCGATCAGCCCGCCGATAGACCGCAGTAGTTTGCACACCAGAACAGCCAGGATCGATCTCATGCTCGATGCTCCCCCTCGAAATCGTTTCGTATAGCAGACGGTCCGGCCGGCCCCTGAGACGCCTGCGCCGGAATGGAAGTGGTCTTTTCCAAATAGATCATCAGCGCCGTCACGTCCGCCGGGGACACCCCGGACACCCGGGACGCCTGCCCCAGATTCAGCGGCCTGATCTTGTCCAGCTTCTGCCGCGCCTCCAGCCGCAGGCCCTGGATGGACAGATAGTCCACATCAGGGGGCAGGGGCCGGTCCTCCAGCCTGCGCATCTCCTCCACCTGGCGGGCCTGGCGCTCGATATAGCCCTGGTACTTCACGCAGATCTCCACCTGCTCCGCGATCTGCGCCGGAAGCTCCGGGCGGGCAGGGTCGAAGGGCGCCAGGTCCTCATAGGACAGCCTGGGGCGGCGCAGCAGATCCAGCAGCCGTCCGCCGTGGGGGCAGGGGGGCTCTCCCTTTTCCGCCAACAGCCTGTCCAGCTCAGGCGACGGGGAGGTCCCGGTGTGCTCCAGCCGCTGGATCTCCCGCTGCACGGCGGCATATTTCTCCTCCACTTGGGCCAGCCGCCCTTCGCTCACCAGCCCCACCCGGTGCCCGTAGGCCGTGAGGCGTTGGTCTGCGTTGTCCTGCCGGTGGATGAGGCGGTATTCCGTCCGGGAGGTCATCATGCGGTAAGGCTCCGGCGTGCCCTTGGTCACCAGATCGTCGATGAGCACTCCGATATAGCCGTCCCCCCGGGTCAGAACCAGCGGCGGCTCTCCTTTGAGCTTCAGCGCGGCGTTGATCCCCGCGATCAGCCCCTGGGCGGCGGCCTCCTCGTAGCCGGAGGAGCCGTTGAACTGCCCCGCGCCGTACAGACCGGAGACCTTCTTGCATTCCAGGGTGGGCAACAGCTCTGTGGGGTCCACGCAGTCGTACTCGATGGCATAGGCGCACCGGGTCATCTCCGCCTGCTCCAGCCCGGGAACGGTGTGCAGCATCTCCACCTGGACCTGCTCGGGGAGGGAGGAGGAGAACCCCTGGATATATACCTCCTCAGTGTCCAGCCCCATGGGCTCGATGAAGAGCTGATGCCTTGGCTTCTCGGCGAAGCGCACCACCTTGTCCTCGATGGAGGGACAGTATCTGGGCCCCACCCCTTCGATCGCCCCGGAGAACAGGGGAGAGCGGTGGAGGTTGTCCCGGATGACCTTGTGGGTGGCCTCATTGGTATAGGTGAGGTGGCACACCGCCCGGTTCTCCGGGACCGTCTGCGTCTGGAAGGAGAAGGGCACGGGCTGCTCGTCCCCCGCCTGGAGCTCCATCCTGGAAAAATCCACGCTGCGGCGGTTCACCCGGGGGGGCGTGCCCGTCTTGAACCGGCGGATGGACAGCCCCAGTCCGGCCAGGCAATCGGTCAGCGGCAGCGCCGCCGCCATGCCGTCCGGGCCGGACTGCCTCATGACCTCCCCCACGATGGTGCGTCCACCCAGATAGGTGCCGGTGGCTACCACCGCCGCCTTGACCGCATACGTGGCCCCTGTGACGGTGCGCACGGCGCAGACCGCGCCCTTTTCCGTGAGGATCTGGGTCACCTCCGCCTGCTTCACCCACAGGCCCTCCTGGATCTCCAGGGAACGCTTCATGATCTCCTGATACCGCCGGCGGTCCGCCTGGGCCCGGAGGGACCACACCGCGGGGCCCTTGCCCCGGTTGAGCATCCGGTATTGGATGCAGGCTTTGTCAGCGGCGCGGGCCATCTCGCCGCCCAGGGCGTCGATCTCGCGCACCAGTTGGCCTTTGCCCGTTCCCCCTATGGCGGGGTTGCAGGGCATATTGCCCACCGCGTCCAGATTGATCGTGAAGCAGATCGTCCTGAGCCCCATGCGAGCGCAGGCCAGTGCGGCCTCGATGCCCGCGTGGCCCGCGCCGATGACGGCGATATCGAATCGTCCTGCGTCATAGTCCATGACACGGCCTCCTTTTCCCTCCGCCTCGGCTCGCACGCCCCACACCGGGCCCGCCTGGGAGACGGTGCTTGCCCCGGGCCGTTCTCTTTATCATACGCCTTTCTCCGGCGCCCGCTCGGAAGAGCTGCGGGACCTTGGTCACCGCGTCAGCGTGACGACGGCCAATTCCGGGCGGTTGAACAGCCGGAAGCCCTTGAACGGCGTGGTGTTGTTGCCCAGCCCCCGGGAGACGAACATAGCGCTCTCCCCCAGGGTATAGGACCCGGAGGTCCAAGGCGGGAAGAACCGCCGGTCCGTGCCCAAGAGCCCGCCCACCACCGGCAGGCGGACGATGCCGCCATGCCCATGTCCCGCCATCACCAAATCGTATCCCGCTTGGGCATACTGCTCGAAATGGTCGTTCCGGTGGGCCAGCAGCAGGGTGAACAGCCCTGGCTCGGCGTCCCCGATCTGGGCGGACAGCTCCTCCGGGGTGGTCTGGTCGGCGTAGCCGTTCGGGTCGTCCACCCCCGCCAGCACCAGCCGGGAGCCGCCGCGTTCCAGCACTTCATATCGGTTGGACAGCGGGACGGCCCCGCACTGGTCCAGCACTCCCTTCAGCTCCTTCACCGCCGCTGTCCCCAACGCCCATTCGTGGTTGCCGGTGACGTAGTAGGTGGGCGCGATCCCCGCCAGCCCTCTGGCCAGGGCGGGGACCATCCGGAGCTGGTCCTTCTGATCGATGAGGTCCCCGGTGACCACGATGAGCTCCGGCTCCTGCTCCGCCACCAGCCGCAGCAGCTCTCCGCTGCCCTCCCCGTATTCGTGGCCGTGGAGGTCGGAGAGCTGGACGATGCGCAGGCCGTCGAACCCCTCCGGCAGAGCGGGCAACTCCACCTGGGTATGGGTGACCTGTAGGCCCCAACATTGCCAGTGATACCACGGCACGCTCACAGCGGCGAGGACGAGCAGGACGGCCAGCCACCGCAGCGGACGGCGTTTGCGCCGCCGCCGAGGGGCGCCCTCCCGATCAGTCGCCGTCATGGAGGTAATACGGCCGCATCAGGCTTTTATGCTGGGTGGAATCCTTCTGGCGGTCCGCCCGGAGCGGGGCCTCGATGGGCCGCGGCCGGTCGTCCCGGCGGTGCCGCTTCCTGCCGGACAGAGAGGGAGGAAGGACCGGCTCTTTGGCCGCGGGAGCGGGCGCGCCCTGCTTCTTTCCCTGACGGCGGGGCTTCTGCTGGGCAGGTCTTTGGGCCTTCTCCTGTTTCCGCTTCTGCTCGGGCTGCGCCTGGGGCCTCCCCGCCGGCCGGCGGGGGGCCAGCAGCCGGGCAGTGGCGTCCATGATCACATCGGAGTCCAGGGGGTTGGGTTTATAGAACTCTGTGACCGGCACGGAGGGATCGTCGGGGAGCGTGTCCTGGAGCCTGCCCTGGCGCACGCCCCGTCCGGCGGGCTTCCCCTTCTGGACCGCCTGTGGAGCCTGCTCCTCCGCCGGGGCCGCGTCCGGCACCTGCTGGCCGGCGCCCTTCTTGCGGCGGTGCTTCTTCTTTTTCGGGGCCTCTGCGTCCTCCTCCACCGCAGCGGGGATCGGTTCCGGCCTCGCCCCGGCCTTGGCCTGGGCGTCCCTTTGGCGGCGTTTCTCCTTCGCGGCCGCCCGGGCCTCCGCGTCCTCGGCGTTCACCTTCCTGCCATGCTTGTCCTTCTCGGGCGGGGCGAAGTCCTCCATCGGGAAAGGATGGTCCTCCACCACTGGGATGGGACGGCCCAGCAGCTTCTCGATGGCGCGCAGCTCGTCCTTCTCCCCGAACCGGCAGAAGGATATGGCCTCTCCCTCATGGCCCGCCCGGCCGGTACGGCCGATGCGGTGGACATAGGTCTCCGGCACGTCCGGCAGATCGTAGTTGAACACATAGGGGAGCTGATCGATGTCGATGCCCCGGGCGGCGATGTCGGTCGCGGCCAGCACCCGCACCCGGCCCGCCTTGAAATCGCTCAGTGCCTGCACCCGGGCGGACTGGCTCTTGTTGCCGTGGATGGCGGCGGCGGAGATGCCCCGCTTGGCCAGGTCCTGGGCGATGCGGTTGGCCCCATGCTTGGTCCGGGCGAACACCAAAGCGGAGGTGATGCCCCGTTCCTCCATGAGATAGGCCAGCAGCTTGGTCTTGTTGGCCTTGTCCACATGATAGAGGGTCTGCCGGATGACCTCCACAGGGGAGGACACTGGATCCACCTCTACCCGGACATGGTCGTGGAGCAGGCCGTCCACCAGCCCCATCACTTCCGGGGGCATGGTAGCGGAAAAGAACAGCGTCTGTTTTCGCTCCGGCAGCAGCTTGAGCACGCGCTTCACGTCATGGATGAAGCCCATGTCCAGCATCCGGTCCGCCTCGTCCAGCACGAAGATCTCGATGTGGGACAGGTCCAGCAGCCCCTGCCCCTGGAGGTCCAGCAACCGGCCCGGGGTGGCCACCAGGATATCCAGGCCCTTCCGGATGGCCTCCACCTGGGGCTGCTGCCCCACCCCGCCGAAGATGACGGCGCAGCGCAGGGGCAGGTTGCGCCCATAGGAGACGAAACAGTCCTGGATCTGGATGGCCAGCTCCCGAGTGGGGGTGAGCACCAGGGCCCGGATGACCCGGGGCCTGGGGGCGCTCTTGCTCAGGCGCTGGAGGATGGGCGCGGCGAAAGCGCAGGTCTTGCCGGTGCCGGTCTGGGCGCAGCCCAGCACGTCCCGCCCGGCCAGGGCGGGGGGGATGGCCTTGCGTTGGATGGGGGTCGGGTCAGTGTAGCCCTCCTGAGTGAGAGCCTTGAGGATGGGGGCCGATAGCCCCAGATCGCGAAAATTCATAAATCTCCTACGTCCTTTTGTCCATCGGGGCGGGCGGTCCCGTCCCCTTCGTGATCGCGCCCGTCAGCTCCGGGCGGCCAGAGCTCTTTTCACAGCTTCCACCGTGCCCGCCAGGCTCTGGCCCCCGGCCGGGACGGTGATGTGGGCGCACCGCTCATACAGCGGGACCCGTTCGCAGTACACATCGGCCAACGTCTGGCCGGGGGACAGGGCGATCCCCCGGGAGGCCATGTCATGGATGCGGGCGGTCACGTCCTCCAGGGACAGCTCCAGGTAGACCACCGTGCCCAGCCCGCGCATGTGGGCGATGGACTCCTCCCGGCATACGCAGCTCCCTCCGGGAGCCACCACCGTGCCGTGGCAGTCCAGGGAGCAGATAGCGTCCCGCTCCAGGTCCAGGAACCGCCCCACGCCCCGGTCGTCGATGAGCTGCTGGAGCAGTGCGCCCTCCCGCTCCTGGATGAGCAGGTCCACATCCAAAAAGCGCAGCTTCAGCGTTTTGGCCAGCACCACGCCCACAGAGCTCTTGCCGGAGCCCGGCATCCCGACCAAAATGATGTTGTCCATCCTGGCACCTCCTCAACCATGCTTTTCGTTTTCCAGATACAGGAAAACATCGCGTCCATCGTATTATATCAGAGATCTCCCGCCGCGGCAAGGCTCAGCCTCACAGTTTCTGCCGCGCGGCCCCACACCGGGCAAAAAAAGTATCTATCCCGGGGGATAGATACTTTCCTGCCGCGTATGTGCTGCGTCACCAGTGCCCTTCCTCGCTCCTGACCCACGTCTGCCGGTTGCCCACCTGGAGGTTGTACAGCGTCCGGGTGAGCTCTGTCAGCTCGCTCTCCTTCAACTGGGCGAACAAGAAGCCGTAGCGGAACTTCCCCGGCTGGTATTCGTTGACCCGGATGACCTCTCCCAAGAACTCCATGGGAGCATAGTCCAGCAGCTTCACTCTCAGGCGCAGCACCTCGTCCTCCGCGTGGAGGAATTCCGACTCCACGCAAGCGCCGCCGGTGCTGATGTCCACCAGGTTGCATTCCTCCGGGTTGCTGTAGGTCTCGTCCTGGGGATAGAACATGGTGGCAGGGACCCCTACCTGGAGCCTGAAGTTGTTTCGGTGCTCCGGCATCTCCTGCATCTTCACGTCCTTCAGCCGGCACACCAGCCGCGAGGACTCCTGCACCACGCCCTTGAGGAAGAACTGGGCCATGGCCTCGTTGACGCCTCGGATGGTCACGACGGTGCCGGGCTCCCGGGTATCGAACGACAGCGCGCCGGGCAGGCGCTCCAGGGTCAGCGTCCGGTCCGAAAGAGCATAACCGGCCAGCCGCCCGGTGAGGATCCGGGCACCCTCCGGCGTCTCCACGTCCAGCGTCATGCCGTTGTACAGTTCAGGGAACTCTTCGTCCAGCTCCTCTTCGTTGTCTTCTTCCAGGTCACGGTCCGAACGTCCGAACAAAGATGAGAAAAAGCCCATGGTATCCACCCTTTCAAACTGTGCCCGGACGGGACGCTCCTCCCCGGCACTGGGCATGATTTCGATCTTGTCTTGGATTATAACCGCTTCCAGGCCCAAATGTCAATACCTCAACGGCCCATACGCATGGCCGGCCTCTTTTTTCTCCGTCTCCCCAGGGCCTCGGGGCCAAGCGTCCATATATGTGGCCGGACAGAGCCAGAAACGACCGGTCCAGGCGTATCGGCGGGCCCGCCTGGACCGGCGGCATGGAGGTCGGGAAGGTCCCTCGGTATGGGAGGTTGTAATTTCTGCCGAGACCCGCTATAATAGGACTGACTTCCACCGGCAGGGGGTGTGGCTATGCAACCGAATATCCTCGTGATCTGCGGCCCCACCGCCTCGGGCAAGACGGCCCTGGCCGTCGCCCTGGCCCGCCGCTTCCATGGCGAGGTGGTGTCTGCCGACTCCATGCAGATCTACCGCCGGATGGACATCGGCACCGCCAAGCCCACTGTGGAGGAGATGCAGGGCGTCCCGCACCACATGCTGGACGTGGCCGATCCGGAAGAGGACTACTCCGTGGCCAGATACGTCCAGGAAGCCGTCCCGATCGTAGACGATATCCTGGCCCGGGGGAAGCTCCCGGTGGTGGCGGGGGGAACGGGGCTGTATATCGACAACCTCGTCGCCGGGCGGCAGTTCGCCCCGTTCCAGGCGGACAGCGGCCTGCGCCAGTCCCTCCAGCAGCGGGCCCGGACCGAGGGCCTGCCCGCCCTGCGCCGCCTGCTGGAGCAGGTGGACCCGGAAGCGGCCCGGCGCATCCATCCCAATGACGAGAAGCGCACCGTCCGGGCGCTGGAGGTCTATCTGTCCACAGGGAAGACCATCACCCAGCACGACCGGGAGAGCCAGGCCCTGCCGAAGCGCTATCGGCCGCTGACCATCGCCTTGAACTTCCGGGAGCGCCCCTGGCTGTGGGAGCGCATCGACCGCCGGGTGGACGAGATGATGGCCCGGGGACTGGAGGGCGAGGTGTGCCGCCTGCTGGCCCAGGGCGTGCCCCAGGGCTGCACCGCCATGCAGGCCATCGGCTATAAGGAGCTCGCCCGCGCCGTCCTGGAGGGCCGCCCCATACGGGAAGGCGTGGAGGAGGTGAAGCTCCGTTCCCGCCAATATGCCAAACGGCAGCTCACCTGGTTCCGGCGGGACCGGGACGCCCATTGGTATGAATGGGAAAAAATACCAAATCTTTCCGCCGCCCTCGATTTTTCGACAGGTCTCGCCACAGACTCTGGCTTACAATGAATGCACTCGAAGCATGAGGACATGCCCTGGCGCCGCTGTGCCCGGGCCGGACCCATCATGGAGCGGAGCCCTTCGATCTGGGCCCCGCCGCATCCCGTCCCCGCGCTTCCAAAAAGAAAAGGAGTGCATCTACATGAGTCTCACCTCTACCGTATCCGTCGTCAAGCAGCCCAATGTCCAGGACACGTTCCTGGCTGCCGCCCGCCGCCTCGCCTCCCGTGTCACTGTGTTCCTCATGAACGGCTATCAGCTCAGGGGCATCATCACCGCGTTCGATCCCTATGTGGTGGTGGTGGTGTCCGACGGCAAGCAGCAAGTCATCTACAAGCACGCGATCTCCACCATCGCCCCGGAACATCCACTCGAATTAGAAGCTTGACCTCCCTTCATGGGCGTCCTTCGGAGCCCCATGGGGGAGGCGGCACGGCAGAGCAGGTGGGCCCTCCCTTTGGAATGGGCATCTCCCGCGCAGCCGTGCCGGGCAAGAAAGGGGACCACCCATGAAAGAGAGCACCCTCGCGACCAGGATCATGATAGCCGTACTGTGCCTTGGCGTGGCCGTTTACCTGGCCGTCTACCTCGCCCAAGGCTGGAAAGAGGATCTGGCCACCACCTATGCCTACACATACTCCCTGGATGTGGGCCATGAGGCCACCGGCATCCTCATCCGCACGGAGATCCCACTCATCGGGACCAACGGTTATGTGGATCAGATCCTGGCCGAGGGGGCCAAAGCCGCCGCCGGGGACCCGGTGGCCCTGATATACAGCGACCCTTCCGCCCTCACCACACGGCAGTCCATCCGCTCCTTGCAGGCGGAGATCGAGCAGCTCCAGTACGCTTTGGAGTCAGGCTCTCAGAACGCCGACGCCGCCCGGCTGGACGCCCAGGTCATCTCCTCCATCGTGTCCCTGCGCTCGCTGGCCGCCCAGGGGGACCTGACCGCGCTGGAGGATTCCGCCCTCAACCTGCGTTCCATGGTGTTCAAGCGGGACTATACTTACGGCGATGCCGGGGCCGCCAGCCAGATCGGCCAGCTCATCGCGGACAAGCAGGCCCAGCTCCAGGAGCTGAGCCGTTCCTTGGGCCAAGTGTCCACCACAGTGTTCGCCCCCGCCTCTGGCGTGTTCTCCGCCGGAGCGGACGGCTGGGAGGGGACGGTCACCCCTGATATCCTGGACGAGCTCACCGCCGACGGCCTCGCCGCCCTGATGGGCCAGCAGTATGAGGCCGCGCCCGGCGTCATGGGCAAGCTGATCACCGATTCCACCTGGTATTTCGCCGCGCTCCTGGATGGAGTGGACACCGGCCTCCAATCCGGCCACCGCTACACGCTGGATTTCTCCGGCGATTACTATGGCCAGGTGGAGATGACCCTCGAGCGGATCTCCCTGGAGGACGATCGGACGCTGGCCATCTTCTCCTGCCGCTCCCGGCTGGCGGACACTGCGATGCTCCGTATCCAGACGGTGGACGTGGTCATCCAGCAGTTGGAGGGCATCCGCATCCCCCGCAGGGCCTTGCGGGTGGCGACGGAGGACGTGACCGGTGAAGACGGGAGCGTCAGCCAGGTGAACCGATACTATGTGTTCACCGTGGTACGATCCCAGGCCTGGGGACAGGCGGTGGAGGTGCTGTACACCGACCCGGCCTATTATCTGGTCCGCCCTGTGGACCAGACCGCCGCCGACCGCCTGCGGGCCGGGGACGAGATCATCCTGAACTCCTCCGGGATGTACGATGGAAAGGTGGTACGCTGACCATGAATCTGAAACAGCGCATCGCGAACGTGCGCGCCGGCATCGATGCGGCCGCGCTCGCCGCCGGGCGGGATCCCGCCTCGATCGCCCTGCTGGCCGCTACCAAGACCCAGAACTCGGACGTCATCCGGGCGGCCATCGCCGCCGGGATCTCCGTCTGCGGGGAGAACCGGGTGCAGGAGCTGACGGCGCATCTGGCCGACGGCGCCTATGAAGGGGCTCGGGTCCACTTCATAGGCCACCTTCAGACCAACAAGGTGAGATATGTGGTGGGGAAGGTGGAGCTCATCCACTCCGTTTCCTCAGAGAAGCTGCTCACGGCCATCGCCGCCCAGGCGGACAAGCTCGGCATCGTCCAAGACGTCCTGCTGGAAGTGAACCTGGCAGGGGAGCTGTCCAAATCCGGCTTCACGCCGGAGGAGGCGCCGATCGCTGCGGCCTTGTGCGCCCGGATGAACGGCGTGCGCCTGCGGGGATTGATGTGCATCCCGCCCGCAGCCTCCCGCCCCGGGGACAATCTTCCCCATTTCCAAAAATTACGCCAGTTGGCTGTTGACATCAGCCAGGAAATGGTGGATAATAGGATAGATATGGACGTGCTCTCCATGGGGATGAGCGGCGACTATCCCGACGCTGTTTCCGCGGGCTCCACCTGCATCCGGGTGGGTTCCGCTCTATTCGGCCCCCGCCTGCCTGTGTCGTCCAGGAAGGACTGAACCCAGTCCTTCCCTTTACTCACGATTGAAGGGAGACCTAGCTATATGAGCTTGATCGACGAACTCAAGCGCCTTGCCCGCCCCTATGAGGACGACGAGGAGGACGATTACGAGGAAGATTTCACTCCGGTGAACAGCGTGAAGGAATTCCCCCGGGACCGCGACAGAGACAGGGATAGGGATAGAGACCGGGACAGGGATCGCGATCGTGACCGCGATTACGACCGCCGCAACAACAAGGTGGTCAACATCCACACCACCACACAGCTCCAAGTGGTGCTGGTCAGCCCCACCCGGTTCGAGAACGCCTCCGAGATCGCCGACCACCTTCGGGACAAGCGTACCGTGGTGCTCAACCTGGAGCAGACCGACAAGAACATCGCCCGCCGCCTCATCGATTTCCTGTCCGGCGTGGCTTATGCCAACGAGGGCACCATCAAAAAGGTCGCCCTGTCCACCTACATCATCACCCCTTATAACGTGGAGATCCTAGGCGATCTCATCGACGAGCTGGAAAACAACGGCCTGTATTTCTGATCAAGAGGGGGGACACGACGCTATGATGACTCCACAGGAAGTGGCCAGCCACTCCTTCGCCAAAGCCACGCTGGGCGGGTACAACCTGGCCATGGTGGACGAGTTCCTGGACGCGCTCACCGAGGACTACACCGCCTTATATAACGAGAACGCCATCCTGAAGAACAAACTGAAGGTCCTTTCCGACACGGTGGAGGAATACCGCGCCACTGACAACGCCATGCGCAAGACGCTGCTGGCCGCGCAGCAGATGGCCGACGCCATGGTGAGCGACGCGGAGCGGAAACGCTCCGAGCTGGTCAGCCAAGCGGAGCAAGACGCTCACCTGCGCATGGCCGAGCTGGAGAAGGCCGTAGCTGCCGAGGAGTACCGTCTGCGTCAGGCCCAGGAGTCCACCGCCGCCTATGTGCGCAAGCTGGCGGATTTCCACGATCAGGAGATGGCGTTCCTGTCCAACCTGGGCGAGCTGGTCCCGCCGGAGCTGACAGCGCCCAACGATCCCTCCAGCGACATCAAAGCGGCGCTGGATGCCCAAGTCCAGGAGGAACAGGCCGTGCAGCAGCCCGCTGCCGAAGTGGAGCAGGACACCGCCGTCTATCCCGTCCTGCCGGAAGAGGAGCCTCCCGTCTATCCGACCCAAGAGGACGAGTTCGAACTGGACCCGGACGCCACCCGGCGATATTCCGATCTCCAGTTTGGAAAAGACTATCAGATCCAATAAATGAGGGAAGAGGCCCGCACGTCAAGACCGTGCGGGCCTCTTTTTCCGCATAGATGAAAAACAGGAGGTATCCGGACTCGGTCCGGATACCTCTGTTCTCATGCTCTAAGTCGTCCAGGGGACCTAGATCACTTGTGGTCCACGCTGTACATGTGCTTGATGAGCTCCAGCACCTTGTTGGAGTAGCCCATCTCGTTGTCGTACCAGGACACGACCTTCACGAAGGTGTCGGTCAGGGCGATGCCGGCGTCGGCGTCGAAGATGGAGGTGCGGGTGTCGCCCAGGAAGTCGGAGGACACGACGGCCTCGTCGGTGTAGCCCAGGATGCCCTTCAGCTCGCCCTCGGAAGCCTTCTTCATGGCGGCGCAGATCTCCTCGTACTTGGCGGGCTTGGCCAGGTTGACGGTCAGGTCCACCACGGACACGTCCAGGGTGGGCACCCGCATGGACATACCGGTCAGCTTGCCGTTCAGCTCGGGAATGACCTTGCCCACGGCCTTGGCAGCGCCGGTGGAGGAGGGGATGATGTTGCCGGCCGCCGCACGGCCGCCGCGCCAATCCTTCATGGAGGGACCGTCAACGGTCTTCTGGGTGGCGGTGGTGGAGTGGACGGTGGTCATCAGGCCGTCGGTGATGCCGAAGCTGTCGTTCAGGACCTTGGCGATGGGGGCCAGGCAGTTGGTGGTGCAGGAGGCGTTGGACACGAACGTCATGTCAGGGGTGTAAGCGTCCAGGTTCACGCCGCACACGAACATGGGAGTGTCGTCCTTGGAAGGAGCGGACATGATGACCTTCTTCGCGCCAGCAGTGATGTGGCCCTGGGCCTTCTCCTTGGTGAGGAACAGGCCGGTGGACTCCACCACGTACTCTGCGCCCAGCTTGGCCCAGGGCAGGTCGGCGGGGTTCTTCTCAGCGGAGATGGGGATGGTCTTGCCGTTGACCACGATGGCGTTCTCAGTGAAGGAGACCTCGCCGTCGAACTGGCCGTGCATGGTGTCATACTTCAGCATATAAGCCAGATAGTCGGCGGGGCACAGGTCGTTGATGCCCACGATCTCGATCTCGGGATGGTTCACGCTGGCACGGAACACCATGCGGCCGATACGACCGAAACCGTTAATACCTACTTTGATGCTCATTGGTATCACTCCTTAATAATAATGGTGATGATTGGTTCGCGCGGTAATATTATACTCTATCCGGCCGCCAAAGGGAAGGGGGATCGTCAAAATTTTTTCAAACTTTTTTCCCCTGTCTTTGCCGGATCAGCCCATGGTGAACTGGATATTTTTGGCGCTCTCCTCGAACGTGTCGATCCACTCGCCCGTGGCGTCGGTGTAGGTGAAGGTGTAGGTCTTGTCGGCGTTGACGCATACGATGAGCTGGGTCATCTCCTGGCCCTCCAAAATCATGGTGTAGCTATACTGATAAGCTTCCAACCCGCACACCTGGTCGTTGGTGAAATAGCGGTCGGTGATCTCAGGCTCCACGCCATAGGCTTCCTTGAAGCTGCTGACCAGGGTGAGGCGGAGCATTTCGGCGGTGATGGCCTTGAACCCCAGATCGGTGGTGGCGTCTTTATCCATGATGTTCACGTTGATGTTGGAGTTGTCGGCGGTATTGTACCAGCAGGCGGCGAGACCTTCCATCTCCATGGGCTCGAAGCTCTCAGGCACGTCCACCGTGTAATCCACCACATGGTCGCTGACCTTTTCAGGCTCGCTGGACTGCACGTCCTGAGTGGGCTGGCTGGCGCTGGGCCCAACGTCCCAGTCCTTCCCCTCGTCCTTGGAACATCCCACCATGGACATCAACAGCAGGGCAAACAGGATCGCGATGTACTTTTTCATTCGACTCTCTCCTTACTTATCGTTCTTCGGCCCGAGTCAGTGGACCGCAAGACCGATTATAGCACTGGTGTACATCGACCGCAAGGTCCTTCCGACTTGACAGAGATGGTATAATGAACAAAGATCCATCTGGATCGGCGAAATAAAATGACGGGGAGTGGTCGATATGGCACAAAAGCTCAGATCCCGGCTCTTTGACGTGATCCCGTCCATCCAGACCCTGGTGCGCTGGCTGCTGCTGGCGGGATGCACTGGGGTGGCCTGCGGCATCGTGGGGGCGGCCTTTACCTGGTCGATCGCCCAGGCCACCGCGCTGCGGCTGGCCCACCCCTGGCTGCTGTTCCTGCTGCCCGTGACCGGCCTGATCATCGTTTCGATCTACCGGGCCTGCCACATGGAGGACGACAGAGGTACCGATCAGATCATCGCCAGCGTGCGGGGCGGACAGCGTCCCCCGCTGCGGCTGGCCCCTCTGATCTTCCTGAGCACGGTGCTCACCCATCTCACCGGCGGCAGCGCCGGACGGGAGGGCGCCGCCCTCCAGATGGGGGGGAGCCTCTCCGCCGGGATCGGCCGTCTGCTCCGGCTGGACGAGAAGAACATCAACACCATCATCCAATGCGGCATGACGGGCCTGTTCTCCGCCCTGTTCGGCACCCCCGTCACCGCGGTGGTGTTCTGTTTGGAGGTGGTGAACGTAGGCCATTTCCGGTATTCCGCGCTGTTCCCCTGCCTGATGTCCGCCATGGTGGCCGATTCCATCCCCAGGGCGCTCGGGATGCCCGCCGAGGCGTACACTCTGCTGGGCTTGCCTGAGATGGGGCCGATCCCGCTCTTGCAGTGCGGCGGGGTGGCCATACTGACGGCGGTGGTGGCCATGGCTTTCTGCTCGCTCATGCACCAGGTGGGCCACCTGTACAAAAGATACATCCCAGACCAGTTCCAGCGCGCTCTGGTGGGAGGCGTGCTGATCATCGTCCTCACCCTGGCGGAAGGCAGCGGCGATTACAATGGCGCGGGCGCGCACATCATCGAGCTGGCCATAGAGGGCCACGTCCATGTGCCTTGGGCGTTCGCATGGAAGATGCTGTTCACCGCACTCACGCTGGGCGCAGGCTTCCGGGGCGGAGAGATCGTGCCCACACTGTTCATCGGCTCCACGTTCGGCTGCGCCATCGGCCCCCTGCTCGGGTTGGATCCAGCTTTTTCCGCCGCCATCTCCATGATCGCTCTGTTCTGCGGCGTAGTGAACTGCCCCCTGGCCTCCATCTTCCTGAGCATCGAACTGTTCGGCTATGAGGGGATGCTGTTCTTCGCCCTGGCCTGTTCTCTCAGCTATCTGCTCAGCGGGCAGTTCTCCTTGTATGCCAGCCAGAACATCGTCTATTCCAAGCTAGAGGCCCGGCTGAACGACCGGTACACAGGAGGCTGATACCATGTTGACCAAGTTGGAGAGCTCCCAGTTCGACCACTACTTGGACTTCGCCTATGATCATCAAGAGGAGCGTTATCTCCATGCCTACATCTTCTACACCCGCCGGGACACCGGAAGAGCGTTGGCTGAGTTCGTGGACCACTGCCGCGCCCGCTGGCCCGGGCACGTCCTGGACCTGGGTTTCCCGGCGGAGAACGCGGACGCCATAGCCTGGCTGGAAGGGGAGGGGATACCCTGCATCGAGCGGTCCGGGCGCGGTCCCCAAACAGGTCATGACAGGTCTATACGATGTGAAAAGGGCAAGGCGGACCACGTTGGTCTGCCTTGCCCTCGATCTCTTCATGAAGCCTTTGTTTCGGACGGATCTTCGCTCATTTCTGATACTCGAATTCCAGATTGTACAGGCACACGGTGTCCCCGTCCTGCACACCAAGGGCCTCCATCTGCTGGTACACACCGGCCTCCCGCAGCCGCCGTTCGAACCAGTTCCGGCTCTCGTAGTCGGAAAAATTCACGTTCGCCATGAGCTGGCGCAGCCAGGGGCCGTCCACCAGCCAAGTGCCGTCCTCGTCCTGCTGGATGTCCAGGGCCTCGGAGGTATCCACCTCGGGAGGCCGCTCCACATAAGTGGGTTCGTACACGATCACCGGGGGCAGACTGGACAGCTCCGCCGCCGCCGCGTACATAAGCTCCCGCGTCCCCTGGTGGGTAGCGGCGGACAGCTCGAACAGGGGGCACCCTTTGGCTTCCACATGGGCCCGGAGCTTTTGGAGCAGCTCCGGATCCTCCATGACGTCCACCTTGTTGGCCGCCACCAGCATCCGCCGGGAAGCCAGCTCTGGGGACCAATGGGCCAGCTCCTCGCAGATCGCGTCGAAATCCTCCACAGGATCGCGCCCTTCCGAACCGGACACGTCCACCACGTGGATGAGCAGGCGGCAGCGGTCGATGTGCCGCAGGAAATCATGGCCCAGGCCCGCACCCTGCGCCGCCCCCTCGATGATCCCCGGGATATCGGCCAATACGAAGGACCGGCCATCGTCCATGGGGACCACCCCCAGGTTGGGGGAGAGGGTGGTGAAATGGTAATTGGCGATCTTGGGCTGGGCCCGGGTGACCACGCTGAGCAGGGTGGACTTGCCCACGTTGGGGAAGCCCACCAGTCCCACGTCCGCCAGTAGCTTCAGCTCCAGGATCACCTCCCGGTATTGCCCGGGCAGGCCCGCCTTCGCGAACCGGGGCACCTGCCGGGTGGGGGTGGCGAAGTGCTGGTTGCCCCAGCCGCCGTTGCCGCCTTTGGCCAGGACGTGATCTTCGTCCCCGGACATGTCGCAGATGATCTCCTTCGTCTCCAGGTCCCGGACCACCGTGCCCCGGGGGACCCGGATCACCAGATCCGCCCCATCCTTGCCGGAGCAGCGATTGCCGGAGCCGTCTTTCCCGTTCTCCGCAGTATATTTGCGCTTATAGCGGAAGTCCATCAGGGTGGACATATGAGGGTCCACCCGCAGGATGACGCTCCCGCCGCGTCCGCCGTCGCCGCCGTCCGGGCCGCCGGCGGCTACGTATTTCTCACGGTGGAAGGCCACCGCGCCGCCTCCGCCGGTCCCTGCCCGGACGGTGATCCGGGCGGTGTCTACAAAGGATCCTGCCATCACCGCACCTCCTTCTTGAAAGTCCCGATCTCCATTTGTGTCTTTGTCCTGTCCCGCTGTCCGCTGGGACCCCCAGGCCGTATCATCGTCCGGCCCGGTCCGCATCCTCCATACCGCCGAAGGACGAAGATCTATCTCCTCACCATGAGGGGCGAACCATATCCGTCCTTACCGTCGTCGATGAAGCCGATCGACGACCAGAACCTGCGCGAGTCCTCCTTGGCGTAGTTGAGGGCATAGTAGAGCGCGCCGTCGGACCTGGTGTACCGCTCCAGCGCATCGAAACAGGCATGGCCCGTCCCGTTGCCTCTATCGCTGGGAAAGACCCAAAAGTCCAAGATAAAGCATTTCCCATCCTCGCTCTGATATGTACAGTACTGTGACGCGCCGATCCGTACGCCATCTCGAATGAAATAGATCATGTGCAGCTTGTCTGGGCTGCGCTGCATGAGTCCTTTCAAATGGCCTCGGTATCCGTCGCTGGAAAAGTATCTTTTCTCCTCTTCGTCCAATATCATCCCGTCGTCCACCAGATACTTGAACTGTATCTCCCAGAACTCGTCGATCCTTTCCACCGGGATCTCCTCGATCGTCACCTTGCCCTGTCCTTCCCTGCAACGATCCATATGAGGACCTCCGTCTATTTTAGTTATCACCGGCACAGCCCCTGGAAGAAGCGCCGGGCGTTCTCCAGGTCGGTCTCGTCGGGGTGACCTTTGCCGATCCCGCCTACCAGCTTGAAGGGACCGAAGGTATCGTAGCCCTGGCATCCGAACTGTCCCACCTCAACGGCGGACTTCGCTTTCACCACCTCTGAGATGGCTTTGGTGCTGGGCCTGCCTCCATAGGTACACAGGAAGAACACCTTTTTCCCCTCCGGCAGATTTTCCTCAGCGAATCTCAGCACGTCCCGGTGGAACTTCCAGCCATAGATGCCCGAGGCGAACCCAATCAGATCGTATCCGGTCAGATCGGCCCGGCCCTGGGCGGACGCGTCGATGAGGGTCACGTCGTTCCCCTGAGCGATGGCGTCCACCAGCTTTTTCGTGTTTCCATGATGGCTGGAATGGTAAACGATAGCGGTCTTCATCTCACCATACCTCCTGAAAGCGCCGGTCCGATCTCCCCGGCATATCGGTCTAATGGAAAACAGCCGCAAACGGGAGACCGTTTGCGGCTGTTCGGCAAATTTATTGCGCGATCTCCACGATGGAGACCTGCTTGCGGTCCTTGCCCAAGCGCTCGAACTTCACCTTGCCATCCTTGAGGGCGAACAGGGTGTCGTCGCTGCCCTTGCCCACATTGACGCCGGGATGGATATGAGTGCCGCGCTGGCGCACCAGGATGTTGCCGGCCAGCACGAACTGACCGTCCGCCCGCTTCACGCCCAGGCGCTTGGCCTCGGAGTCACGGCCGTTCTTGGTGGAGCCGCCGCCCTTTTTATGGGCAAAAAACTGGATGTTGAGCTTCAACATAGTCGTTTCCGTCCTTTCTGTTCAAGGTCGAGGAGTCATTCCTCGTCATCATCGTCCAACAATACGATGAGATTCTCGGGGTATCCCTCCGCCATGGCCTGCAGGTAGACCATCATGCCCGCCAGCAGGTTCTGGCAGGTATGCTCATTGGCCTCCCCCAGTCCGGCGGGGAGTTTCAGGGAGATATGCGCGTCCCGTTCCCGGGCCTTCACCGGGGCCCCCAGGCCCAGCACCTCGTTGATGGTACACTCGGTCAGGCCCACGGCCGCAGAGACGGCGGCGCACACGATGTCGGCGCCCTCCTGCGCATATCCGCTGTGGCCCTCCACCACGAAGCCGTCCAGACGCCCGTCCGCGCTGTGGAAGGTCACGGTGGTCATATCCGCTCCCCTCAGGCGTTGACCTTGGTGATCTCCACCTTGGTGTAGGGCTGACGATGGCCCTGACGGCGGCGGTAGTTCTTCTTGGGCTTGTACTTGAACACCAGGATCTTTTTGCCCTTTCCGTTCTTCACCACGTTGGCGGTGACGGAAGCGCCGTCCAGGTTCGGGGCCCCGAACTTGGCGTCGTCGCCGTTCAGTACGGCCAATACCTTGTCGAAGGTGACGGTCTCGCCGGCTTCCACATCCAGCTTCTCGATGTAGAGGGTATCGCCCTCTGCGACCTTGTACTGCTTGCCGCCGGTCTCGATGATCGCGTGCATAGCTGCACCTGCCTTTCCTTTATCACGGGCTCGCTGTCGGGGGCGGGGAGTACCCTCTTTTCTGTGGACATACCACACCCGGTCCAAGCGGCTTTGATAGTATATCGATCCAATGATGGAAAGTCAAGTGTTTCTCTCCACTTTCTCAGCTTTTTCCCCTTTTCGCATCGATCTTGCCTGGATATCCACGGCGGTCCGTTTCCCGGCGGCGACCTTGTCCCATCCCTCCAGGTACTCCCTGGCGTATTTCGGGTTGGCCAGCCGGACGATCTTCCCCGTGTCCGGGTCCACCAGCTTGGTGATCCCTCCCGCCCCCAGGGACAGCACGCTTTGCAGCTCCTCCATCATGATCACGTTATAGGCGCATACCGTGCCCGGTTTGGCCCAGCCAACGTTCTCGAAGGAGCCGGACATATATTTCTGCCGGTAGAGGTAATAGGGTCCATATCCGGCCCCCCGCAGGCGTCCTCCGGCCAGCTCCAGCATGGCGGACACCTCTTCCGGAGCACACAGCGCTCCCCCCTCCTCGGTGAGCCTGGATCCCTTCTTCAATGCCAGGGTATGGACGGTGATATTGGCCGGATCCATGGCCAGCACCCGCTCCAGGGTCCGCCGGAAGCCCTCCGGCGTGTCGGTGGGCAGCCCCGCGATGAGGTCCATATTGACCAGGCCCCCGAACCAGCGGTCCGCCAGCTCCATGGCCTGTTCGATCTGGGCGGCGGTGTGGGCGCGCCCCATGGTTCGAAGGACGCTGTCCTCCATAGTCTGGGGGTTGATGGAGATGCGGTGGACCCGGTGGGCCTTGAGCGCCTCCAGCTTCTCCCGGGTGATGGTATCGGGCCGCCCCGCCTCCACGGTGGTCTCCACGCAGCGATCCATGGGCAGGTGCTCTTCCATGGCGGACAGCACCCGGTCCAATCCTTCCGCCGGCAGGGTAGTGGGCGTGCCGCCCCCCATGTAGGCGGTGGAGATATGCCATCCCCGCTCCCGCAGAAGCGCTCCCGCCACTTGGATCTCCCGGCACAGCGCCTCCACATAGGGCCCTATCAGAGCGGCCGATCCCTTCACGTCCGAGGAGATGAAGGAGCAGTAGGCGCACCGGGTGGGGCAGAACGGCACGCCGAGATAAAGGGAAAGGCTGTCCCTCGTCAGGCCCTGGCGCACCCTCAGCGCCGTCTCGGCGCAGTCCATGGCCAGCTCGGCCCGGTCCCTGCTGACGCGGTATACCTGGATGAGCTGTTCCTTCGCCTCCTCCCGGCTGGCGCCGGAAGCCATGCGGCGGGTGGGCAGCTTCACCGGACGCACTCCGGTGAGCGCACCCCAGGGGGGCTCATGCCCCAGCGCCGCCACCCCCGCGTCATAAAACGCCAGCCGGAGAATGCGCTGGCGCACCCGGTCGTCGGCCAGACCGCCGGTGAGTTCGGAAGCGTCCGCTTTACGCCGGCTGGTATGGACCTTCCCCTCCCACCACAGGACGGCCTGGGCCGTGAGCTCCCGGTCATCCTCCTCCAAGGACAGCAGCAGGGAGGGAGAGCTGCCGTCCGGCTCCCCCTCCGGATATCCCGGCCTCTGGCCGGGGAACAGGGTGAGCAGCATCTGCTCCACGGCATAGCGATAGTCGTGCCCCCGCAGATAGAGCTCCATCTCAGCGGTCCATGGCGGCGCGCAGACACTGGTTGGTCCTGCGCTCCCGCTCCAGCGTGGTCTGTCCCTCATGTCCCGGCAGCACCCGGTAGTCCCCATCCAGCTCTCCCAGCCGTTTCAGGGAGCTCATCATGGCCCTTTCGTCCCCGCCGTCGAAATCCACGCGGCCCATGGAACCGGCGAACAGAGTGTCCCCGGTGAACAGCACGTCCCCCGCACGCAGGGTCACGGAGCCGGGGGTGTGGCCTGGGGTCTCCAGGACCTCCACATCGACGCCGGCCACCTCCACCACGTCTCCCTCCTCATAGGACGTGACGTCCCCGAAGGAGCTGACGGTGGGGAAGCTCTGGCCGAACATGGACACGGTGTCCTCCCCTTGGTGGATGTCCGCAGGGTGGCAGTAGACAGGCAGGTCCGGCCACTCCTCCCTCAGCCCGGGTATGCCCAGGATGTGGTCGAAATGGCTGTGGGTAAGCAGCACCGCCTCCGCCTCCAGCCCGTTCTGGATGAGCCACACGGCCACTTGCTCCCCCTGGTCGCCGGGATCCACGATCCCACATCGATGACCGCCGTCCTTCCGGAAGATATAGCAGTTGGTGCCGATCTGCCCCAGGCGCAGTATACTGATCTCCATCATGATCACCTCGAAACGATTTTTTCATCCGACAGGATATGCAGACGAAGGGTCCGGCCACGTCCGTATCCTGCCTTAGAGAACAGCCCGCCGTGACACGGCGGGCTGTGGGGGTCTCTCACATCTTGTTGGGATCATAGGTGACCACCGTGCGGCGGTTGGGCTCCGCGCCGGTGGAGAAGGTGGACACGCCGGGATGATCCTGGAGCGCGGTGTGGATCACATGGCGCTCATAGGCGTTCATGGCCTCCAGGGTGATGTTCCGGCGGTATTTCACCACCTTGCTCGCCGTCTTGCGGGCGAGGCGGCTGAGCGACTCCTCCCGGCGGGCACGATAGCCCTCGGCATCCACATGGATGCGTACCCGGTGGCTGCGGCCCCGGTTGACGGCGTAGCCGGTGAGCTGCTGGATGGCGTCCAGCGTCTCGCCCCGATGACCGATGAGGGCGCCCATCTCCTCCCCCTCCAGGACCACTTGATAGGTATCGCCCTCCCGGCGCACCACCGGGACGGCTTCCACGCCCATATGCCGAAACAGTCCGGTCTGGAACTCCACGATGGCGGCAGCCACGTCGTCGTCCACCGGCTCGCCCTTGGGGGCGGGGACGGGCTGGACCGGTGCAGCCTTGGGAACGGGCTGGGGCTGGGGCCTGGTCTGCGCTTTGGGAGCGGGGCGCTGCACATGGGGCTCCGGCCGGGCATATCCAGGGGCGGGGCGTTCCTCCGCCGCGGGAGGAGCGGGAACAGGCGCGGGGGCAAGCTCATCGGGGACCTCATAGGTGAGCTTCACCTTGGCCGGTACGGAGCCGATGCCCAAAAAGCCGGTCTTACCACGTTCTAGGATCTCCACAGACACATCGTCACGGTCCATCCCAAGCTGGGCCAGACCCTTGGCGATGGCCTCGTCTTCCGTCTTAGCGGTGACTTCGATATGTTTCAGCACGAAACTGCACTCCTTTGTCTGGTGTTAGGTGATAGTTCAGATCACTGTTCCTCTTCGTCCTCGGCGTAGGCCTCTTCATAGCCGTCGTCGGGGGCGGCGGGCTCTTCAGGCTTCTTCATCTCCGGCTGGACCGCTGGCTCCTGGCCGGGCAGGGCCTCGGGCCGCTGCGCCTCTTCGGCGGACGGACCGTCCTCAGGCTCGTCCTTGGCGGGCCCGTCCGGATCGTGATACGGGGTGACGGGATAACGACTGGGATCGTAGGCGCGGCCACGGGCATAGGCCCGCAGTCCCTCCCGGCTGGCGGAAAGGTCCACGCCCTTCTCTTTGTTCTTGTTCTTCTGCTGCTTTCGGGGGTCCTTGCCTGCGGCGATAGCGGCGGCCTTCTTCTCTGCGGCGATGCGGCGGCGCTCCTTCTCGGCCTCCTTGGCCTTGGCGGCCTGCTCAGCCATCTCCTTTTGCGCTGCCTCGTAATCCTTGCGCAGCAGCCCGCCGCAGATGACCTCCTGCACCATGCCCAGCAGGGAGTTGGCGATCCAGTAGATACACAGGCCGGCAGGCATGGTGAACCCGATCCACAAGGAGAGCACCGGGCTGAGCAGCATCATGGACCAGTTCATCTTGGGGGCCTGCTGGTCCCTGTTCATCTGGTTGGTCTTTTGGGTGACGAACATGGTGACCAGAGACAGCAGGGCGGAGACGATGGGCAGCAGGAACAGCCCCACAGAGTCCCAGGAGATGCCGTCGGCCCAAAAGTCCAGCTTGGGGATCAGGGACAGGTCGATGCCAAAGAAGTCGAAATTGACCACGAACATGCTGGTGGCCGCGATCCCCGTGGCGGTGACGGCGCTCTTGGCGGCCTCCAGATTGCCCGAGTTCATCATGGAGGCCAGCATCAGCTCGTTGTAACCGCTGGCGGTGAACTCGCCGCCCTGCTTCGCGGCCCAGCCCACGGCCTTGGCCACCTCTCTCACGGCGTCCTCAGTGAGCCACATCATGTACTTCAGCGGACGGCGGATGATGGCGTACAGAGGATACAGCACGGCGATGGGGATGAGCTGCCAGCCGCAGCCCCCCATGGGGTTGACGTTGTTCTCGGCGTAGAAGCGCTGGACCTCCTGGTTGTACCGCTCCTTGTCGTTGCCGCAGCGCTTCTGGATCTCCTGGAGCTGACCGTTCATCACGTTCATCTTGATCGCGCTCTTCTTCCCCTTCAGGTTCAGGGGGAACAGGACGATCTTCACCACCACCGTGAACAGGAACAGAGCGATGCCATAGCTGTCGAACACCTGGCAGAACAGCTTGAGCAGCCAGCTGAACGGCGTCATGAGTATTTGCCAAATATCCATGTTTGGCCTCCTACTATCTTCGGATTTTCTTTTTTGGGACAGGGTCGTAGATGAAGGTCTTTTCCCTGTGGAAAGGATGGCACCGCAAGATCCGCCACAGGGCCAGCGCCCCGCCCTTCAGCGCGCCGTGGACCTCCACCGCCTCCAGGGCGTAGGTGGAACAGGTGGGGATGAAGCGGCAGCACGGGTCCCGGAAGGGCGATATGTCCCGCCTGTACCAGCGGATCAGGGCCAGCAGCAGGCTCTTCATCCCGCCTCGCCCTTCTTCAGCAGGCCCAGCTTGGCCGACAGGCGCAGGAAGGACTCCTCCAACTGCCGGTACCGGCTGGAGGCCGCCCGGACCCGAGCCACCACCACCACGTCCGCCCCGGAGATGAGCTTGTCCTCATTGAGCCGGTAGATCTCCCGCAGGCGGCGGCGCACCCGGTTGCGCACCACCGCATGGCCTACCTTGGTGGACACCGTGAGGCCCAGCCGGTTGTCTTTTCGCCCGTTGCGCCGGACGTAGAGGGCGAGCCGGCTGTCTGCGGCCGTCTTCCCCCGGTGATAGGCCCGACGGAACAGGTGGTTCTGTTTGAGCGGCGCGGTCTTTTCCATGATGGCCTCCCTGGGCCGCGAGGATCGGAGGGACGCGGCCTTCGTGCCCTAAAAGGGCGTTTTCACAGCTTTTCCGGGAAACGGACACAGGGGCGAGGGAAAAACTCCCGCGCCCCGGTCTTATCGTTTATCCCCATGTGTGCGCCATCAGTGGCTCAGGCGGGCGCGGCCCTTAGCGCGGCGGCGGGCCAGGACCTTGCGGCCGTTGCTGGTAGCCATGCGCTTGCGGAAGCCATGGACCTTGGAACGCTGACGCTTCTTGGGCTGATAGGTACGAACCATGCGGGAACACCTCCTGTACAGTATGGCCGGCCGCTGGGCAGCCGCCCTCCACGACGCCTGGAAAGGCGCGTTCGACGATCTTTCGTGCATGATAGCATGTGAACGATTATACCTTGATCTCCCCGCCCTGTCAACAAAAAATCGGCAATATTCTTTTTTGCCTTCCCCGGCACAAGATATCGTGCCCTCCCGCCGGTCCCCGGCCCAAAAGAGCGGCCCCGCCGCCGCTTCCACATTATAATTAAAGTATCTGGAAAAACCCTTGTCTCATCTCCTGTTTTTTGGTATAATATAAAAGTTATGACATCTGAAATTTAGGGAGGCTCACGCCCATGAGATCGGCCGCCGACGTCTGGGAAAAAGTAAAAAGCCTGATGGAGAACACCATGACCGCGGTGTCCATCGACACTTGGTTTGGCGACGTGGAGGCCGTCGCTTTGGAGGACACGCGGCTGGTGCTGTGCGTGCCCACCGATTTCAAACGGAACATCATCCGCTCCCGCTTCCAATCCGGAGTGGAACAGGCCCTGAAGGAGCTGTTCTCCTTCGACGTGGACGTGGCCCTGCTGCTCCCGGAGGAACGGGAAGCCTATGCCCACCAGTCCGCTCCCAGCCCCGTGGCGGGGGACGCGGACCGTTACACCTTCGAGCGCTTCGTGGTGGGCTCTACCAACAAATTCGCGTTCACCGCCGCGCAAAAAGTGGCGGAAGAGCCGGGCGGCGCCTATAACCCACTCTTCATCTACGGACAATCCGGCCTGGGCAAGACCCATCTGCTCCACGCCATCGCCAACCGGGTCCGGCACAACCACCCCGGCTGCCGCATCCTCTATATCCAGAGCGAGGATTTCGTCAACGAGCTGGTGGGCAACCTCCGGCGGGGCATCGACATGCAGGAGTTCCGGGACAAATACCGCGGCGTGGACCTGTTCCTCATGGACGACGTACAGTTCATCGCGGGCAAGGATCTGAGCGAAGAGGAGCTGTTCCATACCTTCAACGCCCTCTACGAGCAGAAGAAACAGATCGTATTCACCTCCGACCGACCACCCCATGAGATGCTGCGCCTGGAGCAGCGCCTGCGTACCCGTTTCGAGCAGGGCCTTCCCGCCGACATCCAGCCGCCGGACTATGAGACCAGAGTGGCCCTGCTGAAGAACAAGTCTCTGGAACGGGGGATATCCCTGCCTGAACCAGTGCTCTCCTATGTGGCCGAGAACATCACCTCCAACGTCCGGCAGATCGAGGGCGTGGTGAACAAGATCATGGCCTTCCAGGAGCTGATGGGCGCACAGGTGGACGTGGAGACCACCATCCGAGCCGTGCGGGACATCCTGCGGGCAAAGGAGAACTTCCTGCCCTCCGCCGAGACCATCATCCAAGAGGTGGCCCGGTTCTACGAACTGGACGCCAACGCCATCCGCGGACAGAGCCAGAACAAGGAGATCAGCACCGCCCGGAACGTGGCCATGTACATCATCCGGGAGATGACCCAGCTCTCCCTGGCGGAGATCGGCCAGCAATTCGGCGGACGGCACCACTCCACCGTGCTCAATTCCATCAACCGGGTGGAGAAGATGATGAAGACCCAGCCCGACCTCATGGAGATCATCCGGGACATCACCAACGCGGTCAATTCCGCCTACTGATCTTCCACATCCTCGCGGACTGTGCTGTGGAACCATGTGGAAGCATTTTTCCTCCACGATCCGCCTAAGGAAGCTGTGGACATCATGTGGACCCCGTGTGGACGGTGAAACCGTTGCCACCACTGGGCGGAAAGGACTTTTCCACACGTTCCGCAGCCCCTAATAACTACTACGAATCTAAAAGACCTTCCTCCTCTACCGGAGGGAAGAAAGGAGCCCGACATGAGATTCTCTTGCGAAAAGGCCATCCTACAATCCGCAGTCACCACCGCAGGCCGGGTCGTATCTCCTAAAAGCACCGTCCAAGCCCTGGAAGGCGTCCTCATCGAAGCAGAGGACAGCATCCTGCGCCTGAGCGCCTACAACCTGAAAACAGGCATCATCACCACCATCCCAGCAGAAGTAACGGAAAGCGGTGCTATCGTACTATCCGCCCGTTTGTTCGGCGAGATCCTGCGCCGTATGCCAGACGACATGATATCCATCACGACTACCGCCTCCTGCTCCGTCCACATCGAATCCGGCCCTACCTCCTTCGATATCACTGGAATCAGCGACGAGGACTTCCCCGAGCTGCCCAGCGTCAACGACGGTACCAACCTCTCCATCACGCAGTGTCTGCTGCGCTCCATGATAGGACAGACCATCTTCGCCGTCAGTGACAACGACAGCCGCCCCATCCATACAGGCGCTCTGTTCGAGACCAACGGAGAAGAACTCACCATGGTCGCGGTGGACGGTTATCGCCTCGCTTTGCGCCGGGAAAAGCTGCTCAGCCAGACCGCGCCCGGCAATCTCTCCTTCGTCGTGCCCGGCGACGCGCTCAACGAGGTGGAGAGGATCTGCTCGGACTGCGACGAACCGGTGAACGTCACCCAAGGGGAACGACACGTCACCTTCGAGACCAACGGCACGATATTGGTCACCCGCAGACTGGAAGGCGAGTTCCTCAACTACCGCCAGACCATCCCTCAAAACAATTCCGTCATCCTGGAGGCGGACTGCGCCGATCTCCAACGCTCCATCGACCGGGCGTCCCTCATCATAAACGATAAACTGAAAAGCCCCCTGCGCTGTAAGTTCGAGGACGGCACCGTCTCCATCACCTCCAAGACCGCGATAGGAGCAGCTTTCGACCGCTGTCCCATCACCGGAGACGGCAAGGGCCTGGAGATCGGCTTCAATAACCGCTTCCTGATGGAAGCCGTGAAGGCGGCTCCCGCGGCCCGGGTACGCCTGGAGCTGAACACGGCGACCTCCCCCTGCCTGATCCTGCCCCAGGAGGGCGAAAAAGACAACTTCCTCTATATGGTACTGCCCGTGCGTCTGCGGGCGGCGGAGTGACGGCTATGACGGAACGAAACATCAAGATAGAGACCGAGTATATCCGGTTGGACGCCCTGCTGAAATACGCCGGACTGGTGGGCACCGGCGGAGAGGCGAAATTGGCCATCCAAAACAGCGAGGTCCTGGTCAACGGCGAGCCCTGCACCATGCGGGGCAAGAAACTGCGCCCCGGGGACCGCACCGAGCTGGACGGTCAGATCCTCATCGTAGGATGACGGTCCATGAGATCGCCCTGGAGTCCTTCCGAAACTACGCCTATGTAGAAGCCTGCTTCCACCCCGGCGTGAACGTCATCGCGGGGGACAACGCCCAGGGCAAGACCAATCTCTTGGAAGCGATAGCCTACCTGTCCTGCGCCTCATCCCACAGGGCGCGATACGATCGGGAGCTGATCCAGCACGACAAGGACCACACTTTCCTCAAGATGAAGGTGGACAGCCATGGCCGGAGGTCCATGCTGGAAGCGGACCTCCACCGGGGCGCCCGGCGCCAGCTCCGCTCCAATGGGGTCCGGCTGAAAACGATCGGGGAGCTCTCCGGATACCTGAACACGGTGCTATTCTGCCCCGAGGACCTGTATCTCATCCGAGAGGGCGCGGACGCGAGACGCCGCTTCCTGGACAACTGCATCTGCCAGCTTCGGCCGCGATACGCGCGGGCCCTGACCGAGTATAAAAGGCTGTATCAGCACAAGCTCCGGATCTTGAAGGACAGCGACCGGAACCCCAGCTTGTTGGATACCCTGGACGACTTCTCCATGCGTATGGCCCAGTGCGGTGCGCTGATCGTCCACTACCGGGCACATTTCGTCAAGCGCCTGCGGGAAGTCGCGCCGAACATCCACGCCGACTGCTCCGGCGGTCGGGAGAAGCTGGAACTGCGGTATGACACAGTGTCCACCGTCACCGACCCGGAGGCCGCGCCCAAGGACCTGCTGCCTCAGCTCCTGGCCCACCAGGAGAAGCACCGCCGGGCGGAGATCGAGACCGGCTCGTGCCTGTCCGGCCCTCATAAAGACGACCTCATAGTGGATATAAACGGGAGTTGCGCCCGATCCTACGCCTCTCAGGGGCAGACCCGGACCGCGGCGCTGGCCCTCAAGCTGGCCGCTCGAGACATCTTCCAGCAGGACACGGAGGAATGGCCGGTGCTGCTGCTGGACGACGTGCTCAGCGAGCTGGACCAACGGCGGCAGGAATTCGTCCTAAACCGCATCACGTCCGGCCAGGTGTTCATCACCTGCTGCGAGGAGGAAAAGCTGGCCCGGCTCAAGGACGGGAAGGCGTTCCACGTCAAAGACGGACAGTTGATATGAGAGGGAGCCCGCGCATGTATCTTCATCTAGGCCAGTCGGTCATGGTACGGGAAAAGGACATCGTCGGCGTGTTCGACCTGGACAACACCACCTGGTCCTTCCGCACCCGCGGCTTCCTGGAGCGGGCGGAAAGGGAAGGGCACGTCGTGGCCATAGGAGACGATCTGCCCCGCTCCTTCGTCCTCGTCCGGGGACCGGACGGCCCGCCGACCGTCTACATCACCCAGCTCACCGCCGCTACCCTGCAAAAGCGGGCGGAAAACGGCAGTATCTTCGATCAGTAATCTACCCATGGAGGTTCATCCCTATGTCTGACATCATCGAGCAGAACAATCCCACTCAGGTGGAACACGAATACGGCGCGTCCGAGATCCAGGTGCTGGAGGGGCTGGAGGCTGTACGCAAACGTCCCGGCATGTATATCGGATCCACCTCGTCCTCCGGCCTGCATCATCTGGTGTATGAGATCGTGGACAACGCCATCGACGAGGCCCTGGCGGGCTATTGCGACCACATCACTGTGGAGATCCTGGAGGGCGACGTCATCCGGGTCACGGACAATGGCCGGGGCGTCCCTGTAGACATCCAGGCGCAGACCGGCAGGCCCGCTCTGGAGGTGGTGTACACCGTGCTCCACGCCGGAGGGAAATTCGGCGGCGGAGGATACAAGGTGTCCGGCGGCCTCCACGGCGTGGGCGGCAGCGTGGTCAACGCCCTGTCGGAGTGGATGGAAGTGCGGGTCCACAAGAACGGGAACATCTATGAAGTGAAGTTCTCCCGGGGCAGCATCACCCAGGAGATGACTGTGATCGGTCCCACGGACAAAACGGGGACCGAGGTCGTGTTCAAGCCCGATCCCGAGATGTTCGAGACCACCGTCTACGACCACGAGATCCTGCACCGCCGGATGCGGGAGCAGGCGTTCCTCAACGCCGGAGTCAATATCCTTATGGCGGACCGCCGCCCCGGGCAGGAGGCGGAGGAATCCATGCACTATGAGGGCGGTATCCGGGAATTCGTCACCTTCATCAACCAGAACAAATCGCCGCTCCACGAGAAGGTCATCTATATGGCCGGTTCCAAGGACGATTCCATGGCCGAGATCGCCATGCAGTACAGCGAGGACAGCTATAATGAGGTCATCGTGTCCTTCGCCAACAACGTGCATACGCCGGAAGGTGGTATGCACGAAGAGGGGCTGAAGCGTGCCCTCACCAACGTGCTCAACGCCTACGGCAAGAAGGCCGGCATCTTGAAGAACGACGACAAGGTGTCCGGCGACGACTGCCGGGAGGGCCTGACCTGCGTCATCTCGGTGAAGCTCACCGAGGCCCAGTTCGAGGGACAGACCAAAGCCAAGCTGGGCAACAGCGAGATGCGCACCCTGGTGAACAACGTGGTGTCCGACAAGCTGGAGCAGTTCCTGGACGAGAACCCCGCCGTGGGCAAGGCGATATTGGAAAAGGCCCTCATGGCCAACCGCGCCCGGGAGGCCGCCCGGAAGGCGCGGGAGTCGGTGCGCCGCAAGACCGCCCTGGAATCGGGCCAGATGCCGGACAAATTGCAGGACTGCAACGAGCGCGACCCGGCCCTGTGCGAACTGTATATCGTCGAGGGCGATTCCGCCGCAGGCTCGGCCATCGACGGCCGGGACAGCCGCTTCCAGGCCATCCTGGCCATGTGGGGCAAAATGCTCAATGTGGAGAAGGCCCGGGCGGACAAGATCTACGGCAACGATAAGCTCTACCCCCTGGTGCTGGGCCTGGGCGCGGGCATCGGCGAGGAATTCAACATCGAAAGGCTGCGCTATCATAAGATCATCATCATGTCCGATGCCGACGTGGACGGCGCCCATATCCGTACCCTGCTGCTCACCTTTTTCTTCCGCTATATGCGCCCGCTGATCGAAAGAGGATACGTCTATTCCGCCGTCCCGCCCCTGTACAAGCTCACCAGGGGCAAGCAGCAGCGGGTGGCCTATTCCGACGAGGAGCGAGACAAGATCTCCGCCGAGATGCGGGGAGACAACCCCAACGTGAAGGTGGAGATCAACCGCTTCAAGGGC
>CANRXB010000019.1 GCA_947643715.1 uncultured bacterium
GTGGAGACCGCCCCCGTCCAAACAGCCGCTCCGGCGGTGGAGACCGCCCCCGTCCAAACAGCCGCTCCGGCGGTGGAAGCCGCCCCCGTCCAGGCAGCCGCTCCGGCGGTGGAAGCCGCCCCCGTCCAAACAGCCGCCCCGGCGGTAGAGACTGCCCCCGTCCAAGCAGCCGCTCCGGCGGTGGAGACCGCACCCGTCCAAACAGCCGCTCCGGCGGTAGAAACTGCACCTGTCCAAGCAGCCCCTCCGGTGGAGGAGACCGCCCCTCCCTCCCCTGTGCTGGAGGGTCCCGCTATATGGAAGCAGCCGATCAAGCCTATCGATCCCGGCTATATCAACGTGATGCAGGTCCTCGTGGAAGAGAAGGCCCCGAAATATATCAAGATGTTCGGGCTATGCCAGTGTGCCCGCTGTCTTGAGGACGTGAAGGCCCTTACCTTGAACCACCTCCCTTCCAAGTACGTGGTACTGGAGCAAGGGGATCTGATCCCCCGTCTGACGGTGTACGAGGGACAATTCAGCAGCGACGTCACGGCGCAGCTCCTCCAGGCTTGCAAGCTGGTCATGGAACGGCCCCATCACGGCCGCTGATCGAGCACCGGTACAGATATCAAAGATCTCTGGCGGATGGATCGTCCGCCAGAGATCTTTTTTCGCATCCAAAAATCCAAAGGTCAGCCCTCCGGCACCTCTTGGGCCATCTCTTCGGGGCTCTCGGGACGCTGCTGATATGGATTGGTGAGCTGTTCCCAAAGGGTGTTCACGTTCTCCATACAAATGAAGTAGATGCTGGTCATCATGTTGTCGGGGATGCGCAGCTCCTCCGCCAAAACGGTGATGCGCTCCCAGTCCGCAGATTCATAGCTGAGCACCAGGTCGTACAGCTTGCCGCAACGGCCCTCGTGGGTGAGCAGGGCCGCCTTGATCTCATCGGCCACCGGAACCTCGGACAGGATCTCCTCCATGGGCGCATCGATGAGGTAGTTCAACGTGGAGAACATCCCCATGAGGTAGGCTTCCGCCTTGGATATGGGCATATCATGGGCGTAGTTCATCAGCTCGCTACAGAAGTTGGCCCGCATGAACGAACGCTTCAAGAACTCCTCCGAGCCGGGATCCGTCTCGTTCTCCGCGTTGCTGGCGCTGAGCAGATAGATCCACTGTTTGAGCTGCCCCAGGCCCAAAGTCATGATGGCCTGGGTGATGGTGGTCGCCCGGTGGCGCAGGGCGAAGTAAGCGGAGTTGACCATCTTCAGCAGACCATAGGACAGGCTGGCGTCCGCCGCGATCATCTGCTCGACCTCTTCCACATTGGGCTCATCCCGGGTGACGGCCACCATGAGCTGGAAGAAATTGCTCTGGATGTAGGCGCTGCTGTGGGCCTGGGTGGTGAGCTTGTCGGCCACATAAGGGCCTTCCAGCCCGTCCGCCCCCAGCGCGACGGCCCGGTCGTAGACGCTCGCCGACTCGATATTCGTGACGATACACTTGATGTTCATGCTGTGGGCGATCTCCACCGTGTTGCGGATGGTGACGTCGGAGGCGGTCTTGGCGTTGATCTTGATGAACTGGATATCGTCCAGCAGAGCCAGGTATCGGGGCGTGAACTGGAAATCGTTCACCGCGATGCGATAGCCCTCCCTGCCGTACTGATGCACCAGGTGCATGGACAGGGGGTGGATGATCACCGCATCGTCGATCTGGATGACCAGGTCGCTCTTGTCGAAGAGCCGGGGCGTCTTTTTCATCAGCAGCATGGTGGTGAACGTCATGAAATTCAGCGTTCCCTTCAACACCTTGGGGCTGTTCTGCGTCAAGAAGCTATAGATGGTATTGGCGGCGGCAAATTCCGCGCTGGAGGTGGAGCTGTCGCTGCTGAACGCCTGATTGGCCCCGTGGTATAGGATCTCATGTCCGATGGTATTCCCCGCAGCGTCTCGAATGGGCTGCCGCACGATATATTTGCCGCTCATAACTGCCTCCTATTTCGCTCTCAGGCCTTCTTGGCCTTCTTTTCCTGACGCATGAGGAGATGATCCATCACGTCCACGAGATGGCCGATCTCCGGCTTGGTCAGTTGCTCGTCCGCCCCCAATTCCCGGCCCTTGCGGCGCATCTCCTCACTGATGAGGGAAGAGAAGATGATCAGGGGGATGTGTTTGAACTTGGCGTTGTCCTTGACCAGCTTGGTCAGGCGGTGGCCGTCCATCTGGGGCATCTCGATGTCCGTGATGATCAAGGCCACGTTCTTCGTCAGTTCATCGTCCTGGGGCAGTTCCGACAGGGCCTCCCACAGCTCCAGCCCGTTGGAGAACATATGCAGGTTCATGTAGTTGGCGCGGCGCAGGGACTCTTCGATCATCTTGCTGAGCAGGACGGAGTCCTCCGCCACCCAGATGGGCTTGTCGTTGCGCTCCCGCGGGCCGAGCTGATCCACCTCGGACATCTGGATGGACGTCTCCGGGGCGATCTCGGCCACGATGCGCTCGAAGTCCAGGATGGTGACCAACTCTCCGTCGCACTGCGCGATGCCGGTGGCCACGCTCTCCGCACCGCCGGAGACCGCTTTGTCCGGCTTCTGGATATCGATCCAGGAGATACGGCTGATGCGGTCCACCGTGTGCACCCGGAAGGCGATGAACATCTTATTGAAGTTGGTGATGATGAAGATGTCCTTGGGGTCCTTCGGGCTCTCCACGCCCAGATACCTGGGCAGATCCACCACCGTGAGCACCGTGTCCCGGGGCTTGAAGATGCCCTCCACCGCCTCGTGGGCCATGGGCATGGGCTTCACCGGAGCGGAGATCATGATCTCCCGCACCTTGGCCACGTTGATGCCGAACAGGTTGCCGCCGATGGTGAATTTCATGATCTCGATCTCATTGGTGCCGGACTCCAGCAAGATGCCCTGCTTGTTGTCTTCCATCATATGAACAACTCCTTTTCGTCTTGTGCGGTGTCAAATGATCAGCTCTTGTCGACCGTAGCAGCGCACGCAGCCCAGACCGCTGTTCACGTCGAAAAGCAGGGTGCGGGCCACGGCCCCGCCCACATCCTCCTTCATCAAGCGGATGCCTTCCTTCCTCAGGTTCAGATGCACGCTCTCGATGTTGCGTTGGCCGATGTTGCCCAGCGAGCCGCTCCCGCCGTCTTTGAACATCATGGCCCCGCCGGCGATCTTCGCGATGATCCTGGTGCGGCTGCCGCCCATGGCTTCTAACTGCTTCAAGGTCTCTCTGATCCCGGTATCTGCATATTTCATCGGGTGTTTGCGTCCCGTCTCCATATTCAGCGGCAGCATGATATGCACCAGGGCCCCCAGCTTGAGGGCCGGATCGTGCAGGCAGATGCCGATGCACGAACCCAGCGCATAAGTGACCAACATGCCCTCCCCTTTGGCCAGCTTCATGTCCGCGATGCCGATGATCAGCTTCTCACTCATCCCTCACGCCCAGCTTCCGTAACAAAGCGTTCAGAGACCGGAGGTCAGGCGACATCAGCAGGCGGCAGGGGACCTGCTTGTTCTCGCTCACGAAGTTGCCCCCGATGGTCATGATATAGTCGGATTGGCCGCCGTATTCCGCCATGGGCACGGCCAAGATGGCCCCTTGCATGTCTACCGTGAACGCGGGCACCGTCAGCTTCACGTCCATGCCGGCAAGGCCGCTCAGGGCGTTGATGAACGTGGAGATCATGATGTTGCCCACCTCTACCAGAGCGGAATTCTCCAGCTCGGTCAGTTGGCTGTAGTCCGTGACCCGCTGGGACAGCATGCTCTCCAGCACGATGTTGACGAACTCCAACGGCTGCACCGACAGCATGATGCCGTTGACTTGGCCGCTGAGCTTCACCAGCACGCCGGCCGTGATCTCTTCCGGGCCACCGATCCACTCGATGGCCTCATTATAGCCCATGATCCGCACCTCGGGCAGCGTGATCCGCACCTGCCTGCCCAGCATCTGCGACAGGGCGGTGGCGGCGTTGCCGGTGCCGACGCTACCGATCTCCCGGAGCGTGTCCAACTCCAGGGAGTTCAGCTCGTCGTAGTTTTTGATGGCCATTCAATCAACCTCCTATAATCTATCCCTTGAGAAGAGGCGATGTGCCCCTCCCAAGTCCGCAGCTCAGCCGCGGCAGGCCGTTCCGGACGGCCTTTGGTTTGGATCTTATCGCCGAATGCTACCGATCGGGCACATCATCGGTCCCGCCTATCCCTCCCGGACCTCAAAGGCCCTGCGCGCATCAGGTACGCAGGTTGTTGATGGTGCTCTCGATCTCGTCGGATGTGATCACCATCTTCAACGCCATGCCGTAGGCCCGCTGGGATTCGATCACCTTGGAGTACTCCTCCGCGAGATCGGCGTTGGAGCCCTCCAGCAGTCCTTGCCGCAGGGTGCCGGTGCCGTACCACAGGTTCCCGTTCTTGTCGACGGGCAGATACCGGGTGTCGTCCAACTGGGTCATGCCGTCGTAGTTGGGATAATCGTAGATGCCGATCGGGAGCTTCTCCTTGGGATCGTCCACCTGGATGAGCCCGCCGGTGTCGCTGAGCACGAAACGCCCCGTGCCGTCCCCCAGGCAGAACACTTTCTCCATGACGGGCTGGCCCGCCTCATCCATCTCGCCGGTGGCCCGCTCCAGCTCCGACATGGAGAACGCGCCGTTGCGGGTATAGGTCACCTGGCCCGTAGCCAGATCCACCAGGGCGAAGAACCCCTGGCCGTCGATCATATAATCCAGGCTCCTGCCGTTGTCCACCACAGGACCCTGAGAGAAATCGGTAGAGGTCTTCAGCAGCCGGGCGCCCACGCCCATGGGCAGCTCTTCGTCGATGCCCCTGTGGTCCTGATACATCAGCGCGGTGAAATAGGAGCGGTCCGCCTTGAAGCCGAAGGTGTTCAGATTGGCGATGTTGTCGCTGTGGACGTTCAGCCGCCGGAGCTGCTGCTGGGCGCCTACCGCGCCGATATAGAAAGATTGGTTCATATCTCCTCACCCCATCACATCCGGCCGATATCGCTGGCGGAATGGCCCATCAGCTCATCGTACATCTTGCTCACCGAGGCCGCGCTCTGGAAGGCCCGCTGGCTGGTGAGCATCTCGGTCATCTGACGGATCATGTCCACGTTGGAGCGCTCCACGTACTTCCACAGGACGGTGGGACGATCTATGGCTTCCGCCCCCTCCCCGGTGAAGAAGCCCTGATCGTCGTGCTCCAGCTGCTCCAGGTCCTCGAAGCCGTACACCCCAAGCTGGCCCAGCAGTCCGCCGTTCTCAGCGTAGATGTTCCCCTGGTCGTCCACGTCCAGCTTGTCGGTGGACAGCAGGATGGTCTCGCCCTCGCTGTCCAGCACGCGGCCCACGCCCGGGAAGCAGAGATAACCCTCTTCATCCAGAGAGAAGCTGCCCGACCGCGTGTAGACGGTGTCGCCCCCCTCCTGCTGGATGGCGAAGAAGCCGTCGCCGATGATGGCGAAGTCCAGCGGGATATTGGTGGGCTCGGGGATGCCCTGGTCAAAGGTGACATGGATCTCACTGTTGGCCCGGATATAGCTCTGCCGGCCGATGTCGGTGTATTCCTTCTCCTTGTTGCCCACCCGTGTGTACATCACATCGTCGAAGGTGCTGGCGATATACCGGCTCTCTTTGAAACCAGCGGTGGAGATATTCACCATGTTGTTGCCCACCACGTTCAGGTTGCGCTGGTGTGTCACCATACTGGAGGTGAGGTTGTAGAAGCCTTTGAACATCTTGCATCATGCCTTCTTCCGCTTTTTAGAGGTTTTTTGAGGTGTCTCGCTGTTCATATAGGAACCCATGAATTCCCGCAGCTTCTGGATGGCCCGGGAGTGGATCTGGGAGATGCGCGGCTCGCTCACTCCCATCACCTGGGCGATCTCTTTCATATGCAGGTTCTTCTCGTAATAGAGCGACAGCACGATCTGCTCGTTCTTCTGGAGGGAAGCGATGCCCTGCGCCAAGGTCTGCTGGAGCTCCTGATCCTCCAGCACCGTCTCGGGCTGGATCTTCGGGTCCTCGGAGGACACTTCGAAGCGGTATCCCTCCATGTCCCGGGCGTCCATCAGCGCGTCCAGGGACAGGGTGTTGCTCAAGGCCACCCGGGCGGCCTCCTTCTGATATTTGTCGGTGGGGATCCCCAGATGGCTGGCCACCTCGTGGTCGGTGGGGAAACGCCCCAGCTCGTTGGCCAGGCTGGACACTGCGGCGTCGATCTCCTTGGCCCGCTGCCGGATGTTCCTGGGCAGCCAGTCCTGCTTGCGGGCCAGGTCGATGACCATCCCCCGGATGCGTTTGGACACGTAGGTCTCGAACTTGATCCCCTTGTCCGGGTCGAACTTGTCGATGGCGCTGAGCAGAGTGAGGATGCCTTCGCTCACGATGTCGTCCACCTGAGCGAAGCTGCTGTACACACCCCGGATCTGGAGGGCCGCGCTCTTGATCAGCCCTTCGTACCGCAGCACCAGCGGCCACTTCAGCTCCTCGTCCCCCGTACGCTTATATGCCGCCAGCAGGTCGGCGGTGCTCATGGCTTCGATCTCCTCCGGCGTGTATCGCTGTTGGACGGCGCCGGCGCTCATGTGCCCACCGCCCTTCGCTCGGCCCGGACCGGCATGTCGGCCGTGATGTTGCCCAGGGCCTGGATCTGCACGGTGTTGGTGATCTCATTGAAGGAGAGCACGTAGACGTTGGGGTAGAACTGGGTGATCATCCGGCTGAAATAGCCCCGGATCACCTGGCTGACCAGGATGACCGGCGTCTGGGACAGGTCGCCGAACTTCTTCAGATGCTCCGCGAGCTGGGAGATGATGGTCTGCATCAGGTCGGGGCCCATGGCCAGATACACGCCCTGCTCGTTGCGGGTGAGGGAGGAGATGATCTTCTTCTCCACCTCAGCGTCCAGGGTGATGACCCGGAGCTGCCCGTCCTCGCAGAAGCGGCGGGTGATGGTGCGGGCCAATGCGCCGCGCACCTGTTCGGTGGTCATCTCCAGGTCCCGGCCCTGGGCCATGGCGTCGGCGGCGGTCTCCACGATGGTGCTCAGGTCCTTGATGGGCACGCCTTCCTGGAGGAGATTGCGCAGCAGCTTCTCCAGCTTGGCATAGGGGATGATGCCGGGCACCGCCTCCTCCACCAGCTCGGGGGAGGTCTGCTTCAGGTTCTCCACCAGACGGATGGTCTCCGCCCGGTTCAGCAACTCGTAGGCGTGCTTCTTCACCGTCTCCGCCAAGTGGGTGAGCATGACGGACAGCGGATCGATGACGTTGTAGCCGTAGATCTCCGCCATCTCCTTGTTCTCCGGCAGGATCCACCGGGAAGGGATGCCGTAGGCTGGTTCGATGGTCTCGATGCCGTCGATCTCCCCCAACGGATTGGGGGGCTCCAGGGCCAGGTAGTAGTCCACCAGGATCTCGCCCTGGGCCACCACCTCGCCCTTGATGCGGATGGCGTATTGGTTCGTGCCCAGCGCGGAGGAATCGTGGAGGCGGATGGATGGGATGACGAAGCCCATGTCCTGGGCATACTGCCGCCGGAAGATGGTGATGCGGCTGATGAGCTTGCCGCCGTGGCTCTCGTCCACCATGGGGATGAGGCTGTAGCCGAACTCCATCTCCACCGGCTCCACCGACAGCAGGGTGTATACGTTGTTGATATCTCGGTAATAATCGCTCTCAGTGGGCGCCGTTGCCTCGGGGGGCTCAGCGGCGGCGGCCTGGGCCTCCGCTGCCTCCGCCTGGCGCTGGGCGCTGAGCTGACGGGTGATGAAGAACCCTCCGCCCACCAGCGCCGCGCCGCCAAAGAACAGCGGGATCGTGGGCGTGCCCGGGATGACGGCCAGGAACAGCAGGATCACGCCGGTGGTCATGATGGCCCTGGGCTGGGACTTGAACTGGGACACCACGTCCATGTTCAGGCTGCCGTCGGACACGGAACGGGTGACGATCATGCCCGTAGCGGTGGAGATCATCAGGGATGGGATCTGAGACACCAGACCGTCGCCGATGGTGAGGATGCAGTACTGGCTCATCACGTCGCCGATGCTGCCGCCCTTGACCACCATGCCGATGATGATGCCGCCCACCAGGTTGATGATGGTGATGATGATGGACATGGTGGAGTCGCCTTTGACGATCTTGGTGGCGCCGTCCATAGCGCCATAGAAATCGGCCTCTTTCTGGATCTTCTCACGGCGGGTCCTGGCCTGCTGCTCGTCGATGAGGCCGGAGGACAGGTCCGCGTCGATGGCCATCTGCTTACCGGGCATCGCGTCCAGGGTGAAGCGGGCAGCCACCTCGGACACACGCTCCGCGCCCTTGGTGATGACGATGAGCTGCACCAGCACGATGATGAAGAAGATCACGAAGCCCACCACGATGTCACCCTGGGTGATGAGCTGTCCGAAGTTCCGGATGACCACGCCGGGGTCGCCGGTGGTGAGGATCATCCGGGTACTGGACACGTTCATGCCCAACCGGAACAAGGTCGTGATGAGCAGCAGGGAGGGGAAGATAGAGAAGTCCAACGCCTCCGAGATGTTCATGGTGATCATCAGGATCATGATGGACAATCCGATGTTCACCACCAGGAGGACGTCCAGGATCGCAGGGTCCAGTGGGATGAACAGGAACATGACCACGACCACCACGAACAGCGCTATGGCATTGTCCAAAATGCGTTTGAGCATGGGTGGTCACCTCCTGGTGGTCTACGGGGCCGCTATTTTACGACCTGTTTCTTCTCGTTCAGCTTGAAGATGTACACCAGCACCTTGGCCACCGGGTCGTACAGCTCCGGCGGGATGAACTGGTCCAACTCCGCCTGAGCGTACAGCGCCCGGGCCAGAGGAACGTTCTCGACCACTGCGATCTTGTGTTCCTCGGCGATCTGGACGATGCGCTGGGCGATATGATCCTGGCCCTTGGCCAGCACGATGGGGGCGTCGTCTTGGTCCGGCTTATAGCGCAGGGCCACGGCGAAGTGGGTGGGGTTACGGATGACCACGTCCGCCCCAGGCACCTGCTGCATCATACGCTGCTGGGCCCGGCGGCGTTGGATCTCCTTGATCTTCCCCTTCACCTGGGGGTCGCCTTCCATCTGTTTGTACTCTTCCTTGACTTCCTGCTTGCTCATCTTCATCTGCCGCTCGTAGTCCCACCACTGATAGAAGAAGTCCATGGCGGCCACCGCCACGAAGGCGATGCAGATGCGCAGCACCATCCCGCCGGCCATCTCCACCAGGTGGGCCACAGCGACGGTCAGGTCCGTATACAGGTATCGGGAGCTCTCCAGGAACATGTCCCGGATGCTCAGGAAGATGATGACCATCAAGATCACGATCTTGATGAGGTTCTTCAAAGTCTCGATGATGCTCTTCAAGGAGAACAGCCGCTTGATGCCCTGGAGCGGGCTGAGACGGCTGAACTTCGGCTTGATGGACTCCCCGCTGACCAAGAACTGGGTCTGGGCGAAGGTGGCGGCCACGGCGCACAGGATGGCGGTGCCCACCACAGGCCCTACGGTCTTGGCCAACAGAACTATGCCTTGGATCGTCAGCTCGCCGGACAGGCTCACCACGTCCCTGGCTTCCTCTCCCACCGTGGTCAGGCACAAGATCATGAACCCGCCCAGCTCCTGGACGAAGGCCCCGGTGAGCAGCCACAGCACGGCGAACGTGCCCAGCAGACTGGCCACCGCCACCGCGTCCCGGCTCATGAACACGTTGCCTTTTTTTCGTTCGTCCCGTCGCTTTTTCGGTGTTGCTTTTTCTGTCTTGTTGCCCTCGGCCAACGTCCATCCCCCCCTGGCCTCTCATGCGTATGTTCTCCTTCCGCGAGAAGGGCGGGGGAAAGCATCCTAGGAACGTTTTGTTGTTTTTTGGAAAGCGCTCTCCAAAAAAGATCACCCAGTCAAGGTCAGGATATCGTGGAGGCTCTCCAGCATGGCCAGCTCCGTCTGGAGCAGGAACTCGCTGAATGGGACCGTCAGCACCAGGAGCAGCGCCAATCCCACGATGACTTTCAACTCGATGTTGATCGCGAACACGTTGATCTGCGGGATCACCTTCATCAGCACCCCCATGCCCACCTGGGCGATGAGCTCCGCCACCAGCACGGGCATACACAGCTTCACTGCCAGCAAGGTACATTCTATGAAGAGCTCCAACATCAGATGATAGGCCGGCAGACCGATGGACACCTGTCCGAAGGGCACGATCTCTTCGGAGGTGAGGAACAGCCGCAGCAACGTGAAGTGTCCTCCCCCGGCGAAGAAGAGCAGGGTCATCAGGATGTTCAGGAGCTGCCCCGTCACGGACAGGTTGGCCTGAGCTCCCGCGTCATACATCTGGTTCATGGTCATGCCCATCTGGGTATCGACCATAGATCCGGCCAATTGCGGGATATAGAAGAAGAAATTCACCGCCATGCCCAGCAGGAAACCGATGGCCATCTCCAGCAGCATCAGGATCGCGAACTCGATCACGCTCGCCGGGTCAGGTGGCTGCTGTTCGGACACCGCCGTGACGAACACGGAAAACACCATCACCATGCCGGAGCGGAAGGATGCCGGGATATTGGCGCGCCCCAGGATGGGATTGAAGAGGATGAACCCGCTCATACGGGCCATGACGAACAGGAACAGGGTCAGTTCCGCCCAATCGATCATGGATAGGTCCCTCATTCACTCAGCTCGCGATGAGCGAGAAGATCTCACGGGTATAGTCCTGCAGCGTGTCCATCATCCAGCCTCCCGCGATGAGCAGCACGCTGACCACCACGATGAGCTTCAGGACGAAGGAGATGGTCTGCTCGTGGATCTGGGTGACGGCCTGGAAGATGGCCACCACCACGCCCACCAGCATACTCAGCAGCAGCATGGGGCTGGCCAGCCGGAGGGCGACGCTCACTGCGTCCCGGAGCAGATCCGTCACCTGTGCGGTATCCATAGTGTACTCCTTCCTTGGGGGACGACGGTCAGTTCACGCTCTGCACGATGGAGGAGAACAGCAGGTTCCAGCCGTTGACAGAGACGAACAGAAGCAGCTTGAAGGGGGTGGAGATCATGGCCGGCGGCAGCATGATCATGCCCATGGACATCAGCGTGGAGGACACCACGATATCGATGAGCAGGAACGGGATGTACAGCAACAGACCGTGATAGAACGCCCGCTGGAGCTCCTGGGTCATGAACGCGGGCACGATGATCCGCAAGGGCAGCTCCAGGGCCTCCGCCCGGTCCTGCGGCCTGCCCATATGGGCCAGATCGCAGAACATCTCCAGCGTGTCCCACCGGATGTTGTCCATCATGAATTCCTTCAGCGGGACGCTCGCCCGGTCGATGAACTCCTCCTGGCCGATCTCCTCCTGGGTATACGGCTCCCACGCTTCCGACTGGATGCGGAGGATCACTGGGTTCATGGTGATCAGCGTCAGGAAGATGGCGATGCCCACCAGCACCACGTTGGGCGGGGTCTGCTGGGTGCCGATGGCGGTGCGCAGGAAGGACAGGGAGATGATGTACCTCGTGAAAGAGGTCATCATCACCAGCATGGATGGCAGCAGGGCGATGATAGTGGTGAGGAACAAGATCTCCAGCGTCTGCACACTCTCGCCGTTGATATTGACCAAACTGTCCGTCATCCCATCCTCACCTCGGTTTCTTTTGCTTGAGTACGGTGCGCAATGCCTCTGCGAAGCTGGGAGGCACCGGCTGGTCAGAAGGAGGCGCAGATAGGGCCTGGGCTTCCTCCTGGGTCAGCTCCGCGATCAGGGACACCCCCGAAGGAGCCACGCCCAGCAGGAGATGACGTTCCCCCGCCTGGACCAGGACGACGCTCTGCTCCCGTCCCAGGGACAGGCGGGCGATCACTTTGAAACGGTCCGTCCCACCGGCCACGCCCAGAAAGCTCCCGCCCCGGCCCACAGCATACTTGGTGAACAGATAGGCCAACACGATGATGACCACCACGCACACCAGCAGCCACATCAGGGACAGGATACCATCCAGGCCAGATGCCAAGGAAAGGGAAAAGCTGCGCAAGGGCATCCCGATCAGGGCGCGCCCAGGATGGAGGTGACGGTCTTGAGCACCCGGTCAGGCTTGAAGGGCTTGACGATGAAGTCCTTGGCGCCGGAACGCACCGCGTCCATGACCATGCTCTCCTGGCCCATGGCGGAGCACATGACCACGTTGGCGCTGCCGTCCTTGGCGCGGATGGCCTTCAGGGCCTCCAGGCCGTCCATGTTGGGCATGGTGATGTCCATCACCACCAGGTCGGGGCCGATCTCGCTGAACTTCTCCACCGCGTCCGCGCCGTCTACGGCCTCGAACACCTCGGTGTAGCCGTTCTTGGTCAAGGTGTCTTTGATCATCTTGCGCATGAATGCTGCGTCGTCCACTAACAAAATCTTTTTAGCCATGGTTATGATCCATCCTTTTCCATTTATGTTGCTGCCCCGACAGGTCAAGATTTGCCGGAGCCATTTGACAGCCGGACTGGCCTCACTTGTTGGCCAGCATTTCGATGCCGGGGGTCTGCACGATCTCCGTGATCCTCACGCCGAAATTGTCCTCGATGACCACGACCTCGCCCCGGGCGATACACTTGCCGTTGACGAACAGATCCACCTGATCGCCAGCCAGCTTATCCAACACCACCAGCGACCCTTTGGCGAACTCCAGGATGTCCTGCACCTTCCGCCGGGCCCGGCCGATCTCCACCGTCACCTGGAGCGGCACCTCCATGATGAGATCCAGGTTCTGGGCCTGCTCCTTGCCCAGCCGGTCTGCGGCGTCGAGCTGCTCCATAGGCGCCGGCCTGGTGCTGATGACCTTGGGCTCCGGCCCGGTCTTTTGGGGCTGCTCGGGCTGGGGCGGATACGGATAGGGATAGGGTGGATAATACATGGGAGGATACCCCATGTAGCCTCCTTGGAACATCCCGTCGGGACCGGGCATGGCGGGATATTGGGGCATCTGTCCGGGTTGGCCGGAAGGCATCCCCTGCGGGAACGCCTGGGCCGCAGGCGCCTGCGGAGCGGCGGGAGGCGGGGCCGGCTGGGCCGCAGGCGCCGGAGGAGGCGTGGGCGCTGCGGGGACCGGATCGCTGTTCATCCCGGAGAGCATCTTCTCGATGTCCTCCTGGCTCATCTTCCGATCCGAGGCGGGAGGCTCCGGCTCGGCCTGGGCCGCGCCGCCGGCCAGCATCCGCTCGATGTCCTCCTGGCTCATCTTCCGGTCGCCGCCCGTGGGCTCGGGAGCGGGAGCGCTGGGCGCCGCTCCGGCGCCACCGGAGAGCATCTGCTCGATCTCCGCCTGGCTCATCATCCGGTTGCTGGGCTCCGGCTCGGGCTGCGCCGCAGGCGCGGAGGACGCGCCGGACGCGCCCGTCACCTCGCTCTCCAGTCCCAGGCTCTTGAGCAGCTCCTGGGCCAAGGCCACGGACATCACGTTCATGAACTCGCTCTCCAGCGCGTTCTCGATCCGCAGGAAGAACCGGACCACCACCACCTGATCGGCTCCGGCAGGCATATGCTCCTGCTTGAACTGCTCCAAGTCGTCCAGCTCGAAAGACTCCGGCGTGGAGATGTCCACCCGGAACCCGAGGAAGTCGGACATGGCGGTGGCCGCCGAACCCATCATCTGGTTCATGACCTCGCACACGCAGCTGATGGTCAGTTCGTTGAGCTCGAAGTCCTCGTCGGCGGTCTCCATGCCCATGAGGATGTCCACGATGACCTTGATGTCGCTGCGCTTGAGCAGCATGATGTTGCTGCCCTCCAGGCCCTCGACGTACCGGATCTCCACGCCGATGGCCGGTTCCAGGTTGCCCAGGGAGAAATCCTTCACGTCCACCACCGAGACCGTTGGCGTGGTGATGTCCACCCGATGGTCCAGCATATTCGACACCGCAGTGGCCGAGGAGCCCAGGCTGATATTCATCATTTCGCCCAAGGCGTCGATCGCCATTGGGCTGAAGACTTGCTTCTCCATCGCTTACTCGCTCCTTTGTTCGGCCGAATAGCACACCTCGTCTATCTTGATGGCCATGTTTTTCTTGTGGATCCCCATACGCCCTGTGAACCATTGATAGCCGCCGATCTCCAGGAAGATCGGTGCATCCTTGGACCGGCCCAGATCCACCACGTCGCCTACGCTGAGATGATAGATATCGCTGAGGGAGAGCTGCGTCTGGCCCAGTTCGGCCACGATCTCCAGGGTGGAATCACGCAGCTTGTCGAAGATCTCCTTGGAGTTGTCCTCGCTGGCCACCTTGCGGCCCATGCTCTCCCGGTTCACCTCGCCAAAGACACTCATGAGCACGCTGCCCGGCAGCACGATGCTCATGCGTCCTTCGCTGCCGGAAAAGTCCATCTTCATGTCCACCAGCACCACTGTCTCGTCCAGGTTCAGGAGCTGGACCAGGGTCGGATTGACCTCGGTGCGGTTGTACTCAAAGGCGATCGGTACATAGTTCTCCCAGCTATGGGCCATGGGAGCGATGATGTCCTTGAGCAGCAGCTCGTATAGCTGCAGCTCGAGGTCGGTATACGTGTAATCGCTCGGGACCTCGCGATCGATATCGCCCTCACTGCCCATCATACGGTCCATCATCCCGAGCCCCGTAGAGGTGGACAGGAACACCATCACCGGATCTTGGGCCAGGATCGGGGTCCCCCCACCCTCCCGTGACTGGATGGTGACGTCCACCATGGCCAACACGTCCCCTTCGGTGAGCGCGTTGTTGAACTCGTAGAACTTCTGCTCCTCGATGCTCTCCACCGTGATCTCGCACGTGGTGCGGAGCTGGGCGTTGAGCCGGGAGCCGATGACCCGCGTGTAGTTCTCAAAGATACCGTTGAGCATCTTGAGGCGATCCTTGGTGAACTTACGAGGGGTGGTGAAGTCATACTTCCTATATTTTTTCTCCGGCTGTTTCTCTTCCGCCTGATCCACATCGCCGCCGCTGCGCATAGAGTTCAAAAGCGCATCGATCTGACTCTGTGACAATACCTCAGCCATCGAATCACCTCACCTGATCTGCATTCGCGTCATTTTCATTGGTCCTGAACGTTCATGTCCTCGTCGGACTGCGTGATATACTGGGACAGCGCGTCGTTGAGGGCCTCCGCGTCCAGCTTCCGCCCGGTGATGATCATCTCGACCCGGCGGTTGGGCGCACGGCTCTCTGCCGTAGCATTGCTGGAGATCGGCCTCCACTGTCCATATCCCTCGCTGATGATCCGGGCGGGGTGGATGGAGCTGTGTTCCTGGAGGAACAACGTCACGATGGTGGCGCGGTTGCTGGCCAAGAACCGATCGCCCTCGGCAGGGTTGCGCCGGTTCGCCACAGCCTGGGCCGTGTGCCCCTGGATACGGATCTCATCGATGGCGTCCGCGGCGTTGTCCAGGATGGCGCACACCTTGGCCAGCACGTCTCGGGCCCTGGCCTTGAGGACGTAACTGTCCCCATCGAAGAACACGGTGTCGCTGAACCGGACGTACACCTTGCCTCCCTCCATCGTCACCTGGATGGAACTGGACATCCCCTCGTCGCTCACCATCTGCTGGATGGCCTGGAAGAGCTCTTCGATTGTGATGTCGATCTCCTGCTGCTTGGCCACCAGTTCACTGTCCGGGATGATGGTCTGGCCGCCCTGCTCGTCTGCGTCGGCGTCGGGGCCGTCCCCACCGGGGGTGACCGTGATCGTCTGGTCCGCCAAGGGGTTGAAGCTCATGACCAAGGCCTTCCAGCTCTCTTCGCTGATGCTGGACATCGAGTAGAGCAGCACGAAAAAGCACAGCAGCAGGGTGACCATATCACCGTATGTATCCATCCAGTTCGCGCCGCCGCCACTGCTTTTCTTCTTTTTCATGACGTTATCAACTCCTTACACCACACAACTGGGAGCTCATTCCTCGCCGCCGGACTTGCCGCCGGATTTGCCGCCGCCCTCCCGCTGGTTCTGGGGGACATAGGTGAGCAGCTTCTCTCGCAGCGCCTTGGGGTTCTCGCCGGACTGGATGGACATGATGCCCTCCACGATGATCTGCTTACACAGCACTTCCTCACTGTCACGGATGCGCAGGTTGTTGGCGATGGGACCGAAGATGACGTGGGCCAGGATACAGCCGTACAGGGTGGTGATCAAGGCGGTGCCCATGTCCTGGCCGATGGAGGACGATCCGCCTCCGTCCAAGCTCATGTTCGCCAGCATGTTGATCAGACCCACCAGCGTTCCCACCATGCCGAAGGCAGGTGCGATGGACGAAGCTTTGTCGTACATGGACGCGGCGTCCTCATGCCGGGCGGACATACAATCGATGTCGTTCTCCAGGATGGCCCGCACCTTGTCGGGATCGTTGGCGTCCACGATGAGCATGATGGCCTGCTTGAAGAAGGGATCCTCCTGCTCGTTGGCCTTGCCTTCCAACGCGAGCAGGCCGTTCTTACGGGCGGTCTGCGCCAGATCCACGAGTTGGTCGATGAACTTCATGGGGTCGAACTTGTTGGCATTCAGCATGATGCCGAAATGCTTGGGCACGGACCCAAGGGTACTGCCTGGGAAGCTCGCCACCACGATGGCCACGGTACAGCCGATGACGATGAAGATACTGGCGGCATCGAAAAAGTTCCAGAGGTTCTCCATGTTGATCGTGATGAGCTCCAGACCCTTCGCCTCAGCCTTGGGACCGATGTTGATGCCCATGATGATGCCCATGAAGAACACCACCAAAGCCAGGACGATGCCGATGATATAGGTTATATTCATTACGCAGCTCTACCTCCAAACATCTCAGGCAACCTGATGGATGACCCAGGAAGGATCCCAGGCTCTTTCTGTTTCGCCTGATCTTTCGGCCCCATCCCGCCGGAGACGCTGAGCATGGCGCCTGGCCCCGGGCCCGAAGTCTTTACCGTTTGTCAACGATCGTGATCTCACGCTGGATGTCCATGACCTTAGCGTTGTATCTGGCGATCTTATCGATGATCTCATCCGTGCTCTCACGGACGAGGTAGAAGTCGTGGTTCATCATGACGATCTTGGATTCCGGGATGGTCTCGATATATTCGATCTGGAGATGGTTCACGAGGAACTTCTCATGGTTGCGCTTTGTCAGGACGATCATGGTGCGGACCTCCTTTTTCCTATTGACAGGACCACAGGGGGCTGGCCCGGAGAGGATCACCCTCCCCGGGCCGGGCCGTTGTCAAAGCTTGTATCAGCGTTTCATGTTGACCAGTTCCTCCAACATGGAGTCGGTCACGGTCACGATACGGGTGTTGGCCTGATAGCCGCGCTGGGTGAGGATCATGCTGGAGATCTCCTGGGCCAGATCGGTCTTGGACATCTCCAGGCCGTTGGACAGGCACTTGGTCTCGCTGGTCCGGGCACGCAGGGCGTCCACGTCGTCGGTGGCGCCTTCGTTCAGGGACTTGTTGATATATTGGATGTTCATGGCCTCGGCGTTGCCGCCCAGGATGGACACGGTGAGCTCGCCGGAGCCTTCGCCGGCCTTATAATAGTTGTCGCCCAGATTGGTCACGCCGTTGGGGTTGGTCACCATGCCCACGGCTATGCAGCCGATGGTCACGACTTCCTTGGTGTCGCGGCTGGTGCCGGTGATCACGCCGGTGTTCTGGTCGAAGGTGATGCCCTCGAACTGCGCTTGGGAGAGGGTCTGCTCGCCGTTGACCACTCCGGCGTCCGTCAGGGGCTTATGGGGGCCCAGGGTGACCGCTCCGGTGGCGGGGTCGGTGGTGATGGTCCGGTCCTCCGGATACCTGATCACGGTCTCGGAGCGCTTCTCGATGCCCTGCGCCTCCATCTCCGCTTCGGTGGGAGGTGTAGTGGGCTGAGGGTCCAGCTTCACGCCAGTCTTGGCGTCATAGTACATGTCCACCTTTTCCGCCCGGGGGAAGCGGATGGGCACGAGCTGGTCGCTGAACACGGGGTCGCCCTCCTTGGCGGTCTTGGGCATCTCCGGGTTGGGGATCTTACTGTCCGCGCCGGGCGTGACGGTGGAGCCGGCAGGCGGCGTCACCCTCAGTGGGTGGTTCGCATCGCCCCACACGCCGGTGCACAGGAAACCATACACCACGTTACCGTCTTCCTTGCCCAGATAGCCGTCGGCCCGGAACTCGAAGTTGCCCACTCGGGTGAGGTTCAGGGCGGTGAGGGTGCTCGCGTCCCGGATGGTGCCGTTGAAGTTCTCCGCGATGTCCTTGCCGCCCACCATGAAGAAGCCGTCGCCGTCCAGCATCAGGTCGGTGGTCTTGCCGGTAACGGCGTAGTTGCCCGTGCTCATGTCCACGTCCACGGTGGACACGCTGGAACCGTAGCCGATCTGGGAGGGGTTGGTGCCGCCCAGGACGGCGGTGCCGTTGGAGCCGCCGTTCAAAGTGGTGTACAGGGAGGTCTTGAACACCGCACGGCTGGACTTGTAGCCGTTGGTGTTCACGTTCGCCACGTTATTGCCGATGACGTTCAGGTTCTGCATATGGGTCCGCAGACCCGCGATAGCCGCATACATTGCACCAGTCATAGTTGAAAAAATTACTCCTTTCGGTTTGGCGCCGCCCGCCCCCCGTCGATCGGGCGGGGAGCGAAGGCATCCGAAAACGGTCCTGCCCTTTACATGATATTACAGGAAAACGGCGCCGTCAATGTTTGTGAAGACATTTTCTTTCATCTCGGCCTGGGTGATGGCAGTGATGACCTTGGCGCTGGGCACATTGATGATGAACGCCTTCTCGGTGTCCATGGCCAGGATGTTGGTCGCTCCCTTGGCCTGGGCTCGGAGGACGCTGCCCGCCAACTGATCCATCAGATCCGGCGTGACCTCGATGCCCCGCTCCTGCGCCCGGGTGATGGCGTGCTTGGAAAAGGCCACGCCCTGGGCCGGCTGTTCGCTCCTGACCAGCTCCTGCTGGAGCATGGCGCCGAATGCGCCTGCCTGCCCCCGCTGCTGTACCTGGGCCCGTGGCGCGTCCGTGCGCGGCAGTCCTGATACACGCTGGATCATCTCATGTCACCTCGACTTTTCTTCCGCCCCTCCGGCTTCCGGGGCCTTGTCTCCCGTGCCGCCCTGAGCAGTATCGCCGCTGCCTTCGGTCTTGTCCGTGTCGTCTACGTTGGGCTTGTCGGTGCTGCCGTCGGGTTTATCCACGCCGTCTGTGGAGCCGTCCCCGTCCCCGTCCTCGCCGGGTTTCTCCTCGCCCTCGCCGGGCTCTTCGATATCGGGCAGACGTCCCACCGCCATGATCTGGTTCAGGCCGTAGGTCTCGCCGTCGCTGCCGAAGATGACCTGCTGTCCGTTGAGCATACCTGTGCCCATGACCAGGATCTCGCGTTCCTCCAGGCTGTTGCCGTCGGTGATGCCGATGGTGACCACCTTGCCCACCAGAGAGCTGGCATAGGTCATGATGTTGGTCTCAGTCATGTTGGTGATGGCGGTGATCATCTGCATCTGCACCATCTGGTTCATCATCTCGCTGGTGTCCATGGCGTCGTCGATGGTCTGACTCTGGAGCTGCACGACCATCAGCTTGAGGAAATCCTCCATGTTCAGCTCGGTGTTGCCCTTGCGGCTGGTGCTGTTCGTGGCTACGGGCGCGTTGGCTCCCAACAGGCCGGAGATATCAGCCATCGTGTTTCCATTGCCCATGTTCCTTCATGCTCCTTTCTTTTCAGAGTCCTGTGTCCATGGGGATGAGCCCCAGGCGAAGCTGCTGCATGAAGTCCTGGCTGCTCGCCCCGTCCCTGCGGGACCTGCGCTGCTCCTGAGCGTCCTGGCCGTGGCCGTTTTGGCCGTCGTAGCCGCGCTGCTGGTTCTGACCTTGGTTCTGGTCCTGGCTCTGCTGGCTCTCCTGCTGGCGCTGGACGTCCACCTGGACCTCCTGCTGCCCGCGCACGCTGAGCATCCCCTGCAAGTCACCTGCATGGCGTTCCAGGATACTGCGGGTCTCGCTGCTGCTGGCGGTGAGGGCCACCCGCAAGATCCCGTCGGCGCTCTTGCTGATCTCCACGGTGACATCGCCCAAAGACTCGGGCGTGAGCTGCACACGCACGATGGACTCGCCCTGTTCCAGCGCCTGGCTGAGCTTGGCGTCGATCTGGGCCGCGACGTCGGTCCCCTCGGACGGCTGAGCGTCGTACACCTCGCCCACCTTCACCGGAGCCGCCTCCACGTCCCGGAAGATGGGCTGCGGGGCCTGTTCCACGTCCAGGATCTCCACCTGGGCATCGCTGTCCCCCTCTTCCTGCTGGGGCTGGAGCTCCTGCGCGGTGGCCTGCGGCTGCGGGGCATCGAGCTGCACCTCGAGGTCCTGCTCCACGGGGACGGTCTGCACCGTCTGGCCTTCCAGCGCCGTCTGCTCTGCGTCAGGCTGGACCAGGGGCTGCTGCGCCTGGGGCGCGGTCTCCTCCAGGAGCCGGTCCACCACAGGGTCGTTGAGAACGATCGTCTGCCCGTTGTCGTCCAGCAGTTGCTGGAGCTGGAGCTGTTCCCAGGGTTCCAGGCCGGTGATCGGGATGGTCTCTGCACCATCTTCCGTCCAGACCACGACGTACTCGCCGGGCTGGAGGACATTGCCGTCCAGGTCGACACACGGGAAGTCGAGCTGGGTCACGACGTAGCCCTGTTCCAACATCTGCTTGATCCGTGTCAGCGCGTCCTCTTTCTTTTGGGCGGGGACCTTCTCCGGCTTTTTCGTGGTGGCCGCAGTCTCTGTCTTGGGGCGGTCCTCCAGCAAGGGGTCCTTGGCCTGGGCCGCGTCGTCCAACAGCTTCTGGAAATCGCTGGGATCGTCGTTCCCGGTCTTGCCGGGCTTGGGCTGGCCGGACTGGCCCACGACGGTCTGTAGCATCGCCGAAACGATGCCGTTCGTCTGTTCCATGTTCATAACACCTCCTCATACTAACATGATATATCTCCAAAACGGCAGGGATGCCCGCCGGATCGGACGAGATCAAGCGCCCATTTGGGCCCTGGCTCTGGCAGAACTGACGAATTCGTCGATGAGCACCTCTTCGCTCTTCTGCACCGCCTTGTTATAGAGGTCCAACTTCTTCTCCTTCAGCTTTTCGATGGAGGAGGTGTCGATCTTGGCGTCCACCACCTCCTGCCGCTTGGCTTCTTCCTTGCGCCGCAGCTCCTCCAGCTTGTCGCTCTCCCGCTGGATATCGGCCTCCAGCACCCGGAGCCCGTTCTGATAGAACATGGCGTCCATGATGGCGATGCCCTCGGCCTTGCGCTGCCGGTACTCCTCGTTGCAGTCCCGGTATTCCTGCCGGACGGCCTCCAGCCGCTCCTCCTGCTCTCGGACTTCGGCCAGGATGGCGGCATGTTCGCCTTTGAGCGCGTCCAGCACCTGCTGCTTATAGGACAGCACTGAGTCCAGGGAAAATTTGAATCTCTTCATCTTTCTCTAGCTCCTCACGAGGTCATTTCAAGATCTTGGCCATCTCCTCCACGCACTGCTCATAGGAGAAAGCCTCGTTCACGTCCTGGGTCAAGAAATCGTTCACCGCGTCGATCTTGGACATGGCGAAGTCCAGCTTCCGGTTGGTGCCCGGCTTATAGGCGCCGATGGCCACCAGGTCTGCGTTCTTCTCATATACGCTCATGATGTCACGGATCCGTGACGCGAGCTGCCGGTGTTCCGGAGAGACGATCTCAGCCATCAGACGGGAGATGCTGGCGCTCACGTCGATGGCAGGATAGTGGTTGCTGTTGGCGAGCTGTCTGGACAGGACGATGTGTCCGTCCAAGATGCCGCGCACCGTGTCGGCGATCGGCTCGTTGGTGTCGTCGCCCTCCACCAGCACGGTATACACGCCGGTGATGGAGCCGCGGTTGAAATTGCCGCTGCGCTCCAGCAGCTTGGGCATCTCCGCGTACATGGACGGGGTATAGCCCCGGGACACGGGCGGTTCTCCGATGGCCAGTCCGATCTCTCGCTGTGCCATGGCGAAACGGGTGAGGGAGTCCATCATCAACAGCACGTCATAGCCCTGGTCGCGGAAGTACTCCGCGATGCCTGTGGCCACGCTGGGGCAGCGCATCCGCAGCATGGCCGGCTGGTCGGAGGTGGCCACCACCAGGATGGATCGCTTCATCCCTTCCGGGCCCAGATCCTTCTCCACGAACTCCAGCACCTCACGGCCTCGCTCGCCCACCAGGGCGATGACGTTGATGTCCGCGGTGACGTTCTTCGCGATCATGCCCATCAACGTGGACTTGCCCACGCCGGACCCGGCGAATATGCCGATACGCTGGCCTTTCCCGATGGTGATCATGCCGTCGATGGCTTTCACGCCGAACTGGATGCGCTCTCGGATCGGGGGACGCTGCAAAGGGTTGATATATCCGCCGCCCACGCAATAGGAGGTACCTCCGTCGAAGGGGCCCTTCCCGTCTATGGGCTGGCCCAGGGCGTTGATGATCCGGCCCCGGAGGAACTCCCCAACGTGCAAAGTGAGCTGGCGTCCGGTGTTTCGCACGAAATTGCCTGCCGAGATGCCGCTCATGTCCGAATACGGCATGAGCAGGATGCGGTCGTTCTTGAAGCCCACCACCTCAGCGGTCACCTGCCCGCCGGAGTCCCCATTGTAGATGCGGCAGATATCGCCGACGGCCGCGTGCCCGCCGGACGCCTCGATGGACATGCCCACGATGTTCTCGATCTTCCCCGTCAGGCTATAGGGCTCTGCATTATAGACCTGACGGGTCATTTGTTGGAATACGGAAGGCATACTCTACTCCATCGGCCTTATGCTTCGAGGCCCCATTCCCGGCCTGGGGGGACCAGGGCCCTTTCCCAAAAGATGATGTCAGAACAGGCTCATCCCTGACGCGCTGTTGGCGGTGTCCATCAGGATGGTCCGCAGGTTGTTCAGTTGCGTGGCCGCGCTGGCATCCACGATCTCGTCGGGCATCTCGATGATGCAGGTGCCCGACTCATCGTCCGCCATCGGGATGATCCGCACCCGGTCGGACAGGGCGCTGAGCGCTCCGGACAAAGAGGCCGGTATCTGAGTCAGCCGCTTCGCGTCGCACTCCGATATATAGATATGCACCCATTCCTTCCGCTTGCGCTTGTCGATCGCGGTCTGGATCATGCGGCTGATCACGTCGGCGCTGCTCCTCAGGCTGACGCAGACCACCTTTTCCGCCACCGCCAGCGCCAGGTCCCGCAGGTCGGTCACGCTCTGGTCCATCTGCCGGTCCAGGGCCACGCCGGCCTGCTCCATGAAACGGTGCACTTCTTCTTCCATGCGGGCCGCCTGCTCTTCCCGCTGCTGTGCGGCCTCCTGGGAAGCCTGGGCCATGCCCTGGACGTAGCCCTCCTGGTATCCGCTCTCCCGTGCCTTGGCGAACACCTCCCGAGCTTCCCGGTCCGCGTCGTCCCTGGCTCGGTCCAGGATGCGCTCCGCTTCCCGCCGGGCGTCGGCCAGGATCTCGTCGGCTTGGATCTGGGCGAAGGTGATCGGGCTCTGCTTCGGCTCCGGCTCCGGCTCAGGTTCAGGCTCCGGCTCAGGGGGCGGTCCCAGCTCGTCGGTCAGCAAGACGTCGAAGCCTTCCTCGCTCTCCTCCGGGGGGGGCGGAGCCTCCGGGGCGGGAGGCTCTTCCACCGGCTCCGGCTCCACCACCAGCTCCTCCGCAGTGGGGAAGCGGTACGGCTCGGCCTTGGCCCGGGAGAACGCCTTGAATATGTTAGGCAATGATATCGTCCTTTCCGCCCTTCGCTATGATGATCTCGTTCTTCTCCTCCAGGTCGCGGATGATGTCCACGATACGCTGTTGGGCGTCCTCCACGTCCTTCATGCGGACATTGGTGGTGATCTCCAGGTCGTCGCGGATGTTCTGGGCCATACGGGTGGACATGTTGCTGAGCAGCTTCTTGGACACGTCCTCGTTCGCCGCCTTGAGGGCCAGCACCAGGTCCCTGGGGTCGCAGTCGCGGACGAAACGCTGGACGGAGCGGTCGTCCATGGTCATGATGTCCTCGAACACGAACATGCGCTTGCGGATCTCGTCGGCCAGCTCCTGGTCGTAAGCGGACAGGCCGTCGAAGATGTTCTTCTCGCTGGTGCGGTCCAGGTTGTTCATCACGTCGGCCACATAGTCGATACCGCCCACCTTCACGTTGGCATTGGTGACAATGCTGGAGAACTTCTTGCGCATCTCCGCCTCGATGATCTTGACGGCCACGGGAGAGACGCTCTCGATCTTGGCCATGCTCTCCACCACCTGGACCTGACGCTTCTCGTCCAACCGGGCGATGACGCCGGCGGCCTTGTCCGCGTCCACATAGGACAGCACCAGGGAGATGGTCTGGGGACGCTCGTTCTGCAGCGCGGAGAACAAAGAAGTCTCGTCTGCCTTCTCCATGAAGGAGAAGCTGCGGTTCTGCAGGGACTTGGTCACCTTGCCCAGCAACTCGTCGGCGGTCTGCGCGCCGTATGCCTTCTCCAGCACGGTGCGGGCATACTCCAGCCCGCCTTCGGTGACCGCCCGGTTGGTGCGGCAGAGCTGATAGAATTCGTATAAGATCTCTTCGGTCTGCTCTGAGTCCAGGAAGCCCAGCTTCGCCACCTCTAGGGTGAGCTGCTCCACGTCCTCTGGGTCCATATGCTTGTATAGCGCGGAGGCACGCTCCACTCCCAGAGCGATGATGACGGTAGCGGCACGCTGGGCGCCGGTGAGGTCGCTCTCGATCTCCAGGCCGCCTGAGCGCCTGGCCCTGGGGGCACTGCTGGCTCCGGCGGCGGGCGCCGCTTTCTGCTCAGCCACAGGAGCGTCAGCCATTGTCTCCATCCTCCTTCAGCCAGCTCTTGATCAGCAGGGCCGCGACCTCCATGTTCTCGTCCACGAAGTCCCGGATGCTCTGGCGCAGCTCCATGCTGCGCTCGGTATGCAGGTCCATCACGTCCGCACCGGACACGGGATCGCCGTTCTCGTCCAGCTCCACGGGCTGCTCCACAGGTTGACCGTCCGACCCGAGCTGGACCTGGTCGGGCATCGCCGTAGCCAGCAGCTCCTCCACGGCCTTCTGCTCCTCCTCCTGCTTCCTGCGCTTGTTCCGGCGCACCAGCAGCACGATGGTGAGTATGATAGCGAACAGCAGCAGCCCGGCGCCTGCGGCGATGACCACCCACAGGGGGATGCCCAGCGCCTCCCAGCCGGACGGCGGGGTGGGCTCGACGGGCCTGACATAGAACGGGGTGTTCAGCACGGAGATCTTCCGGCTCAGATAATCCGCCTCGGTGACGCCCTCCTCCAGCAGCAGGGGGGCCTGGATCCCGGCAGCGGTGGCCGCATGGTGGATCATGTCGTCCACGTTCACCATGCCGGCGGTGGTAGAATTGATACTCACCGCCACAGTGACGTCCGTCAAAGTCGCGGCGGTGATGGTCATCTGGGTCTGGGTCTTGGGGTTGTCGTACTCGATGCTCCCCTCGCCCAGCAGGCGGCCCAGAGCGTCGATGAGGTTCTCGCCCTCCTCCACATAGGTGGGCAGATCGGCGTTGGAAGGAGTGCCCACCACGCCGCCGGCGACCACCTCATCGTCCACCACCACCTGGTAGTTGTAGAAGCGCTTGCCGATGATGCCCGCACCGTTGGTGGAGCCATTCTGAGCGAACTCCGGCAGGCGCACATCGTATTCGTTGATGGTCTTCTCGCCCAGCTCTACCGAGCAGGTGGCGGTGACGGCCACGTTCTCCTCGCCGTATACGGGGATCAGCACCTGCTCCACATGGCTGCGGATCAGGTTGCTCCAATACTGCTCGGTCTGAAGCTTCAGGTTCGTGCTGTCCGCAGCGCTGGCCCCGCCTCCGACGTTGTCATAGATGTTGCCCTTGGTATCGGTGATCGATATGTTGTCCACGCTCAGGCTCGCCACGCTGTGAGAGATGAAGTAGCGCATGGCATTGGCCTGTTCTGGGGAGAGCGTTTTGCCGTTCTCCATCGTAAGTAAGACGCCCACGCTGGCCTCTACCAAGTTGTTGGTGTCCAGCACGTAGCCCCGGTCCTCGCCCAAATTGATGTTCACGCTCGCGCTGCGCACGCCGTCGAACTTGCGGATGGTCTCCTGCATGCTTTCCGTCAGGGTGACGAGCCAGGCGTTGTCCCGATCCTTCACGGTGGACAGGGCGTTCACTCGTTCGAAATATCCGCTATAGGGGGAGTCGGAGCTCGTATACTGCTCCTGGAGCAGCCGGGCCTTGAGCGAGGTGGCCATACTTTCCGGCACCAGGATCGTGCCTTGGCCTTCCATGCGATAGTCCGTCACGCCTTGGCCCTCCAGCCAGGTGAGCACGGTGGCGGTCTCTTCGCTGGTGGCCCCGGCGATCAGGGTGGAGTAGGGCCTGGAATTGATGAATATGATCACGGCGGCAGCGATGAGCACCACTCCGACCGCGATCAGGATCCATATTTTTTTGGAAACTTTACCCAGGGCTTCCTTGACTTTTTCCAAGTAGCCCTTCAGTTTTTCCATGTTCAACTACCATCGACCCCGCTCTCCGCGTTCTTTCCTGCGCCGATCAGACGCCCATGTTCTTCAATTCATTGTACGCCTCCAGCGCCCGGTTGCGCATCTGGATCAACAGATCCGCCGCGAGCTCGGCCTTGTAGCCGGCGATGCCGACCTGGACCGGATTGTCCAATTGGCCGGTGGCCAGGAGATACTGCGCCTGTGTGAATTCTGCGTCGGTGTCCCTCACGTTCTGGATCAGGGAGCCGAACAGAGAACCGAAAGAACTGTCTTTGATGCTGTCCAGTGCGACGGCGCTCTCCTCTTCCTGACCGAGCTGGACCGGAGGCGCGATCTTCTGGATGGTGTCGGTGATCCCGGTGATGCCGGCGTTGGCGGCGATCCCGGTGATGCCCTGTACGGTGCTCATAGCCTATCCTCTCCTTATGCAGTCTTGCGGCCCGTCACCTGCCGATCTCCAGCCCGCTGGAGATGACGGATTTCAGTGTGTTGAACGCGGTGACGTTGGATGCGAACGCCCGGGTGGCGGCCATGGCGTCGGCGATCTCCTTCACCATGTCCACGTTGGGCATCTCGAGATAGCCGTCCTCGTCCGCGTCCGGATGGGTGGGATCGTAGGCGATCTTCATGGGGGATTCGTCCTCCACGATCTGGGTGACGCGCACGCCGCCGCCGGTGGGGCTCGTCACGGTGTTGGGGATGAGGCCGTTGGCCGCCTTGGCCAGAGCGGCGCGGAAGGAGTCCCGGCCGCTCACCGCCTCGAACACCACCATCTTGCGGCGGTAAGCGCCCTCGCCGTTCTCTACGCGGGTGGTCTGGGAGTTGGTCACGTTCTCCGACACGATGTCCAGACGGAGCTGCTGAGCGGTGAGGCCCGAGCCGATGATGTTGATGGAATTCATGAAGCTCATGATCTATGTACCTCCGTCTTATTGTCCCTTGATGGCCATCCGAAGGATGGAGAAATGCTTGTTGACGGCGCTGTAGACGTATTGCTGCTGGTAGGCGTTGCGGATCATCTCCACCATCTGGTCGGTGACGTTCACGCCGTTGTCGTCCATGCGGGTCTGCTCCTGGGCCTCGAACACGGTGAGCTCGGAGCCATCGAGCACTTCACGCACGGCCTTCCCCGCGCCCTCGGGCCGGCTGGCGGCCTGCTCGAGCTGCGTGCGGATGCTGTCCTCGAACGTGACGACCTTGGCCTTGTACTCCGGGGTCTCGGCGTTGGCGATGTTGTCCAGGATGGCCGCCTGCTTGGTCCACAGGAACCCCATAGACTTTTCCATCAAGAGCATGGAATTGCTGGTCAAGAAATCCACATCCAACCCTCCTAAGGATCTGCTGGCCGCAGAGCGTACTCCTGCGGCGACATATATTATGAATCGATCTTACAAAAAATGCAACCCCCGCAACTTGTCCAAAAACAGGAAATCATCGATCTGGCATGATATTGCAAAAGTCACGATCCTTTCGCCGGGAAAACAGGGACGATAGATCCATCTTCGCCGTTCTCCGGCCCCTTGGCCAACGCATGGCAAAGGGCATAGTTCAACTTCCTCAGTATACCACACTGCCCAGAAAAGCACAAGTACTTTCTTTGATGAAAGTTTTGCCCGGATGTCGGCATGAAAGTGGGAAAGATCTGAAAAAACGCGGGATCTCCTTCCTTTTTCGTTCCGTTTTCTTCAGCGCCTCCAGAACTTCCAGCATATGGCATCACAAATAGGGATCGGATCGCACGTCACAGGTCCCCAGCCAACGGCTGGGGACCTGTCCACTCACTCGATATATTTCGCCAGCAGCCGCATGACCTCCCGCACGTCGATCGGCTTGGCGATATGGGCGTTCATGCCACAATCCAGGCTGCGCCTGACGTCCTCGGCGAACGCGTCGGCGGTCATGGCGATGATGGGCAGGCCGTTGTCCTCCCGCTCCATGGCACGGATGACCTGCGTGGCCTCGTACCCCCCCATCACGGGCATCCTGATGTCCATGAGCACGGCGTCATAATATCCCACCGGGGAGTCCTGGAACATCTCGGCGCAGATCTGCCCGTTCTCCGCCCAGTCCAGCTCCAGCCCCTCCTCGCCCAGCAGCTCGGCGGCGATCTCCCAGTTGAGCTCGTTGTCCTCAGCCAGCAGGATGCGCCGGCCTGTGAGATCCCGGCCCTTCTCCATCACCACCGGGGCCTCCTTCAGCTCCGGCGCCCCAGCGAACTGCCGCAGGGAGTTGAACAGGGTCGATTTGAACAGAGGCTTGGCGATGAAGCCGGTGATGCCCGCGTCCCGGGCGTCATGCTCGATCTCCGCCCAGTCGTAAGCAGAGATGAGCAGGATGGGGACGTCGCCCCCCATCTCCTGCCGGATGTGCCGGGCGGTGGCGATGCCGTCCATGTCGGGCAGCTTCCAGTCCAGCAGGATGATCTGGTAATCGTCCCCCCGCTTGTGCCTCTGGGCCACCATCGACACGGCGTGCGCGCCGTCCAGGGCCCACTCAGCGGTGATGCCGATGGAGGCCAGCGCCCTGACCGTGGTCTCGCAGAGCTGGCGGTCGTCGTCCACCACCAGCATGTTCCAGTTGGGCAGCACCATGTCCTCTTCCATCACCTGGGCCTTTTCCAGATCCAGCGTGATATTGAACTCCGCTCCCTTGCCCGGATGGCTCACCACGTCGATGGAGCCGCCCATGGCGTCCACGATGAACTTGGTGATGGCCATGCCCAGGCCGGTGCCCTCGGTGCGGTGGACCCGTGCGCTGTCCTCCCGGGCGAAGGAGTCGAAGATGTGCTTCTGGAACTCCGTAGACATACCGATGCCGTTGTCCTTCACCTGGACATGGATGCGCACATAGTCCTCCCCTTTAGGGGACTCCTCCTCATACAGCGCCATGTGGATCTCCCCGCCCTCGGGGGTGAACTTGATGGCGTTGGACAGCAAGTTGAGCAGCACTTGGTTGAGCCGCACACTGTCGCACACTACGTTCTCGGTAGAGATGTCGTGGATGAACACGTCGAACTGCTGCCCCTTGGCTTTCACCTGGGGCTGGCAGATGCTGACGATGCCCTCCACCACCTCCTGCAAGGACACCTGATCCATGCTCAGGGTCATCTTGCCGCTCTCGATCTTGGACATGTCCAGCACGTCGTTGATGAGCCCCAGCAGGTGCTTGCTGGACATGGCGATCTTCTTCAGGCAGTTCTGCACCTGCCGGGTATCCTCGATGTTGGCGGTGGCGATGGCGGTCATACCCACGATGGCGTTCATCGGGGTGCGGATGTCGTGGCTCATGTTGGACAGGAACTCGCTCTTGGCCCGGTTGGCGTGCTCAGCCTCCCTGCGTGCCTCGTCCAGCTCCCGGAACTGCTTGCGGGTGATCTCGAAGTACTTCGCGAACACCAGCAGCAGCGCGGAGAGGACCATGACCACGCTGAGCACCGTCAGCCCGCCCCACTCCCGGATGAAATCGGTTATGGTCGTGTCGATGGAGCCATAGGGCATGAAGGTGAGCAGATACCACTCGGTATAGGGCAGATGGGTGCAGTACAGATGATACCGCTCGCCCCCCATGGTGAACTCATTGGAATAATCCTCGTCCTTCGCCATCGCGGCGGCGAGGTCTTGGAGGTACTGCTCCGGCGTCATGCCGTTCACGTCCTCATAGATGGCCCTGACCCGCTCGAAATAGCTGTGGCGGTAGGCGTCGGCGTTGCGGATGACGAAGGTCCCGTCCTGCCGGATGATGAAGGAATAGGCCCGCTCATTGTTCTCTTCCAGAGAGAGGTTGTCCTTGATATAAGAAACAGGCAGGCCGGCCACCAGCGCCACACAGGACCGCTCGCCGTCTGCGGGATGGGCGGTGGGCATCCCCAGCAGGATCACCTTCTCCCCCGCCGGATCGTCTGCCCTCGTCGCCACGGCCACCTTCTTGTCCCCCCCGCGCAGGGAGGCGAGGAAAGGGCCTGGATCGACCACCGTCAGCTCGTCGCCATAGATCACATCGAAGTCGCCGTCCGCGTCGTAGAACGCCAGATATCCAAAGTCCCGGGCCTCGGCGCTGTCCACGATCCCTCTCATGAGCTGCGCGTCGTCATGGATCCGTCCCGTCTCGATGGTGTCGGCCAGCGCCTCCAACTGGTCCAGGCGTAGGCCGATGACGGACTCGAAATGAGAAGATGTCTGCTGGCTCATCCTGGACATGTAGAGCGTCCCCACCTCGTTGATGGCCTCGGCGCTCCGGGTGCTCATATGGACCGCGAAAAAGGAGAATACGCATACGCAAAGCAGGGCCACCCCGATCAAGCTCGCGATCAGGAACTGGGTGGTCTTGTTCTTCATCCTGCAGCACCTTCCTGGAACGCCTGGATGGCCTGGATGACGCGCCGGTAATCCTCCTCCACCTGCCCGATCAGCTCTTCCTCGCCCGGCTGGGGGGGGGCGCCGTCCCGCAGCGCCTCGGTGAGCCGCTCGCTGGACGCCAGCAGCGGCCCGAAAGCCAGGTTCGCACACACGCCCTTGATGGTATGGGCCGCACGGAACGCCTCCCCCCGGTCCCCCGACTCCAGTGAGCGGCGCAGCAGGTCGAAGCTGCCGTCGCCGGGGAACTTCAGCACGAACTTCTGCACCAGCCGCTCGCTGCGCAGCCGGCCCATCACCTCGTCATAATCGCCGCCCATGGCGGCGTAGCATTCTTTCAGCGTCATGTCCGCTCCTCCTCTTACCGTGTCTGGCTGGCAGCGCTCTCCCCGTCGATGGGAGACACCGCCGAGATGACCTCGTCCATGGGGACGGCCTCTTTTCGATAATAGCTGTAATGGCCCTTACCGTTGTTCTTCACCACATAGAGCGCCTGGTCCGCACAGCGGAACAGCGCGTCATAATCGAGCCCCACCGATGCAGCCGCAGCCACGCCCATGCTCACGGAGATGGCGAATTCCTCGTAACTGCCGCCGGCCAGCCGGCCGTAGATCCCGTCGATGATGGGCTCCAGATCCCCCTTGTACTCCAGGAAGATGAGGAACTCGTCCCCGCCCACCCGGGCGGCGATGTCCCCGCCCCGGATGCTGCGCCGCATCCGCTCGGCGATGAACTTCAGCACCTGATCGCCGAACATATGGCCATATGTATCGTTGGCGGACTTGAAATAGTCCAGGTCCAGGATGGCCAGGGCATAATCGCTCTCGGGCCGGTCCTCCAGCCGCTCTATGATCCGTTTCTTGGCATAAGCGTGGTTGAGCAGCCCCGTGAGGGCGTCGTGGGACGCCTGGCGCTCCAAGTTCTCCAGTTGGAGGCGGGAGCAGTGGATATCCAGCGCCTTACCGATACAGCCGGTGTAGCGGGGCGGCTCCTCGGAGGACCACGAGGCCCGGGCGATGATCTGGTGCCACCGCTCCTCCCCGTTCACCCGCAGCTTGCACTCGTACTGCACCACCGGGTTGCCCGGGGTGGTGCTGTGCAGGGCGTCGGCCAGCTCGGCCTGTTCGGTGGCGCCGATGATGGCCTGGGCCTGAACGTCCTGATAAGGGTCCATGAGGGTCTCGGGCAGGCCCAGCTTCTCCGACCCCCAGGTGCTCAGCACCAGCGAGGGCGGAGTGACGGTGTATTCGAATTGGATCTCCTCGGTGAGCGAGGCGAAGAAGCTGTACTTCATGCGCTCGTGCTCCAGAAGCTCCAGGGTGCGCTCGGAAGCGGTGAGCTCCTCGTGCTTGTGCAGCTCCCTGGCGATGTTCTGCATCTCCCGATGGCTCTGGCGCAGCCCGTCGTCGTGGCTGAGCTCCTCGGGGATGGCCGGGGCGCTGTCCCGCAGGCACTCCAGCACCAGGGGATTGAACTCGCCGCACTCCCCCCGGAGGATCATATCCACCGCCTGCTCATGGGTGAAGGCGGGCTTGTATACCCGCTCGCTGGTGAGCGCGTCGTACACGTCGGCCAGCGCCACCATCTGGGCCGAGATGGGGATCTCGTCGCCCTTGAGCCCGTCCGGATAGCCCCGGCCGTCCCACCGCTCATGGTGCCAGCGGCAGATCTCATAGGCGGCCTTCATCAGCGGCTCGTCCTGATAGGCGGGCAGGTCCTTGAGCATCTCCGCCCCGATCTTGGAGTGGTCCTTCATGATGGCGAACTCTTCCTCGGTGAAACGCCCCGGCTTGTTGAGGATCTCCTCGGGGATCGCGATCTTCCCCACGTCGTGCAGGGCGGAGGCGGTGCTGATGACGGAGATGTCCGTCTGGCTCAGGTGGTAGCGGTCCGTCTTCTGGACGAGGGTCTTGAGCAGCAGCTCCGTCAGGGTGTGTACATGGCGCACATGGAGGCCGCTCTCGCCGTTGCGGAACTCCACGATATGGCTGAGTATGTCGATCATCAGGCTGCTGCGCCGTTCCTTCTCGTAGATCTGCTCGGCCACCAGCGCGGTGAGCTTCTTCTGCTTGGCATACAGCAGGATCGTGTTCACCACCCGGCGGTGGACGATGAGCGCGTCGAAAGGCCGGCTGATGAAATCGGTGATGCCCATCTCGAAGGCCCGCTCGATGTGGGTGGAGCCCCGCTCCGCCGAGATCATGATGACAGGGATATCGTCGATCCAGTGATACCGGTTCATCATGGTGAGCACGCCGAACCCGTCCATCTCCGGCATGACGATGTCCAACAGCACCAGCGAGATGTCCGTACTGTGCTTTTGCAGCATGGACACGGCCTCATTGCCGTTCTCCGCCTCGAGGATGTCGTATTCGTTCCCCAACATATCTGCAAGGATGGCCCGGTTCATCTCCGAGTCGTCCACGATCAGGACCCTTTGTTTGTCAGCGATCCTCTCCAAAGCATCCATCTCCTTCTCGTTCTTTTTGAACGCCGCCCCCAGCGCCGGATCGATCCCGATGCCGGACGGGGCCGGGCCGCGGCTCGGCCCATATGCTTCGATATCCATACGTTTTCTAGTATACCACAAACACCGGGAGAAAAACAAGCAGGAATTCCAAGATCCCGCGCGCTTGCGTAAGTTTCGTATCATTTTGCGAATATCCTGTCAAGCGGCCGCCTCCAGATACCACATATGGCCTGGCCACCGGCCGCCTGGTCCCCCGGCCCGCGCCCCCTTCTTTTGGGACTGTTCGATCGGGCGCGGATCTGGTATAATGCTCCCATACTGTCATCGTGGCCCCGCCGCCAGAGAGACATATCTAAGGAAGTGACGCGCGATGTGCGACAACCAGTTGGCCGCCCAGGTGGTACGCGAAGTGAAGAAGGCCGTGGTCGGCAAGGACGACGTGGTGGTCAAGACCCTGCTGGCGGTGCTGGCCCGCGGCCATGTCTTGCTGGAGGACATCCCCGGCGTAGGCAAGACCACCATGGCCATCGCCTTTTCCAAGGCCCTCGGCCTGAGCTATAACCGGGTGCAGTTCACCCCCGACGTGATGCCCTCCGACCTGACGGGCTTCTCCCTCTACGACAAGTCCACCGGGCAGATGGAGTACCAGAGCGGGGCGCTGCTGTGCAACCTGTTCCTGGCCGACGAGCTCAACCGGGCCTCCAGCCGCACCCAGTCCGCCCTGCTGGAAGCCATGGAGGAGGGCCGCGTGACGGTGGACGGGGTCTCCCGTCCCGTCCCCGACCCCTTCCTGGTCATCGCCACGCAGAACCCCGCCGGGGCCTCCGGCACCCAGCTCCTCCCCGACTCCCAGCTCGACCGGTTCGCCCTGCGCCTGACCATGGGCTACCCCTCCCCCGCCGACGAGCTGGAGCTGCTCCAGCGCAAGCTCCGGGGCGGCTCCATGGACCCGGTGGCCCAGGCCGTCGATCGGGACGAGCTCGCCCGGCTACGGGAGCTGGTGGACCGGGTGTTCGTGGACGACGCGGTGCTGGACTATATCCTCCGCCTGGTGCGCGCCACCCGCAGCCACCCCCAGTCGGCCCAGGGGGCCAGCCCCCGGGCGGCCATCTCGGTGGCCGGTCTGGCAAGGGCCTGCGCTTTCCTGCGCGGGCGGGACTATGTAGTGCCGGAGGACGTGGAGTACGTCTGGGTGGACGCCATCGCCCACCGGCTGGTCCCCGCCGCCGGGTCGCCGCCGGGCGCGCAGCGGTCCATGGACATCGCCGCGCAGGCGCTCTCCAGCGTGCGCCCGCCCCGCCTGCGGTGACCGCCATGGCACACCGCCGCCTCGCGTACCTCCTCGCGCTCGCCGGAGCGCTGCTGTTCCAGATCTTCAACGAGAACTACCTGGCCCATTTCCTGCTGGCTTTGTGCGCCGCGCTGCCCATCCTGTCCCTGGCGCTGTCCCTGCCGGGGATGCTGGGCTGCCGCTTGGCGCTGTCCGCCGACCCTGCCGCTCTGGACCGGGGCTCCAAGGGCCGCTGGCTGGTGTGCGTAGAGCCGCCCAACGCCCTGCCCCTGTCCCAGCTCACCATCCGTCTCGTCGGGGAGGACCTGCTCACCGGGCAGCGGGAGCACCGCCGCCTCGTCTTGTCCGGCGTCGCCCGCCGCCGGCCGGTGGGGCTGGAAGCGTCCACCCTCCACTGCGGCCTGTTGGAGCTGCGGGTGCGCAGGGCCAAGGTCTGCGACTACCTGGGGCTTTTCTCCCTCCCCGTCCCCCGCCCCCGGCCCGCCCATATGCTGTGCCTGCCCATCCCCGCCGAGGTGGAGCTGCCCGTCCTTCCAGAGGAGGGCACCTCTCTCCCCGGCTCCACCGGCGCGGCCCGGCTGGGACCTGGGGACGACTACGACCTGCGGGCCTACCGCCCCGGCGACCCCATGCGGTCGGTACACTGGAAGCTCTCCTCCAAGTGGGACGAGCTCATCGTTCGGGAACAGGTCCGGGCCGCTGCCCCCATGCCCCTGCTGGCCCTGGACCGCTTCGGCCCGCCGGAGGCCCTGGACCGGCTGCTGGACCGGCTGTTGGGGTTGAGCCGGGCCCTTTTGGACCGCCGTCGGCCCCACGCCGTCCTGTGGCTGGACAGGACCGGGATGCCCCAGCTCCGCACCGTGTCCGACGAGCGGCAGCTCACGGACTGCCTGTGGGCGTTGATGGACGCCCCCGCCCCCCTGCGCGGCCCCTCCCTGGAGGACCGTCCGGAGCTGCTGCGCGGCCCGGACGGCCCGGTGTTCCCCATCTATGTCGCCCTGGAAGGAGGCGCCCATGACTGACCAGGACCCCCGCGTCTCCCCCCTGTCCGTGGCGGCCGACGGCCTGCTGCTGGTGTGCGCCATGGCGGGCGTCACCGCCTGCTTCCTGTCGCTGTACGGCGATGCGCGCTTGGGTGCGCTGATGACCGCCCAGGCCACGCCCCTGGACCAATGCGCCGCCTGGTCGCCCAGCTTCCTTTTGCTGTCCGTGGTGTTCGCCCTGCTCTCGCTGTGCCTGTGGTCGCTGCCCCGAGGCCGCGGCAGGGCCGCCTGCGGGGCCTTCCTCCTGTGGGCGGCAGCGGCGTTCTACGCCCGGGAGCGCGCGTCCCACGGGGCCACGCTCTGCCTGCGCACCATCACCGACCTGTTCTCCAAGCGGGTGGCCTGGGGCCGGACGTTCCAGTATGACCCGGGGCTCGCCCAGGCGGAGCAGGGCGCCGCCGCCCGGCTGTCCCTCATCCTGGCCCTGTACCTCCTGGCCCTGGCCTTGGGCTGGGCGGTGGTGCGTTCCCGGCGGTGGTGGATGGTGGTGCTGCTCACCCTGCCTCCTCTGCTCCCCGGCCTGCTGGCCGACCTCTACCCGAGCTGGCCCGCCTTCATGGCCCTGAGCGCCTGCTGGTGCGCCATGCTGCTCACCAGCCTGTGCCGGTGGTCCGCCCCTTCTGGACGGGGCAGGCTCACCCTGGCGGCGCTGGCGGGGTCCGCGGCCGTGCTGGCGACCATCACCCTGGCCTTCCCCATGGAGGGCTACGCCCGCCCCGGCTGGGCCCTCCGGCTGGAGGGCGATCTGAGCTCCGCTACGGACCGGCTGTCCGACCTCCTCTCCCGATTTGACGGGCCCTTCGGCGCTCCCGTCACCTTCGTGGGGACCACCGGCGAAGCCGACCTTGCCGGCGCCGGGCCGCTGCACTATACGGGCCGGACCGTGCTCCGGGTCTCCACCGACCGCAGCGGACGGCTGTATCTCCGGGGGGCGTCCCTGGCGGTATACCGCGACGGGCGCTGGACCGCCCCGCCCCAGGGGAGCTACCAGGGCTATCTGGACGGCGCCGGCCAGGAGGCCCCCGTCTCCCCGCTGCTGTTCCCCTCTCTGTTGGGGACGCGAGGGGACGTCTACACGGCCACCGTGGTCGATCTGGGCGCGATGGGCAACTGCGGCTACGCCCCCTATCACCTCGTGGATCAGGACTGGGCAGAGACGGGCGTGCTGCCCATGGAGGACGCCTTCCTGGCCCGGCGGGAGGGCGGGCAGATCCACACCGTCTCCTTCACCGACGCCGCCCCGCGCCCCGATCCTCCTGCCCCCTCGGGAGAGGGTCCGGAGCGGGAAGCGGACCTTTATGCAGACTATGTACGCTCCCTCTATCTGCAAGTGCCGGACGAGCTCGTGCCCGTCCTGACCCGTGTGCTGGAGGAGGACAGCGATCTGCTCACCGGCGGCTACGCCGGCGCGGACCGGCGGGACATCGCCGCGGAGGTGGCCGCGCTGCTGGAGCGCCGCTGCCGGTACGACCTGGCGACCCCTGCCGCCCCGGAGGGGACGGACCCGGTGGCGCACTTCCTCACCGAAAGCCGACAGGGCTATTGTATGCACTATGCCTCCTCCGCTGTGCTGATGCTCCGCCTGCTCGGCGTGCCCGCCCGGTATGTCAGCGGCTTCACAGCGGATTGCCATCCGGGCCGGTGGACGCACGTCCCGGACCGCGCGGCCCACGCCTGGGCGGAGATCTGGCTGGACGGCTTCGGCTGGTATCCGGCAGAGGTCACCCCCGCCGCCGCGTCCGCATGGCACGAACAGGAGGAGCCGATCGGCCCATCCTCCGACCCCTTGCCCGAGAGCGAGGAGCCCCAGCCCACGCCCACGCCGTCTACGGCCCCGGCCCCCTCCGCCCGCCCCACTCCAGACCCTCAGGGGGACGGACAGGACGAGCAGGACGGCCCGGGAGAGGACGCGGCCCCGGCCTCTTCCGGCCTGCCGGTCCAGGCCGCCGCCGTGGTGAGCGGCGTCCTCCTGCTGCTCTGGCTGGGACAGCGTCTGCCCAAACGATACCGGGACAGGCGGCTGTCCTCCCCCGACCGTGACCGCGCCGCCCTGGACGCCTACGGCTACCTCCGGCGGATGGAGCGCTGGGGCGGGCGGATGGATCCCCGGGCGCTGGAGCTCGCCCAGAAGGCCCGGTTCAGCCAGCATCCCCTGACTCAAGAGGAGCTGGGGGAGATGCGCGCCCTCGTGGACCGGGAGCGGGAACGCCTGTGCGTCGTCCTGGGCCCCGCAGCGCGGCTGGCGTTCCGCTACCTGTGGGGGATGCCCCGCCCGGCAAGACCGGGAACGCCCCCGAAAGATGGGGGATAAAGGGAAATATCCCCACGAAACTCCGCCTGGGGCCTTGACATCCGGCGTTTTGTCATGTATCATATCTTAGTCTGCCGCTTCGTGCGACGTCGCGGCAAACCATCCTTGCCTCCGGCTGGACCGGAGGCCACAAGACCATAAGGAGGTGCAAACGAAATGGCAAAAGTGAGTGGCAATTACGAGGTGCTCTACATCCTCGCTCCCACCATGGGAGAGGAGGACACCGCCGCCCTGGTGGCCCGCTTCAAGGAGCTGGCCGAGGGCCGGGGCACCGTGTCCGAGGTGGAAGAGTGGGGCAAGCGCCGTCTGGCCTACCCCATCAACGACCTGGAGGAAGGCTACTATGTCCTGATGACCTTCTCTTCCGATCCTGCGTTCCCCGCTGAGCTGGACCGCCTGATGCGCATCAACGCCAGCGTCATGCGTTCCATCATCGTGGCCAAGGACGCCTGAGAAGGAGATCAGCATGCTCAATCACATCGTTATCATGGGCCGCCTGGCCCGTGACCCGGAGCTGCGCCACACCCAGACCGGCACCCCCGTGGCCAGCTTCCGCCTCGCGGTGGACCGGGACTTCAAGGACAAGAACACCGGCGAGCGCGCCACCGACTGGATCGACGTGGTGGCCTGGCGCGGCACCGGCGAGTTCGTCAGCCGTTATTTCACCAAGGGCCGCATGGCCGTGGTGGAAGGCCGGCTGCAGATGCGGGACTGGACGGACAAAGACGGCAACCGCCGCACCTCTGCCGAGGTAGTGGCGGACAACGTGTACTTCGGCGATTCCCGCCGGGACGGCGACGAGCGCGGCAGCTATGGCGAGCGCAGCAGCGCGGGCTATGGCGACCGCGGCGGCTACGGCAGTCCCCGTGCGCCCGCCCCCACCGACTACGGCATCCCGTCCGGCAGCGACCAATTCTCCGAGCTGGCCGACGACGAGGCCACCCTGCCCTTCTGAAACGAGGGCCATTCTGATAAAGGAGGTCTGCCAATATGGCTATGGATAATGCGAAGCCCCGCGGCAACCGCAAGCGCCGCAAGGTGTGCGCGTTCTGCGTGGACAAGGTGGAACAGATCGACTACAAGGACGCCCAGAAGCTCAAGCGCTACCTGTCCGAGCGGTCCAAGATCCTGCCCCGCCGCACCACCGGCACCTGCGCCATGCACCAGCGCCAGCTGACCGACGCCATCAAGCGCGCCCGTCATGTGGCCCTGCTGCCCTATGTGACCGACTGAAGATCGTCTCAAAAGCCCTCGGAGCATCGCTCCGGGGGCTTTCTCGATCGTATGCCTCATCCCTCATCCCTCGTCCCCGGACATCGGCCGCCCCCAGGTCATCTCCGGCATCCCCGAGGATATACCCTTCGTTTTGAAAGCCATGTGTATATACGGAACGTATCCATCCCATCCGTATCCCGAGCCGCTTTGCGGACGAGCAGGAGGGACATAGATCGGGCCCGTACCGGTTCGCGGTACGGGCCCTCTTCTTTTGCCGCCCCCCTTCGATCTGCCGTGCGGACGGTCAGACCACGGGGACTGCGAACTCTTCGTATGGGACGATCTCCAAATGGTCCGCCTGGAAACCGTCGCCGTCATAGCGCAGGAAATAGCTCATCGAAGCCACATAAGGCCCCGCCTGATCGCCGTTGCCCAGCCTGATGAAGCCCAAGAAGCAAAACGGCGAAGCCAGCGGCCGCTCGGACGAGAGGCCCACATAAGGGAACTCCTCGATCCGGCCACGCAGGCCGCCCTCCCTCAGCTCCTCATAGCCCGCGAACGCCTCCTCAGACAGCACGACGCTGTCCCCCTCGCCCAAAGCGGACCGGCAGGTCAGCGTCACGCTGCCGTCCCCGCTTCGCATGACAGCGGTGTTTTGGTCGAGATCGTCCAACAGCGCAGCGCTCTCGATGGCATGGCGGACCAGCCCGTGATCGGAGCGCTCATACACCACGACCCGCGGCTCGTTCAGCGCGCCGGGGCTGTAGATCAGCACGAATTCGGTCTGTCCGTCCGCGTCCACATCGGAGGCGTACGCCCGCTGGAAGTTTCGGACGTCCACTTCCTCGTCCAGCGGATAGACGGATCCCTGCCAGTCCAGCAGCACCTGCGTCCCCGCCCGCCGCAGGACGGCTTCGTCCATGACGCCGTTGACAGCGGCCCAAGGCTCGGTCTGCCACAGGACGTGTCCCTCAGTATGCTCCAGGCCGTCCGTCCAGAAGCTGTGGAACTCGCTGAACCGCCAGCCGTCCTGGGTCTCGACCATGCGCACGGGATATTCCACCATATAGTCATAGCTCTCCACCGACCGGACGGACCACTGCTGTTCATCCTCTCCGGCCCGCGGCGTGTTGTAGCGGCCCGTCAGGGTGAACGCGATCGATCCGTCAGCCTGCTCCGCCGGCTCGGAATGGCTCAGGATCCCGCAGAAGCTGTCCCCGGCCAACCGGGAGACCGGGAGGAAATACGTGCTCCCCTCCACCTCGATGAACAGCCGCCGTCCCTCCCACTGGTTGCAGGCGTCCCAGAACGCTTCGGTGAACAGGGACAGGACCGTCGCCTCCAGGTCCGCCCACCGGGCGAACCTGCCTGTGGCCCGGACATATGTCGAGCCGTCCACTTCCACACTGTCCTGCCAGTCGATCCTGTCCAATCCGCCCCGCAGGGAGATCTGTGCCGTGCTCTCGCCGAACAGCATGGAGTACAAGGTGCTGGCCTGACGGTAAAGGAACCTCTGCCCCGCGCCCAGGGACTTGGGCACGTAGGCGGACTGATCCGCCCCCACCGTTATGGGCAGCAGGCCGGTATCCTCGAACCACCGATACCAGGACGCTCCAGGCTTTCGCTGCTGACGGCGCAGGGCGTCCTCATACGCCTCTTTGCTGGACACATCGTCATCGACATGATAGTCCCACGCCGCCCTGTCCCCCGCCTCAGAGCGGAGCTCGCACCAGGTGACGGGCTGCGTCTCTATGCCCTGCGGCGTGATGCGGGCCCGGCCGACCTCTTCCCCGCCGCCGCCGGAACGGTAAAAGGTGCCGTCCGCCTTGAGCTCCCCAAGCGCATGGTAGCCTGGAGCGTGCCCATAGACCTGACCGCCGTCCTCCCAAAGGATCAGGGACCCTAAGTCATACAGATAGTCGATCTCCTCACCGTCCCCATAGCCTCCATAGGTGGGCGCTATGACCACCTCGTCCGCGCCGTCCCCGTCCAGGTCCAGCACCGCCAGCTTCGGCTCTATATCGTAGAAGCTGTCCGGGAACCCATAGGCGGCGTTCAGCGGGTCGATGTCTTTCCACGCTCCGGTGCTCACATCATAAAACTGCCGCTGCCCGGACAGCACCTCCACCGCCCAATCCGCCAACACAGGCGGCTGCGCCGCTGGGACGGCAGGGACATCGTAAGCTTCCGGGACCGGAGGCTCGGACACCTCCGGGGCCTGCGGCTCTTGGGAAGCGGACGGCGCCGGGTCCTCCGGCGCTTTGGCGGCCACCGGGTCCGTGAGCAGGCATATCGCAGCCAATGCCGACGCCAGCACGCTCACCGCCACCACCCACACCGCCGGGCGGCGGTAGCCCAGCACGTTCCGGATACGCCCCCTGGCGTCCCCTTCGTCGAAGGCCAAGGAACACGGGACGGGCGTCCGCCCTTTGGTGGCCAGGGAGAGCAGCGTGGCGGAGTAGTCCGCTTTCACCTCGCTTCCCATCTCCCGCAGCACCGCCTCATCGCAGGCGGCCTCCACGTCCCGGCTCATGAGCACGAACGAGAGCCACACCGCCGGGTTGAACCAGTGGATGGCCAGCGCCGCCCAGCACACGGGCTTGACGATATGATCCAACCGCCGCAGATGGGCCCGCTCGTGGCACAGGATGAACTGTCTGGGCAGGCCGCTCAGCCCCATGGGCAGGTAGATCTTGGGGCGCAGCATCCCGAAGATGAACGGCGAGGACACCGTGGGATGCTCCCATGCGCCGTCCTCGGCCCGGATGGCGTCGAACAGGCGGCGGCGCAGCCACACGCAGGAGGCCAGGCCATAGCCTCCCATGATCAGCGCCCCGGCCAGCCACGCCCCGGCCAGCACAGCCTGCCAAGGGAACCCCCGACGGGCAGGGGCCCGCTCCGTATGCTCCGTGACCGGGACGGGCGGCGGGACCGCGCCCTGGACGCTGTCCCCGGCCGGGACGCCGCTCGTTCCTCCCGGCGCCTGGGTCCAGACAGGTTCCTCGGACAGCCCCTCCCCTTGAAGGGGCGGGCCCTGTGCGTCCAGGCCAGGCCCGTCGGAGAGCGTCTGGGCAGGCAGCTCCTGCTGGGCCCGGGGGAGCACGGACAGCGGGCTCTCAAATGAAACGGGCACCAGCAGCCGGGCGAACACCACCAGCCACAGCAGGCACAGCACTTGCCGGGGGGCCCGTTTCTTCAGGACCAGCCGCAGCAGCGCCACCACGGCGGCGGCATATGCGGCGGTGAGGCTCATCTCCCACAGGGGGGCCAGGGCGCGAAACAGCGCGCTCAGCAGCCCGACCATGGTCAGCCCCCCTCTCTGAACCGGTCGATGACGGCTTTCAGCTCGTCGGCCTCCGCGTCGGAGATGGTCTTGCCCCCCATGAAGTGGGCCAGGAACGAGGGCAGGGACCCGCCGAAGGTCCGGTCCACCACCGCCCGGCTCTCCTCCCGGAGCACGGCCTCTTTGGGGACGGCGGCAGTGACCACCGCTCCCTCATTGCGCAGCACGCCCCGATCCACCAGCTTTTTCAGCACAGTGTAGGTCGTGGACTTCTTCCAGCCCAGCCGTTCCAGGGAGAGCTCCGCCAGCTTCCCGGAGGGCAGCGGCTCGTTCTCCCAGACGATGCAGGCGAAACGGTATTCGCCTTCCGCCAGTCTCAGGCCGTCCATCAGGCATACCTCCTTTGGTCTATCGATATCGACTCTCTCTTCGAGTCTACCAAAACAGACTTTACCTGTCAACCGTTGGAACGAAATTTCATCAAGATCTCGATAAAGATCCACTGATATAGTTTGACGGTCATTCTCTATCAGACAGGCCAAAGGCTCTTTTATATCCATCCAAGGAACCAATGAACACCTCGACGGCATCAAGTTCCGGCTCAGACATTTTCTCGATCTCAGCGATCAGCCTCTTTTGGGTAGGAGACAGATCGGGAGCATCAGACTTTGATACATAACAGTCTCCCTCTCCAGTCAGCACCCATCGGGCAGAATATCCATATGCTTGTTCGATCAATAAGGCAAGTGCTTCAGAAATGTTACAGCGCTTGCCTTTTACCATATTTGATACATAACCTTCGGTCACCTTGATCGCACTCGCCAGATCTTTCTGCTTGATATGACGTTCATCAAGAATGAGTTGGATCCTATCCTTCAACTCCATATCATCACCTCGTAGACAGCATAGCGCAAAACTATTCTCAGGCAACAAAAATATGTTGACAACTATTCCGAAAAGCGTTATTCTATTCTAAACAAAGGAACAGAGCCTCAACATCCAGGACGAGAAAACCGTGAACATCATCCGGCGTTTCGGCACAAACGAAAAAACTTTCCCTGTCGATTGTTGGAACGAAATTCCATACTGGGACTGTCCGGCCCGATCACTCGTCGGTCCGGCCCAGCAAATAGTCTGTGGTCACTTCAAGAAGATCCGCAAGCATGACCAAAGTCTCAAAATCAGGACGGCGGCGACCGCCCTCATAATATTGGTATGCGCGTGTGGTCATCCCGAGATGCGTTGCGACTTCTCTCAGTTTCATTCCCTTTTCCTTGCGTGTTTTTCGTAAACGCTCTGCAAATGGCACCATCATTTTGATCCATCCCGTTCTTTTTCAAGATGTTCCAACCCTAAACGGATCAGTTCTAATGTCGCAGCAGAACGGCTTGGATAACGATTTTCAAAGCGGAAATCATCGATGCGTTTCAACAACCCATCATCAACAATGATCGTATAGCGTGGTTTTTCGGTCGGCATCACTGTCGCCTCCTGGCAGTTCATATTATGCGCAAGTTCAGACCCAATGAACTATAATGCAAAGGGGGGTTCAGAGGTTCATATAAGGTGTCCCGGTGAGAAGGTACGTATATGATATGAACGAATCGACTGAATTCTATTTTGGAACACAACACGAGAGAGGAGCATCCCACTATGACCGACCCGATCGACGCGCTGTATGCGTATGCCCAGGAGCATGTGATGCCGGGCCTGTTGGCACAGGAAAACGAATATGAGAACGCACTGCGGTGCGTGGAGCGTCGAAAGCGAGCCGTCCGGGCGCTGTTGGACGAGAAGAACGCGCAGCAGTTGGAGGATCTGCTGGGAGAGAACGACTTGCTGGCCTTTTTCCAGGGCAAGGCGTCGTTCCGGGCGGGCGTCCAGGTCGGGGCGGCGCTGCTGCGCTGACTGCGCCGGAGGAACGTCCCGACGCTCAGGCGCAGGGCGTGGACCGCAGGAACGGACCGCAGCGCAACAGCGGGAGCGGCTGAGCGGGAACAGGGGGACAAGCGTGCCGGGCCGCTCGCGCCGGGAGGTCGAACGTCCACGCACCGTATCGGGCTCTCTCGTAAGCCGGGGGTCCTCAGGGGGGAGCCCGGCCTGTGAGCGAGGGCCGCGCAGCGGCCCGAAGCCGAACCGGCGGGCGCCCCCCTGAGCATTCTCTTTGGGTACTTTCTCTCATGGGAGAGAAAGTACCTCCCCGAAGGGCGAGGCCCTTTACAGGTCCAGCACGATCCGCTCGATGCCCTCCACAGCTTCCGCCGTCATGGCCTCCACATCGAGGACAGCTTCCGCAGCCTCCAGCTCCTCCAACTTGGGCTTGGTGCGGGGATGCTTGGGGGTGAATACGGTGCAGCAGTCCTCATAGGGCAGGATAGAGGTGTCGAACGTGCCGATCTTCCGGGCGATGCGGACGATCTCCTCCTTGTCCATCCCCACCACAGGGCGCAGGACGGGCACGGTGCATACCGCGTCCGTACAGGCCAGCGCGTCCAGGGTCTGGCTGGCCACCTGGCCCACCGACTCTCCTGTGACCAGGGCCTGGATGCCGTTCTTCTCCGCCACCCGGCAGGCGATGCGCATCATGAAGCGGCGCATGAGGATCGTGAACAGCTCCTCCGGGCAGGAGCGGCGCAGCTCCTCCTGGATCTTGGTGAAGGGCACCACATGGACGCACTGTTTGCCTGTATAGGGCACCAGCAGCCTGGCCAGTTGGAGCACCTTCTCTTTGGCCTCCAGGGAGGTGTACGGATAGGAGTGATAGTGGATCATGTCCACGATGACGCCCCGTTTGGCGATCATCCAGGAGGCCACGGGGGAGTCGATGCCTCCGGACAGCAGGGACAGGGCCCGTCCGCCCATGCCTACGGGGAGGCCGCCCGCCCCCGGCTCCGGGTCGGCGTGGACATACGCGTCGAAGTCCCGCACCTCCACGTGGACGGTGAGCTCCGGGGCGTGCATGTCCGCCGTCAGGTGGGGGAAACGGTCGTGGAGCTCGCCTCCCACATACTGGGAGAGCTGGATGGAGGTCATGGGGAAGGTCTTGTCCGCCCGCTTGGACTCCACCTTGAAAGACCGGGCCGCGCGCAGCTTGTCCCCCAGATACTCCACAGCGCACGCCACGATGGCGTCCTTCTCCTTGGGGCAGGCCCGGGCGCGGCATACCCCCACCGCGCCGAAGAGCTTCGTTATGGCCTCCCACGCGCCCTCCAGGTCCGCGCCGCCGTCCTGGGGCTCCACGTAGGTGGTGGACTGGCGGGTATATACCTTGAACGCACCGTATCGTTTCAGCCGCCGTTTGGCGTTGCCCATGAGCTTCTCCTCGAACCCCCGGCGGTTGAGTCCCTTGAGCACCATCTCTCCCTGCTTGAGCAGGATGATCTCTTCCATAGCCATCCCTTGCTTTCCATATTGATATCCTCCTAATTTTACAAGGACGGACAGGCGCTGTCAAGGGCGGCATGGAGGGCGCTTGACTAGGCGGAGCTTTTTTGATAGAATGGGAAAATACTGCCAACGGAAACCAACGCGACGGGAGAGCCGGAGGGCTCCAGGAGGTCGAAACCATGCGCGGCAACACCCTTTATATCGTGGTCCCCTGCTATAACGAGGAGGAGGTCCTCCCAGAGACCGCGCGGCGGCTGGCGGACAAGCTCAGGACCCTCATGCGCGGAGGGAAGATCGGCCCGGGGAGCCGGGTGCTGTTCGTCAACGACGGCTCCAAGGACCGGACGTGGGACGTCATCAGCCGGCTCCATCGGGAGGATCCCCTGCTGTGCGGAGCGGACCTGTCCCGCAACCGGGGCCACCAAAACGCCCTGCTGGCGGGGCTGATGACCGCGAAGGACCGCTCGGACATGGCGATCTCCATGGACGCCGACCTCCAGGACGACGTGGACGCAGTGGACGCCATGGTGGACAAGTACCTGGCCGGGGCGGACATCGTGTATGGCGTGCGCTCCTCCCGCAAGACGGACACCTTCTTCAAGCGCACCACCGCCGAGGCATTCTACCGCATGATGGACCTGCTGGGAGCGGAGACGGTGTTCAACCATGCCGACTACCGGCTCATGTCCCGCCGGGCGCTGGAGGGGCTGGCCCAGTTCAAGGAGGTCAACCTGTTCCTCCGGGGCATCGTGCCCATGATCGGCTATCCCACCGACACAGTGGAGTATGAGCGGGGGGAGCGGTTCGCCGGGGAGAGCAAGTACCCGCTGAAAAAGATGCTGTCCTTCGCTTTGGAGGGGGTCACCTCCCTGTCCGTGAAGCCGCTGCGGATGATCACCGGGCTGGGCTTCCTGGTGTTCTTCGTCTCATTGGTCATGATCGGCTACAACGTCGTGCGCTGGGCCACAGGGAACACGGTCACCGGCTGGGCCAGCCTGGCCTGTTCTGTATGGCTGATTGGGGGACTGATCCTGCTGTCCCTGGGGGTCATCGGGGAATACGTGGGCAAGCTGTACTTGGAAAGCAAGGGCCGGCCCAGGTTCCTCATCCGGGAGGTATTGGACGGCCGCGAGGGGGCGGACGGGGACTGAGTGCGCCCCGCATTTTTTTACAAAGTATTAAACCTTTCTAAACAATGGATGAACCCTCTTGCAATTCTCCCCGCAGCGGAATAAAATAGCCTCAGTGGAAATGAAGCGGCGGATCGGACGCCGTCGCTGGGCGGCCCACATCACGATCAGGAGGTAATCATCATGAGCATCGATTTTGAAAGCTTGAAGGACAAAGCTGTGGTCCTCGCCCAGTCCGGCGTGACCAAAGCCAGAGAGCTCACCGAGACCGGGATCGCCAAGGCCCGCGAGCTGGCGGACACCAGCGCCGCTAAGGCCAAGGAGATCACTGAGATCGGCAAGCTGAAAGTGAACAACTCTACCGAGCAGGAGGCCATCCGCAAGGCATATTCTGAGCTGGGCAAGCTGTATTACGCTGAGCGGGGCTCCGCCCCCGAGGCGGCCTACGCCGACGCCTGCCAGCGCATCACCGACGCCCTGGCCCGCATCTCTTACAACAACGAGCGCATCGCCGACATCAAGGCCGCGGGCCAGCTCAGCGATGCCGAGGTGGAGGCTGTCGAGGTAGAGCCCGTCCCAGAGGACGGCGAGGCCCAGGACACTTCCTGCTGCTGCGGCGAGGCCGGGGACGACGCGCCCTGCTGCTGCCAGGAAGAGGATGAGCCCAAGGACTGAACGCATTGCCGCGTGTGGGCCGGGAGCCATCCCGCCCCATGCGCCCGATCCAAGAACGACGAAACAGGAGGCCGACTCGGCCTCCTGTTTTTTCATGCTCTCCCAGCTCTATGACGCCCGGGACATCGAAGGCAGGACCATCGTCCGTCCCGCCCGAGTCCCCGTCACCCCATCAGCCAGTCCAGTTCCAGAGGGAGGGCGGCCAGAGCGATGTCGGGCTTGACCAGCTCTCCGTGGAAGTCGCTGCCGCCGGTGA
>CANRXB010000020.1 GCA_947643715.1 uncultured bacterium
TTGCCTAACCCGGCCTCATCGCACAGCACCACGCCTTTTTGATATGGGGAGCGGAGGGCGAAGTCCGCCGCCGCAATCTGGAAGGGGTAGATTTTGTTACTGGAGGAAGCATAGACAGGGATAAAGCTGTCTTCACAGGAAAGTGCCTCCAGTGTTCTCGCCGTGTAATAATCATGAAACGGAGTCTGTCTCATTGTGCGCATTCCTTTATTTGCATATTGGAATCTATTATCGCAGATTTTTAGCGATAATTCAATCATGCTACGTAATCTTTTGCTGCAATGATAGCGTCATACTGAAGATGGCGGGCTTGTTCGCCAAATTCCCCCTTGACAAGCCCACCTGCCAGAGTTACACTGGCAGCACAGCGGTTTAATTGGAACGATCATATACTACTTGTTTCACCATTTACAGGCTTTCCCGAAAGGGATTGGATTTCATTTACAGGCTTATCGCTGTACCCCAGGCACGTTTTTGTGTCTGGGGTAAAAGTAAATGACCGTCCAATCGGATACTTTTTCGGGGAAGCCTGTCATGATCTCAGTTTGAGGGAGCGGGCCAAGGGAAGCCATACGACACAGCGCCGAGCAGGGTTGCCTGTCAGGAACCGGATTGGGGAGAACGGCAATTTACGGCGATGGCTCTCAAAATCAAACTGAAGGAGATGGAATTTTGCAAAACACAAAAATCGAATACAGCAGCTCTGAGCGAACCCCTGTCGTTCTGCCGGAGATGGAACAACTGCTCCCGCCGTTAAGCGGAGAGCAGTTTTCTGCTTTGGAGAGCGATATCCTGGAAAACGGCTGCTACGCCCCCATCATTGTCAACGAGGACATGGTCATCATAGACGGACACAACCGCTTCCGTGTCTGTGAAAAACACGGCCTGCCCTATCGAATGCTGGTGTTCTCGTTTGCCAACCTGCTGGAAGCCAAGCAGTGGGTGCTGGATACCCAGAAGGGCCGCCGCAATCTGGACAAGTGGGAGCTGGGCAAGATTGCGCTAAAGCTGAAACCGGAGATTGAAGCCAGGGCGAGATTCAATATGTCCGCTGGCGGTGGTGACCGCAAAAGTGATGTCGCAAAATCGGGTTTGGTGAATTCACCGAACCCGATTTCCGCTGTAGACACCAGAAAGGAAATGGCCCAAGCTGTTGGCATCGGGGAGCAAGCCATGGGCAGGATTACGAAGCTGGACGAGAACGCGCCCCAGGCGTTGAAAGATGCGCTGGACAGGAAAGAAATTTCTGTGAATCGAGCTTGGAAAATCATGAAAGCTGTTCAACAGTTTCCACCAGAGGAACAGGAGTCCGCTGCCGCCGAGATGGTGTCGGCTGTGCGGGAGATCAACCAATCGGATGCTGAAGCGGATCGCAGAGGAAAAATCGCCGGTCTGTTCTGTAAAGCCTATGAAAAAGCAGTTCTACTGACTCCCACAGAGGAAAACGTGCGAATCTGGACGGAGTGTACCCGCATGACGCGGGAAGAAATCGAGGACTCCGTGCAGGACTCCTACGAGCTGGCCCAGACGTTTCAGACCATTGGAGATCTGCTCAAGAATGCAATTTCGTGTGTGCATCAGTGGCTAGCCGCACCATCTGAGCAAGATTGAGGGCAGGGTGTTATGTGTGACACCCTGCCTGTCCATATATCGGGGTATCGCTCTGGCAAGGGTGTCTATGTTGACCCCCTCACCGTGAACTGTCTGGCAAATTATCTGGATATTGTTGAGAGAAGGTGATATCATGTGGGCCACCATATAGCAGGAGGGCTCACAAAATGAACGTGAAATTTTCTTTTGACGAAGCCATGGTAAAGCGGTGGGGCTTCATGCTGGAGGGCGTGCATCAGACGATAAAAAACCTGTTTGCCGCCCGCAATTTTCCCTGTGTCTCTGAAGGGGATGGCCTCTCCTTCGCAGACAAAGGCCACGGCGATGACTTCGCCGTCATGTGGGATATCATCCTGTCTCTGCTGCGCTCCGATTGGTTCCTGGACTGTGCGGCTTCCTGTGTTTGGCAGGACGAGGACGGCGAGGAGGATATTCTCTCCCAGGCCGGAAAAGCGTAAGAACAGGGTGAATTATTGACACCCTGCTTCCCTTTTTACAGAGAACGAGGTGAATCTATCACACCCAGCGGGCACAGTCTGCCGTAGGCGGGAACGGATTAGAGTTGTATCTCTTCTGATGAGAGGGCGGGCTCCTCCCGCCCATTTTCAATCAATTTACCGCCGGGAGAAAGCCCCGCCGCTGGCGGGGCCGTGGCCCTAACCGCCGGAGGCGGTGAGGGCGCAAGCATAGCGTTTTGATGTCAAAACGCCACTTGCAGGGGAAATCCCCTGACCCCTATGCCGCCTGCGGGCGGTAACCTTTTGGCAACGCTGCCGAAAAGTCTGAGCAAACATTTTGACAATGTTGTCAGAAGCGATCTTTTGGATTTTCCGCACGATTGCCGGAAGTCCACTGTTCTGCGAACCGGGTTCGGCAATGTTGCCAAACCCGGTTTGACGTTTTCCACACCGTGAGAAGTAAGGTTTGGCAACATTGCCGGACCTTACTCTGCATCATCCAAATACCGCTTCCGGCAACATTGCCGAAAGCGAGAAGGGAGTGAAGAATATGAGCAAGCAATCACATCGCACCTGCGTCCGCATGAGCGTCAAGGATTATGAGCTGCTGAAGGAAAAAAGTGCAGCCGCCGGTCTGTCCGCTAACGCATGGCTGATGGCGCAGATGAAAACCAATCGCCCTGTCCTTCACCGCGAGGAAGAAACCTGGGAGGCTGTTCGCTTCATGGATGAAGCCGGCCGTGAAATCAATGCTATCGCCCGCGATTTCAACAGCGGCTATGGTACAGCGGAGCAGCTTCGCCACGCTATTTGCCTTTTGAGAGATGTGTACGAGCGGCTTCGCGCAGTGAGAAAGATGGGGTATCTCCATGCGGCATAATCAGAAAAACCGGAAAGTTCGTAGCTCCACGCGGGACTACAGCAGGAACCTATCCGTTCGCATGACAGAGGAGCAGTACCAGCGTCTGCAACAATACATGAAACTGACCCGGATGAACAGCACGGCCTATTTTTGCCGCCTGATCCAAGGAGATGATTTCAGGGGCCGTTCACCGAAACTGAACCATGCCCTGCACGCCAGCGTCAACATGATTTACTCCAACGTGCGGCAGATCACCCGCTATCGGTACGCAAAGGATATGGACGCCGAAGCCGTGGCAAAGCTGGATTTTTTGATTGATAAGATCTGCGAAGAGATCTATCTTTTGGCCACCCAGAAGTAGTCCAAATCGGGTTTTGTGAATTCATAAAACCCGATTCTGGGCAGAAGTCTGTAATATAATCAGCGTTGCAAACCGCTTTGGGCGAATTCATCAAAAGCGGTATTCTCTGCCCTGATCTGGTTGAGGATACCACTTGCACATTGAAAGGAGCGAAAATGGCAATATTTCGTGTCGAAAAAATTCAAATTACACCGTCATGTCAAATCATCATCTGCGGGACAAATCGCTTTTTCTGAAGGCCAAGGGCCTGCTGTCGCAAATCCTCTCACTCCCGGAAGAATGGGACTACACCCTGCAAGGGCTGGCCTGTATCAACCGGGAGCGGCTTGACGCCATCCGTAAGGCTGTCCATGAGCTTGAGCGGGCCTGGTATATTGTGCGGAGGAGGGAAAGGGACGGTCAAGGACGGTTGTGCGGGACAGAGTATAACATCTATGAGCAGCCGCCGTCCGATTCCTCGGCATTGGAATAACCGTCATCGGAAAAACCGTTCTGTCCCTGCTTCTCGCTGGCGCCATGACCATGGCCCTGCTGGCCGTCCCTGCCCAGGCGGCGGAGCAGCAACCCCAGACGCCCGCCCCCCACGCCATCAGCGCGGACCACTGGAGCCGGGAGGACTTCTCCCAGGAGGCCAGCCCGGAGGTGTTCACCGGCGTGTACAGCCGGGAACTGTACAATACCATCCGCCAGACGATGCTGGACGGCACCAGCGATACCGCCCCCGCCTACACACAGGTGAGCAAGGAGGACTACAGCGCGGTGAAAAAGCTGATCGGGCGCATGGAGGGCGTCCTGCGGTATGAACACCATGTACCGCAGAACTTCGCCAATTACTGGCAGTACCTGGACTACTTCGCCGTGTCCGCCGGGATGCCGGAGAACTACCAGGTGCCCCTGGACTTCATCCAGCCGGTCATGGAGGCCACAGCGGAGATGACGGATCGGAAACGGGTGGAATACTTCAACGATTATATCCGTACCCTGCCGGCCTATCAAAAAGGGAAGCAGCCGGCATCACCCAGGCCTTCGCCCCCCACACCGGGGAACTGAAAGCGGCCTGCAGTTCCTACGCCAGAGCGATGAAGTTCCTGTGCGGGGCGGCGGACATCCCCTGCTTCACCGTCAGCAGCAAGACCCACACCTGGAACCTCGTGTACGTGGACGGCCAGTGGCTCCATGTGGACGTGTCCGACAACGACCTCTCCGGCAGGAACGGCGTCCTACTGGTGGAAAGCTACCAGATCGGGAAGGATCAGGCCCCGGAGGCCACCGCCTTCCTCAAAGAATTATTTGTCCCTGGCTCGACAAAGTAAATAACGCCGTACCCCCAGCGCAGGCAGGCCGCGAACGGCCTGCCTGCTTTTGCCTCCAACCTGCCGGATGCATACCGCCCCTGTCGGCCCCAGAAAGGCCACTTGTTGGCCTCTGGCGGCAGACGGCGAGTCCCTGTGTCACCAGGCCGTGACTACCCCGTACAGCGCCCCGTATGGCCCCCGTTGCGGCTCTGGCCGCAAGCGATTGGATATGTTCATACCGGATAAATTCTATGATTGGCAAAATTGTCAAGAAGGGAGGGTTCGACCATAGACAAGCCAAACAGCAACCAGCAGATCAGAACGGAACGTATCCAGGTTTCCCACGGCAGAACGATCCAAGTGGTATCTGTGTTCCTGGAAAACGGACATTGTTCCCCGGAAGATAAGTTAAAAGCATTGATCGACCTGGAAATCCAGCAGGAAAAACTGTGCGCGTAAGCCCAGCGCTGTCTGGGAAAAGCACTGGATATCCGGGCCGTTTTGGAGTATAGTCATGTCGCAATGCTCTGAACGGTTTGACCAACGAAGGAGGGTAAGATGACAACGTCAAACCAGAAGAAAACCGCTCTGTACTGCCGCCTCAGTCAAGACGATAATACAGAAAACGAGTCAAACAGCATTCAAAATCAAAAAATGATCCTTCAACGTTTCGCTGCCGACCACCATTTCCCCAATCCTTGCTTTTATGTGGATGACGGATACTCTGGGGCCAGTTTTCAAAGACCCGGCTTCCAGCAGATGATGGCCGACATGGAGAACGGCGAGATTGGCATTATCATCACGAAAGACCTGTCCAGACTAGGCCGAAACCAGCTTCACACTGGGCTGTACATCGAGGAGCGCTTCCCCATGTTCGGTGTCCGCTACATCGCCATCAACGACAATGTGGACACTGACAGCAGCGAGAGCAACGAACTGATGCCGTTCAAAAATTTGTTCAACGAATGGTATGTACGGGACTCCAGCCGCAAGGTTCGGGCCGTCCTCCGTGCCAAAGCGGAGCGCGGGGAACGGCTTGGAACCAGGGCTCCCTATGGTTACAGGAAAGACGAAAATGACAGCAAAAAGCTGGTTGTGGACGAGGAAGCCGCCGCCATTGTCCGCCGGATATTCGCCATGTGCGCCGCTGGCAGCGGGCCGAGCCAGATCGCCCGTAAGCTGCGGGAGGAACAAATCCTCTGCCCCACCACCTATGCCTATCAGAAGTTCGGGATCAGTCACACCTCGCTGAACACAGAAAAGCCTTATCACTGGAGCGACAGCACGATTGCCAATATGCTGGAAAACGAACTGTACTTGGGCAACACCATCAATATGAGGTTCAGCAGCAAATCTTACAAGGACAAGCGGAAGGTGGAACACCCCAGAGAAGAATGTCTGGTGTTTGAGGGGACCCACCCCGCCCTGGTCACCCAGGAGGTCTGGGACATCGTCCAGCGGATGAGGCAGAACAGGCGCCGCCCCACCAAGACGGACGAACTGAACAAGTATTCCGGGCTGGTGGTGTGCGCAGACTGCGGCTCAACGATGGTGCTGCACCGGGCACATACGATGAAGCCCACCTGGAACAACTTCACCTGCCGCACCTACAAGAAAGATGGTTCGGAGGTCTGCACCGCCCACTACATCCGGGAGTGTGTGCTGGACGAGGTGATCCTGGAGGATCTGCGGCGGGTGACGGCGATGGCCAGAGAGCAAACCAGGGAGTTCGCCGAGTACATCGGCGGCAGGCAGTCCGCTGAGATCCAGAGGGAAATCCGCAGGCTGGAGCGGGAACTGACCGCCATGCGAAAGCGCGGTACGGAGCTGGATGCCATTTTCAAAAGGCTTTACGAGGATCGGGTTCTTGGACATATTTCGGTGGAGCAGTTTCAGACGCTGTCCGGCGGCTACACGGAGGAGCAGGAGAAACTGGCGGTGGAAATCCCAGCGAAAGAAGCAGCCATCCAGAAGCTGCGGGATACGGTTTCCGGCACCGACGGCTTCATCGCCAAGGCCAAGCGTTACACCGACATCACGGAGCTGACCCCGGAGCTGCTGCGTCTGTTCATTCAGAAGATCGTGGTGCATGAGAAAAGTACCAAGTGGTCCAAGAAGGCCATGCAGACCATCGAGATCTACTACAGCGATATCGGCTTTATTGGCGGGGATATTCCGCAGGACAAGGAAAGCCCCCGGCAGGAAATCTCAGCGTGATTCCTGCCGGGGTACTTCCCCGAATTGTAGATACCCCTGTCAGGGGGAGGCCAAAGGCGCGGGGGCCTTTTCGGATGTGCCGGAGGATGCCTGGTATGCCAGCATCGCCCAGTGGGCCTTTGAAACCGGGCTGATGATCGGCACCGAAGCAGGATGCTTTCAGGGGGAGGCCCCGGTGACAAGGGAGCAGATGGTCTGTGTCCTCTGGCGGTACGCAGGGGCGGAAGCGGCTTCCGGCGGCGTGGACGGCTTTACAGACGGGGAGGCCATCGCCTCCTATGCCCAGGAGGCGGTAGCCTGGGCTTTGGCTAGCAGGGTGATCTCCGGGTTCCCGGACGGCCGCTTCGCCCCCCAGGAAAATGTGACCCGGGCCCAGGCGGCGGTGATGCTCCAGCGCAGCTTGAGCCGTCCTGCGGCCAAGGGCGTCTCCTTGCTGGCGCTGGGGGAGGGACCCATCGCTCCCTGCGGCATCGCCCCGGCAGGGGATGGCCTGATCCTCACCGACCTCTATAACCATAAGATCTGGACGTTCCAAAATGGAACGCTGGAGCTTCTGGCAGGCGGCGATACCGCCTTGGATGTCAACGGCCAGCCGGTGGGCGGCTATCACGACGGCCCGGCGGCCCAATGCTCGTTCCAACTGCCTTGGGCTGTGGCTCCCTTCCTGGACGGCTGGGCGGTCTCCGACGCAGAAAACGATGCGATCCGTTATATCTCCGGCGGCAGGGTGCAGACCCTCAACTGCTCCGCAAAAGAACCGGGCCTTTCCACCTCCGGTGGTAAAATGGTCTTTACCTATCCCACAGGTCTTGCCGCCGGCAGTGACGGCACGCTCTACGTCTCTGACACGCACCAAGGGGCAATACGGAAAATCACTCCGGACGGCAGTGTCACCACCGTTGTCAGCGGGCTGTCCGATCCCATGGGCCTTTGCTGGAGCGGCGGAGCGTTGTATGTGGCGGAGACTGGAGCCAACCGGATTGTAAAAATCGAAAACGGACAGATCTCCCTGGTGGCGGGCAGCGGCCAGGAGGGTTTGGTGGACGGCCCTGCGTCTCAGGCGGCCTTTGCCTTTCCACAAGGCGTGGTGGTCGACCTTGATGGGAGCGTCTACGTAGCGGATACCGGGAACGGAGCGGTTCGCTGCGTCCAAAACGGCGAGACTGTTACCGTGCTGTCCCGGGAAAAGCTCTGGCAGAAGGAGAGTATCCTTGCTCCTGCTTCTCCGACCGGTCTGCTGCTTGCGGGGAGGTCTCTGTATGTCTGCGACAGCTTTGACCGGACGGTGTATGTGATCGCGCTGTAGCGCTGCCCCTTTCAGGAGGAAAAGATGAGAAAGCTGAAAACACTGAAGGCTTTTGGACTTGCTCTGTTGGCTGTGGGGATGCTGACGATCCTGGCGGCGCTGGGTGTGCTGGACGCCTTGGATAACACCGCCTGCGACGCACTCTACCAAAGCCGCAATGCCACGGATGGCGAGATCGTCCTCATCGGCATCGACGACCGGGCCATCGAAGAACTGGGTCCCTACGGACAGTGGGGCCGGGACATTATTGCCATGACCCTGGAGGCGCTGAACCAGTCGGAGGACTGCCGTCCTGCCGCCATTGGCATCGATGTGCTTTACACAGGGGGATCGGTCCAGGACCTGGACGACTGGTTGGCGGAGGCCGCCGGGCAGTACGGCAACGTGGTCACCGCCTGCGCGGCCCAGTTTGGCACCGCCTTCCAGGAGGACGGGGAGGGCGGCTATGAGCGGGATGATTTTTCTGTGTTAGCCTTTGAGGAGCCATACGCCGCCCTGCGGGATGTGACGGTACAGGGCCACATCAACGCCATGCTGGACACCGATGGCATTCTGCGCCACCATATGCTGAAGCTGCGCCTGCCGGATGGGACAGAGTATCCCTCCATGGCTCTGGCACTGGCCCAGATGTATCACGACCACTATGACCTTGGCCCGGTGGCCCTGCCGCCTGTGGACGCCCGGAATTTCTGGTATGTGCCCTTCTGCGGTGAGCCGGGGGATCTCGACGAGTCCATCTCGGTGGCGGACCTGCTCTCCGGGGAGATTTCCGCAGATTATTTCGCAGGGAAAATCGTCTTTATCGGCCCCTATACCATTGGTCTCCAGGACAATTACATCACCTCCATCGACCACGCCAGGCAGATGTATGGCGTAGAGTTCCAGGCCAACGCGGTCCAGGCCCTGCTGTGGGGGGAGTACAAGCGGGAGGCGGGCGACGGAATTCAGCTTGCCCTTCTTTTTGGGGTCCTGCTTTTGGGACTGCTGGGCTTTTGGCGGCGGCGGGTGAGAACTGCCGCTGTTCTATGGGCGGCGCTGTGCGGCGGCTGGGTGCTGTTGTGTATGGGGATGTACCAAGTGGGCTGGGTGCTCCACGTGCTTTGGATCCCTGCGGGGGTCACTGTACTGTTCGCGGGTTCTCTGGCGGTGAACTACATTCAGGCGGCGGCGGAACGGCGGCAGGTGACGAACACCTTCAAGCGCTATGTGGCCCCGGAGATCGTCAATGAGCTTCTGAAGGAGGGGACAGAGGCCCTGGAGTTGGGCGGAAAGCTGACCACCATCGCGGTGCTCTTCGTGGACGTTCGGGGCTTTACCACTATGTCGGAGATGCTGTCACCGCCCCAGGTGGTGGAGATCCTCAACCGCTACCTGACGCTGATTGCGGATTGCATTCTGAAAAATGGAGGCACCCTGGACAAATTTGTGGGGGATGCGGCCATGGCCTTCTGGGGCGCCCCCCTTCCCCAAGAAGATCACATTATGCGGGCTGTCCAAGCGGCGGCGGACATGGTGAACGGCTCGAAAGCTCTCTCCGAGGAGTTGATGGCCCAGTTTGGCCGCACGGTGTCCTTCGGCATTGGCGTCCATGTAGGGGAGGCTGTTGTAGGAAATATCGGCTCCCCTCAGCGGATGGACTACACCGCGATCGGTGACACGGTAAATACCTCCGCCCGGCTGGAGGCCAACGCCCCCGGCGGCGCCATCTACATCTCCCGGGCAGTGGCGGACGCGCTGGAGGGCCGGATCCGCACCACCTCTCTGGGGGATACCATTAAGCTGAAAGGCAAAAAAGACGGTTTTGAAATTCTCACCATGGATGAGATCCTCTGATTTGCAGGGCGGCCCGGACTGAGGCGGAAAACACACGGTCCATTCGAGCGGGTTTTTCGCCCACTCGCGTAAAACCTATCGCCCAACGCCGAAATTTTTGCTATGAACCCTGTGGGGCAACCCCCTCTTTGTCGGAACGGGAGGAACTTATGAGGAAGTGGAAGCAACGGTCGTGCAGTCTGCTGCTGTGCGCGGCACTGGCGGCGAGTTTGTGCCCCTCAGCCCTGCGGAGACGAGTTTGGACCGTATACAAAAGATTTTGCAGGAGGGTCTTACCCTGGAGGGCGGCGACCCGAACGCGCTGGATATTTGGTACTACATGGAGGGGGATCAGCCGCTGGAGCTTCCCATCCTGAGCCTGTCCTGGCCCATTGACCAGCCCTATCAGTGGGCGGGCGCGGAAAGCAAGCAGTGAAAGACTTGCGTCAAATGTAATATAGCAAAAATTGTGAAGCGCAGGCTATTTGTCATATCAGCGACAAATAGCCTGCGCTTTGAAATTTACCCTTGACAAAAGTCCTTTGAGGATAACGTGAGCCAGAAAATCAGCGACGCCCGGTTTGCGAAAATGTCCCAGCGGTACGAGCAGGAGCAGGGGGAGAACGCCAAGCGGATCAAGGCGCTGCGGCTGGAGCTGAAAAGAGCGAGGGGCAGCGGATGGACATTGACACATTTCTTGCAACCGTCCGGCGGTACACCAACGCCACCGAGATCACCCAGCGCATGGTGGCGGAGCTAATCGACCACATCGACGTGTACCATGCGGAGAAGCAGGACGGCGTTACCACCCAGCACATCACCATCTATTACAACTGTATCGGCACTTTCTCCGTCCCTGACCGTCGGAAAATCCCGGCTGCGGAGATCACGATGGGGACGAGAAAGGGAGTAGCCGTCAGCTACTCCCCGGAGCGGATTGCCGTATAGGATTTTGAGCAAAAATAATGCGGAGTGTCCTCCAAGGATAACTCAAATCCTATAAGGACACTCCGCATGGTCCCCCGACCGATTTCAAATCCGAACGTTTTATATCATCAAAAGTGACCCGTTCCGAGCCTTCTTTGTAGTTAAAGGTAATCAAAATGTGGTCATCAAAAATCGTCACCGAGTTTACAAAGCTGTCTATGAGCCTCCGGCGTTCTTCCAGCTTGGACACGTCCAGGGTACGAAAACGGCAAATCCAATAAACAACGTCCTCACGGGACAGCATGGGGTGTTTCATTTCCTCCTGGATGATTTGCGTTTCAATATCCTTTTTTCTGTCCTCCAACTCGTCAAGCCTTTGTTTGGTGGAAACGTTTATAATCCCCATCTGGATAGCGTTCAGCATATTCGTGATACCCCGCTCCGTTTCCTCCAACTGCTTGCGCAGGGCAGGGAGTACGCTGCTTTCCCGGCTTTGAATATCCATCACAGTATCGGCTATGTACTCCACGAAATTGTCATCCATCACCCTTGCCATGACAGCGCGGACAACAGCGTTTTCAATGGGGGCTTTTCGTATGCTCTTGTGTTTGGCGTTGCAGGTTCGGTGCTTTTTGGTGTTCACACAGCGGTAATAGTGATACTTTTTCTCGGTGGAGCTGGTGCCGCTCTCGCCCACCATCATAGCCCCGCAGGTGCCGCAAAACAGCTTGGTTGTCAACAGATAATCATCCTCGGCCTTATGACGGGCGGGGGCTTTCCTATTCTTTGCCAGCTTTTGCTGCACCCGGTCAAACAGGTCTTGAGGTATGATGGTTGGAATACCATTCGGAACGACGATTTCCCGGTATTTATATTCACCCAGGAATTTTCGGTTGTGGAGGATCGCCGCCACAAAGTTAAGGTCTATCGCTCTGCCTCGCACAGTGGTCACGCCTGTATCGTTGAGATAGTCCCGTATTTCCTTCATCGTCGCGCCGTTGTCATAGCGGGTGAAAATTTCCAGCACGACGGGGGCGGTGCGCGGGTCGATTTGATAGTGCATATCGCTGTCGATGGTATAGCCGAAAGTGGGGGTGCCTCCGTTGTACTTACACTTCAAAGCGTTCTCCGTATGCCCCCGGATGACCTTCTCGGACAACTCGGCGGAATAGTATTCTGCCATCCCTTCCAGCATGGATTCCAGGATGATGCCCTCCGGCCCCTCGGAAATGTTCTCCGTGGCGGATAACACTTTCACGCCGTACTTGCGAAGCTGGGCCTTATAGTGGGCGCTGTCGTAGCGGTTCCGGGCGAAGCGGTCTAACTTCCAGACGATGACCGAATCAAACAGGCCCTTGGCGCTGTCCTTCACCATGCGCTGGAAGTCCGGGCGGTTGTCGGTCTTGGCGGACAAGGCCCGGTCAATGTAGGTTCGCAGAATAGTGATATCATTTTTTGCACAATAGGCCGTACACTCCCGAAGCTGGCCCTCTATGGATTCCTCCCGCTGATTGTCGCTGGAATACCGGGCGTAAATCACCGCTTTCATTCCTCGTGTACCCCCTCCGTCATCAATCGAAGCAGCGCCTCTTTCAGCCTCTTGTTCACTGGCGCTTGCGGGTCGAAGCACATTTCGATAAACTCCCGCATTTCCCGGTTCTGCTCTGTTTTCTCTCTGAGCGCCTGGGGCTGGTAGTCGTACAGCTTGCCTCTGGGTTCATCGGTGCGGCAATAGAGATAATCCATCGACACATCAAAATAATCGGCGTACTTGACGAAGATTTCTGGGGAAGGGGTGGAGTAGCCCGTTTCATAGCGGTTTATCCGGGATTGCTGAACACCCAAAATTTCCGCCATGTTTACCTGTGTCAGCCGAACGCCCTCCCGCAAGGCCCGCAGCCGTTTCCCGATTTGTTCCATATAGTATTCCTCCTGTCAAAATCAGAATATCACAAATAAGAATATTTGTAAACCCCTATTATCACCATAATATTTGCAGGGGTGTCAGCCAGCCTGCGGCTGACACCCCTTAATCCCCAAAAAGCCCAGGCCGCGCCCCCTGTCAATGGCGGCACCTGTGCCGTTCATCTTGACCATTGACAGGGGGCGCGGCCTGGGCTACTGATAAAACGGGACGGGATAACACTGGATAACAGATATCTTTACAAAATGTTCACCATTCAACAGGAAAATTTTGTTATCTTATAGTTGCCGCCGCAGAAGTAATTGATAGTATGCCGTCTCAACGGCACAGCTCGAAGAATGAAAACATGGGTGTGCGCGACACGCCCGAAGACCAAGCCGCAGATGGGAAAAGGTGCTGCCCTTGCCACCCCATATATCTGCGGGAGCATGATGAAGGTATGGCCCCGTGCCATATCGCAAAACCTAATTCGTGATAGGGCTTTGCGCCGGAGGTGGATAGACCATATTCACCGACAGCGTATCACGAAAGGGGGTGGCTGTTATGGACTATGAGAGCAGATTTTCCAGGCATAGGACACTGCACAGCATGATTCAGCGCACCACCTCCGGCAAAAGGCCCAGATAAAATTATAACCGGGAGGAACCGCTTTGGCTTCTGGAAAGCCGAAGCAAAGCCCCGGTTGTAAGCAAAATGATGTATCAGCCCTGGCAAGGCTGATAAAGGAGAGCCTCCAAAGTCACAAAATGACCCAAAAGGAGCTGGCAATCCGAAGCGGAATGTCAGAAGCCAGGGTAAGCCGGATTTTGCGGGGTGGAACTGTACGGCTGACCGAACAGGACATCAACCAGTTGGCCCTTGGCCTTAAAAAGAAACCGAAAGAACGGGATGAAATGCGGTATCTCGCATGGCCCGAACTTTACGAGATCGACAAGGCGTTATGCAGGGGTGACGGGGACATTTTCACGGTGAACCATCGGTTAGCTGAAAAAGGATTTCCCCTATTGGGGAATGATTACGAGGAATAACAGGAAACCGCCGTCCCAGGCAGCAATGGGGCGGCGGTAAATTTTTTTGCCCAAATTTCACTGGTGAAATTTTTGAGTTGTCCCCTGTTATATGATAAAGGCACACAAGGACTTGTGGCACTTTTCACGGGGCGGGCGTTCAGGCCAAACGCCGCCCACAATAGAACAGGAGGATATTTACCCGATGAAAATTACAGACCTGATGATTGATCCCCGGAGCCTGGGGAGCAAGCTGTGGCTGGTGGACGTGGCCCCGGCCTATGAGTACAAGGATAACCGCCGGACAGATACCATCCTCGGCTACCGCTATGCCGTTGCCATGCCCGAAAAGGGGCTGGACAAAATCAATGTCCGCATTGACGGGGAGCGGCAGATGGAGGCCCCGGAGGGCTATGTGGAGGTGCGCTTCGACAACCTGGAGGTGTTCATCTACTGGGGCCAAGGACAGCCCCAGGTAGGCGCTAAAGCCACGGGCATCCATTTGGTGAACGCTAAGAGCTGACGCATTGGGCGGCGCTGGGGAGGCCACCGGGGAAAAGACAATTCCCCTTAGGGAAGTGTCCCCCGGCGGCAGCGCCAGCGCCGCCCCTTTGCCATAAGGGTTAGTATTACCCTTATGGCAACCATGTATCATGTAGCAAAAGAATAGGAGGCCAGCATGGGAAACAATACGCAATCCCGCAAGTGGGCGCTGGTCATCAACAACCCATTGGAGGCCGGACTTGACCACAGCGCCATCACGAAAATTTTACAGAAATTTGCCCCGGCTTATTACTGCATGGCTGACGAGATCGCTACGACAGGGACGCATCACACGCACATCTTCCTGTATGCTCCTTCGCCCATCCGCTTTACCACCATCAAAAACCGATTCCCCACGGCGCACATTGAGAAAGCATATGGGAGCGCCAGGGACAACCGGGCATATATCCGCAAAGAGGGGAAGTGGGCGGATACGGACAAAGCGGAAACCGCTGTTCCCGGCACCTTCCAGGAATGGGGAGACCTCCCGGCGGAACAGGAGGAACAGGCCCCGCAGATGTTCCGGCTTGTCCAGAATATCCGGGCGGGTATGTCTACCACGGAAATTATAGATGATTCGCCCAATCTGGCCTTTCGGGTGCGGGACATTGACCTGCTCCGGCAGACCTTGACGGCGGAAAAGTACAGCGTAGAAAACCGCTCTTTGGAAGTGTCCTATATCTTCGGGGCCAGCGGCGCGGGCAAAACACGGGGCATTTATGAGCGGCATGACCCCCGCAGCATTTGCCGTATCACCAACTACCGGGCCGCGAGGGGGATTTCCTTCGACGGCTACAATGGACAGGACGTGCTGGTGTTTGAGGAGTTTAACAGCCAGATTCCCATTGAAGATATGCTGAATTATCTGGACGTTTACCCCTTGCACCTTCCGGCCCGGTACAGCGACCGGGTAGCCTGTTACACCAAAGTCTACATCACATCTAATCTGCCGTTGGAAAAGCAGTACCGGGCGGAACAGTGGGAGCGGCCCGAGACTTGGCGGGCGTTCCTCCGCCGCATTCATGCGGTGATTGAATACCTCCCGGACGGCTCCACGGTGGTTCACAAGAAAGGAGGGCTTTCCCTATGACCCGAACCGAAAAAGACAATATCAACAAGCGGACGGAAAACCGCCATTTGCTCCGGCGCGTCAAGGCCGGATTTGCGGCGGTGAAAACCACGCCATATAAGGGGCTGCTGCTGGCGCTGTACCTCGCCGGGGCCGCGCTGGTATGGCTGCTCCGGGGGCACCTGTTCAGCCTGGACACTTACGGGATGTTCTCGCCCGTCCTGGGGGCCGCTATCGACCTCTTGATTCCCCTCTATGGGGTGGGCGGCCTCTTGGCACTGCTGGTGCTGCTGGGAACGCCATGGGGCGGCAGGGTGGCAAAGGAGGGCTTGCAGAAAGCGGGCCTTACCAACCATGCGGGGGAGGCCCCTGTCCTGATCGCCAAGAGGCCGGACGCAGACAGCCCCCGGCTGACGGTGTGGGAGTTCGACCCCTGCGGGATTCCCCTCAATGAGTGGGAGGACAAGCGGGCCGGGGTGGAGACAGCACTGAACATCACCATAGCCAAAATGGCCTGGGGGGAGGGGCGGAAAATCATCCGTGTCTATGCTGTCCCCGCCGAAAGGGATTTCCCGGCGCTGCTTCGCTGGAATGATAAGTACCTATCCCCGGACAGCTTCGTGCTGGTGCTGGGGGAGGGCCTGACGGGGCCAGTGACGGTGAACCTGGCCCATGTCCCCCACATTCTGCTGGGCGGCTCCACCGGGAGCGGAAAAAGCGTACTGCTGAAGCTGCTGCTCATGCAATCGCTCCACAAGGGGGCGGAGGTCTACATAGCCGACTTCAAAGGCGGGGTGGACTTCCCAAAGGTCTGGCACCAAAAATGCCGAATGTGTTTCAACGAGGATGATTTGCTCTATACCCTCAATCAACTTACTGCGGTGCTGGAATACCGCAAGGGGCGGCTGGCGGAAACCGGGTGCCCCAACCTGGACGCATATAACGAGGCTACAGGGGAGAAGCTGCCCCGGCTGGTGTTCGCCTGTGACGAGGTGGCGGAGGTGCTGGACAGAACAGGTAAGGGCAAAGAGGCTAAGGAGCGATTGGGGCAGATTGAAACCAAGCTGTCTACCCTTGCGAGACTGGGGCGGGCTTTCGGGATTCATCTGATTCTCTCCACCCAGCGGCCCGACGCCGCGATACTTCCGGGGCAGATCAAGAACAACCTGGATTTCCGGGTATGCGGCAGGGCGGACAATGTGCTGTCCCAAATCATCCTGGACAACACCAGTGCCGCTGAGCAGATACCCAAGGACGCGAGGGGACGCTTCATCACCGGGGACGGGACAGTGTTCCAAGGCTATCTGTTCGACGAGGGGCAGCCTTAGAACGGGGGCGTCTCCTATGGCACGAAAAAAGAAGCCCAACGACTACGGCACAGGAATACCCCTCCATGAAGTGGAGGCCCTGGCCCGGGTGCTGCTCCCGGAGATTCAAGCCTTTTTCGAGAGCGAGGAAGGGCAGAGGGAGTTTGCCGAGTGGAAAGCCCGGAAGGATATCGAATCATATGAATAGATGTGTGAAATAAATTCTAGTACCATAGAAAAATTGTGACCGGTAATAACACATATATAGATGTTTTTACTCCCTGTTGGTAACGGCAAGATGCAAAATTGGCTTGTGCCCTTGGACGCATAGCGTTTAAGGGCACAAGGTTTTTAGGGGAAAACACCAAGAAGCACCCTTTAATTGATGTATATTGCCCCTGCTGCGTAGTTTATTGTCATCTAGGATAGAACCCCATTAGGGGAGCAGGTCAGAGAAACCGTGATAGATTTGGGGACTAGAAATCGCACGAAACGACCTGTTGCCGTAGCCGTTGCACCAGAACAAGTTGCATTTCCATCCCCAAAAGACCAGTTGCTGTCATAAATGTCATAACTATAACTCGCACCAACAGCCAAAGAGGTTATCCCATCATATTCGAATGTACCGTGAACTCGAAACACCAAAACAAGATCATTTGAACCGTTATAGTAACTATAATTCTTTGTCCCGCTGGTAATTTGTTTTCCGGCAACAACAGCAACCTCATCCAGTGGCTGGTCAGTATCAATCGTTACAATAACATAAGAACCATCTTCAAACCTTTGAACCTGAGGGCTTGCATTCTCAGTAGCAGAAGCAGGCGTTGCTAGTGAAGTCATAAATAGTAACAACACAAAAGTAAACAAAATAAATTGATGAATCTTTTTCATAATACAACCTCCGATTTGTTATTTGCCTTCTGTATCTATAGAATACCAGGTGGGAATAGAATCTTGAACAATGTTTATATCTACACGTTTGACTTCGCTTGCGTCAAGGTAGACGATTGTTCCGATGAAAATTATCGCCAGTAGAACAAGAGTGACTATAGCAATGCGGAACCAGCGGAGACGAATAGAATTGAATCGTATGTATTCCGTGGTGTCTATAGCTTCAAGGAGCGCAGACGCAACTTCCTCTGGCTGGCCCATATCATTAAGCAGTCTTTCTGAACTAGGGGGGTCAGGAAATTTTTCTTTTAGTTCTGCCTGGAAACCTCGCAGAAGTTCTTTTTTCTGGGATTGAGGTAGGCTCAGAGCCCGCTCCACCTGCTTGATGTAGCTTGAGTACGAATTTTCCATCAGCATTCCCCCCCTTCAACAATATTCATGAATGCATTGTGCATATTTCTGTATTCCTCCAGGGATTTTACGAGATATTTACGCCCCTCTTCAGTAATTGCATAATAACCGCGTGCTCGGTTATTAATCACCTCAGTTTTTTCTACCTTAATATATCCCTGTTCCTCCAGGCGATATAGGATAGGATATAATACTGAGATGCTGAATCGACCGTCGCTCTTTTGCTGCATAGCTTGAGATATTTGATATCCATACATGGTCTCATCATTCAAAAGTCGCAATACAACAAGCGGGCTAGTAGCACGCTTATAGTAAGATTCAAAGCTGTGACCTGTATCGCTCACTTCTGATGCCCTCTCTTCTTTTAATAAATATGTTATAATACAAAATTTCTAATAAGTCAATATATAGCATTGACATTTATTAAAAAGTCATTATAATAAAAATCGGATAGAACTAGGGGCGAACTTCTGTTTTGTTTCTCCTGATGGATCTGTCCCAATCGGTAGCATTGTTGAGGAGTGATGTGAAGGCAGGTTCGCTATAGTTTGCGGTGCACCGCTGTGCAACCCCATCTTCACAAATTAGCAGATCATGAAAGTGCAGTGTTTCAGGGCGTTGCTTAACAATGATCTACTAGTGTTAGGAGGATTGTTATGCACCGTCAAATATGCAACATAATAAATGGGTTGCGTGTATTTGGAGGGCAAAATTATAATACCCTCATGAGAACAGAACGGAGGAAAACATGAAAGTATTAAGCAAAAAGTTGTTCGCATTTTTTATGGTCTTATGCATGATTGCTCCCATGCTCATGGTGCCTGCCTTTGCTACAGACAACACCCCACACGGCGGCATCCCCGAGGAGTGCATTGCCGTATCTGAAAGCGAAGTGATGCCGTTATTAAATCCTCTCAATTCCTTTGAAACTTCTGAATCTGATCAGATGGTCGATGATGGTATCAGCCCTCATCTCTCCTCTACTGATCGTGATATGGGCGTCGGAATTCGTAGCATTACCATATATCCGATGGGCGTTAACTTAGAAACTGGAGAGTTGTTTGTTCACCCGAATGTTTATAAACGGATTTTCTATGTTAACTGGTCACAATTTGGAGGTCTTAATCTTTCTAAAAGCGACACGCTGTCGCTGATGCAACAGTTGGCGAGCATAATAAGTTCTGGCGGCGATAATTACCGCTTGGCTGGATGGTGCCTCGTAGGTGCAGTAGAGTTCCACTATAGAAATCCTCACTATCTTCTGTATCAGCGTCGCGGCACAGGTCTTGATCCCAATGCGCAACCAGATACAAAAAGGGAGATAAGCGCTTATTCTACGGAATCAATGCAAACGCTTTACTTATACCCTAGCAATGTAAATGTATTGGAAGACTACTATTTTGTAGGAGTTAGTGGGGGATGTTACTACACAACGCCCTCGGGAAATGCGTCAGACGCATTATTCCAGTATTCAGCAACCTTTAACAACTGAGGTGTTTGCAGAAATGGATATCAGTGTTTCCTATACACCTGGCTATGGCTACGCTAGGTATCTCCCTGGTTTCGATAAACCCATGATATGCTTCGGTGATGAATTTGCCGAATTTGTGAAGGAACGGGCAACACAAAATTTCGCAAATAAACATGAAACTGTTCTTTCCCCTAACGCCCCAGCAACATATAATCCCATGGACAGCTTTGACCGCAGGGAGTTGACCAAGGACGAGTTCGCTAAACTTACTGCTGAACTTGCCGCCAAATATGACCCGGCCAATATGACGCAAGAGGAATATGATTCGTTGCTGGACGATTTGGTGGAGGAAGGAATCTTGTGCAAGAATGAACTTGGACCGCTGGGGTATCATGGCTGGATTATTGTGGGTTCCCTTGCAGAAGGTGGAACTGGTTTAAGCGGCGGAACCCTATCGGTGGATACCGCAACCTTGCACAACAATCCCTTCTATCAACGCTATGGGCTTGCTTTCAGCCTTTCAGATACCGATGGAAACGCACTTGCTTATGCAAAACTGATGGCTCTGCTAACACCTACCAGTGGATTAACTGCCGGATGGCTTGCCTTTGCTGAGAAAAGGCAAAGCAGTTTTGAGGCGTTGGCAGGTGTTTTGGAGGCTATGCAGAAATAATTCAAAGTTATAGCAGCAAACAGGTAGGGGTAGGAATATGATTCCTGTCCCTACCTGTTTTTATGATATGTTCTCGATAGAGATGATGAGTCCGAACCCGTCTCATATTTGGAGGGCGAGAAAATTTTTTTGCTAAGATTAAAAACTACTTGACTTTTTGGCAGAAATATGTAAAATAGTAGACAAATTCAAAAGGAGGATGCTTATGCGCCAAGATAGTGGAGATTTTACCTTTAAACTCAACGACATAGCTTGTGCGATTGTTGACGCCTTACGTTTGGCATTGGAAGTTGTCATGCCAGGTATCATGGACGAAAACAACCTGACAGAGCGGAACGGGTATGGTCAGTTTCGATGGAATGTCATTATCGCACAATTAAGGGAACGGTGTCTACATTTAGGATGGATTGACTTTAGCGTTTGCCCCAGAGGGGCATGGAAAACCCCTGTGCTTTTTCATCCTTTATCAAGAAATCTTATCACATTTATGACGGAAAACACTTTTAAGACTGTTCAGCGCCGTAAAGATAAATCCAGACACTATTTATGTGGAGGCGCAAGTTTTAACAAAGATGTTAAAGCACAATATGAGCAGCTAGAATTGAAGCTGCCCAGTGTTTCAGTAGACGACGAGAAATGGGTAGCACAATCGCGGGAAGACCTTGCAGCTTCTGTTTGCGAGGATGTCGGAGAAATTGCAGGGCATATTTTGGTGTTGTTCGATGTCCATGTAGACAGATTGCTATCTGTACGTGCAGTTCGGCTTACGCCAACCTTGGAAATCTCCACGGAAGTGGAGGACTGGACCCAATATATTCGTATGCCATATGCAGCTAATCAGGGGATCGAACCCCAGCAAAATAATGAGGGTGACGAGGAGGAACTCGTGGAACTCTTGTAATTAAAGGATAGGTGTTTGATGCAAAATGGAGGTAAAATAAACTGCGAAAGGCTAAAAGAGGCCCGATTGTTTAGACGGATGACGATGGCTGATTTGGCCCAAATCGTAGGAATCAATAAGCAGGCCATATCGCAATTTGAAAACTGCAAAAATTCTCCAGAACCGATGACACTCCGTAGGATTGCGGATGCACTTAGGTTTCCATATTCATTTTTTGTTGAAGCTGATCCTCCGTCTACTGTGGGGAATACCTATTTTCGTGCATTATACTCAAGCAAAAAGAAAGATTTAGCGGCACAACAAGTTAAGGCGAAATACCTTGCTAAAATCCACTCTGTTTTATCTTTAAAAGTGAAATTTAAACCGTTAAATTTACCTGATTTCGGTGGAGATAAAATTATAACTATTGAAGAGGTTGCAATGCGAACTAGGCAGCATTGGGATTTGGGAGATGCTCCAATACCTAATATGGTCGCTTTGCTGGAACGGAACGGAATTATTGTGGGCGAATTTGCTACTGAAAGCCGTGAGATTGATGCTTTTTACCAGTACTACGAAGAAGACGATTATCCCACGTATTGTGTAATTTTGGGAACAGATAAGAGAAGTTTCTATCGTCGTCAATTTAATTGCGCTCATGAATTGGGCCATATTCTTTTGCACGAAAGGTATTCTGACTTAAACGAAATAGATAAAGATGAGTTTAGAGAGCGGGAAGATGAAGCCAATGCTTTTGCTGCCGCATTTTTATTGCCTGCACAGGCGTTTGGCAACGATGTGGCTGCATATCCTAACCGGCTTGGACATTATGTTGAACTGAAAAAAAAGTGGAATGTTTCGATTATGGCGATGATTATGAGAGCTTATGCTTTAGGATGCTTATCTGCAAATCAGTATTCATATTTGATGCGGCAGATGAGTACACGGGGATATCGACAGACAGAGCCATTGGATGATAGTATCGAGTATAAGCATCCGTGTGCGCTTAAACAATCCATTAACCTGCTCTTATCAAAAGGGAATATGTCTGGTGAAGACATTATGAGATTCTTTGCTGAAAATAAATTTTCGGTGTCAGCAAATGTGATTGAAGAGCTATTAAGCCTGGATGAAGGTACACTGTCACAGCCTAGTAAAGTTGAAAACAGAATAATTGAATTCCCATCAGTGCACAACTAATAGGCAGGGCCACTTCTCAACTGGGTAGTTTGAGAGGTGGCCCTATGCTAACTATAATATGTTTTCAATAGAAATGATAAATCCGAACACGTCCCCCACTTGGAGAACAGCGTTCGGATTATCATAAGTTGGTCCGAGTGACAGGACTTGAACCTGCGGCCTCTTGACCCCCAGTCAAGCGCGATACCAAACTTCGCCACACCCGGATGTATCTCAAGTACTTGATTATATTACCACACCGTGCAGGAAAATGCAAGGGGAAATTATAATTTTTTGGATCCATTTTGTCAAGGAGAGGATATCGGCTCTTTTGGCCTGGTTTTTGGAAGATATAGTACTTATTCTTCCGTTTTGAGTGAGGAAAGGAGCGGCTTGCGGGTCTTGTCGGGCCCCATCCCGCCGGAACAAGATCGCTTTGCTCACGATCGGTCATGGCGCATCCCTGTCCGCGGCGGCTGAAAAGTCCGCCTCCTCATGATACATGCCCCGTTTGCTAGCGAAAGCTGTTCTCTATCACGCCTGGAAGCAGCGTGTAGATGGAACAGCCGATCTTGTGCTCGAAATATGCTTTCAGCTCCAGTGTCTTTTTCCGTCGGTCCACAGTGGATGGATGTACGCCGTACCGAATGGTCACATCCACGAACCGCTCCATGAACAGATAGTCCTCTCGGCTCACATCGAACGTCCCGATGGATGTCTCGATGTCCTGGATCATGAAAGCGTGGGAGATGCAGATCTGTGCGGCTTTTTCCCACCCGCGTTCCACACAGAGCCGGTAGCCGTCGATCAGATGCCGCTCCGAACTCACCCTGGCATAGCGCCCTATATCATGCAGCAGCCCCAGGACATAGGCCCGTTCGGCGCACATCCCTCCACAGCGCGACGCGATACATCCACATGCCTGCGCCACATAGCGGGAGTGGTCCACCCACGGACCTGGGTTGGAGCGAGACGCCTTCTCCAGCGTCAGTATCGCGGCCGTTCTATCTGGTCCCATCTTCTGGCCCTCCTGATGATGGAGGAGCAGGCCGCGTGGTCCTGTCCGCCCCATCGCTTTCGTCATAAAGCGGCGTCCCGCCAGCGTCCGTTCACGAGTCCAACTCGACGATCTGCTCATAAAGCAGTATGAACTTTTTCCCCACCACGCCGTTGTCATGGTAGTGTCCGAAAAACCAATATCCGAACTGGCACTGCTGGGCCACCTCCTCCAGAAAATCGGTCAGCCGGTCGGCCTGGAACGCCCCGCCGCTCAGCTCGTCCTGCACCGAGGTGGGACAGCAGTGGGTGACGACGTAGTCCACCGCCCAGCCGTGCTCATCCAAACTGGCCCGGGCGGTCTGATACTCCGCTTCGCTGGGCAGCTCCGCCGCCCACCAGGAGCGGTGGTCCACCCGGTACAGCGCTCCGCTGGCGTCCAGCCGCTTCCGTTTTTTCCGGAACTCGGGGTCGTTCGGGTCCAGGATGCCGCCCGAGATGTCGTGGCTGCTGGCGCCGCCCATGGTGAAGAACTTCTTGCCCTCGATGTCATAGACCTGGCCCCGCATCAGATGGAGCACCGAGGGACGCACCCGCTGCACCTCTCCGCCGTGCCATCTCTCCTTGGGGAGCTCCGCCAACATGTCGAAGTTCTCGTGATTGCCGGACACGAACAGCGTGGTGAACGGCTTGGCTTCCAGCCAGTCCAGCCAGTGCCGCTCGTTGGGGCTGCCGTCCCATACTCCGCCGAAGTCGCCGCATATGATCATATAGTCGTCCTTGGTCATCGCCTCCTGCTCATAGAAGATCTCCTTCTTGAACCGGCTGAGATCGCCATGGACGTCGCCTGTGATGAAGATCGCCATTTAGATCACCTCCTCCCTATCTTAACACAACGCTCATCCGATCTCAACATCTGTGCTCCACGGTCCTGTCCGGAGCGTTTCGGCATCCGCGCAGCTAAAGCAAACGAAAGGACCGCCATGATCGGTCCGTGAGGACGCGAGACAAAAGGGAGACGGGTCTCGATCCTTGATGGAGCGGCGGGGCTGTGATATGATGGCTTTACGAGGGCGGTCCTACCGGCTGCATGGGGACCGGCGGCGATCCCGTGCGCTGTCTGTCATATACTGATATAGTGTCATATGTGGCATCATCGGGCCATAGCGTGAAGAACGACTGGAAGAGGAGGCTGTTTTATGGATCGGATCGGGTCTGTTCCCTTTGGCGACCGCACCAGCAAGGACGGCGAGGCAAGGGACGAGGTCGAGAGCGTCGAGGTGAAGCCCACCGTCGTGCAGGTGTATTTCCCGGGCAAGGGCCGCACCCTGGCATATTATAATGAACGTTTCGATCTCCATGTGGGGGACATCGTGTTCGTGGACGGCAAGCTGGAGGGCCTGCTTGGCCGGGTGACAGTGGTGAGCACGCATTTCAAGGTGAAGAAGGAGGACTACAAGCAAGTGATCGGTTTGGCAGATACCCATGTGACTGGACAGTTCTTCCAGGCGAACGGCCACCTCATCACCTTCGACCCGCTGGTGTTGCCTTGGAAGCAGTTCTGCTCCTGGGTGAAGCCGCCGGAGGATGACGCGGGGTATTATGTGAGCTATGACGGCGAAGGCTTTGCGCTGGACGATCTCAGCGGACTGGAGGTGTCCGATGCGGTGTATGAGCGGGGCATGGAGTATCACCAAGAGGACCGGGTGGTGTATCTGTGCCTGAACGGGGCGCAGGGACGGGCCATCGTGAAGGGGACCAGGCCCTACGAGGTGGAGTTCCGGTATCGGAAAGGGCAGATCGGCGATCTGCTCTGTGACTGTCCTTGCGGCTATACCTGCAAACATGCGGTGGCGGTGCTGCTCCAGCTCCGGGAGACGCTGGAGATCGTCGAAAAGGAGTACGCGGCCCTGTGGCGTGCGAGCGACTATTTTTCGATCGTATCCAAGACCATGTTCTACACCTTTGCCGTGGACGCTGACCCCAAAGCGGTACTGAGCTTGGGCCGACGGCCGTGATAGGTACCGGCCCGTCTCCCTTTTTGACGGCGGAATGCCTATTTCCCCGCAGACATACCGAAAAAACGGGCAGTTTTGCCATTGACAGGCAAACGCTTTTCCTGTAAGATATGAATAAATGTTCCAGCGCTGTCAGTACCCATCCCCTTCAGCAGCTGGTAGAAAGGGGAAACCTTTGTGAGAGCCAGGCCGACCATCAAGGACATCGCAGCCCAAGTAGGCGTTTCCCATACCACCGTGTCCTACATCCTCAGCGGGAACACGGCCCAGAAGATATCGCCGGAGACCCGCAAGGCGGTGCTGGACGCCGCCAGACAGCTCCAATACGTCCCCAACAGCGCCGCCCGTTCCCTGCGCAACAACAGCACCCGCTGCATCAGCGTCGCCATGGAGAAGGCGTTGACCAACACCCGGTTCAGCGGGCTGCTCCAGGGCATCCGGGAGAGCCTCCAGGCGGAGGGCTACTGGATCATGCTGTTCGACTTCAGCGCCAGCAGCCCGCTGTATCCCGACTTTTTGGAGAGCGTCCTGCAGCGGCGCACGGACGGCATCATCTATATCTCCTCCGACGGCCATCCTCCGGAGGAGCACTGCCGCCAGATGATCATCGACAACGCGCTGCCCTTCGTGGCTTGCGACTGCTGCCCGGAGGAGCCGGAGCTGACCTCGGTGAGCTTCGACTATGAGCGAGGAGCGTTCGAGGTGGCCTGCCGCCTGTTCGGCGAGGGGGCCCGGCGCATCCTGTATTGGCGTCCCGACGTCCAGAGCCTCCAGGAAGGCTACCGGGAGAAGGGCTTGCGCCGTGCGGCGGATCTGTACCCCGGGGCGGAGTTCTCCGTGTCCTTGCTGCCCTCCAGCACCTGCACAGGGGATGGGGACCGCCACTCCGATCTGAACCGGATGTGTGGGCAGTACTTGGCCCAGGATATCTTGCCGCACATCGCCTCGTTCCAGTCTGGGGACGCTGTGGTGTGCTGCTGGAGCGTCATGGTGAACCACCTCAGCGCCGCCCTGAACGGGAAGGGGAGGGGCCTGAAGATCGCCACCCTGTCCGACGCGGAGCCTCCCGTAGTGACCGACACTCGGATCCTCACCAGCCGGTCCAACTTCGTGCGGGGGGGCAAGGAGTGTACCGCCCTGCTGCTGCGCCAGCTCCGGGGCGAGTCATGCAGCAGCGTCGTGCTTCCGCCGGACATCCCCAGTTACATCGACTTTTGAACAGAGGACCGCCTGACCAAGTATGGTCAGGCGGTCCTTTTTGCGCCGCGCTCAGCGCAGGCGGCTTTTTTTGATCTTCCCTGTGGCGGTGCGGGGGAAATCGTCCACGAACTCTATGATGGTGGGACGCTTGAATTTGGCCAGTCTCGATGCGCAGTAGTCTTCGATCTCCTGTGCGGTCAGCGCGCTGCCCGGACCGAGCTGGATGTATGCCTTGACCGCTTGGTCACGGATGGGGTCGGGCGCGCCCACCACCGCTGCGTCCACGATGTCCGGGTGGGAGGTGAGCACACACTCCACCTCCAGGCTGCTCACGTTCTCCCCGGAGCGTTTGATCATGTCCCCGTCCCGGTCCACGAAATACAGCCAGCCGTCGGCGTCCAGATAACCTCGGTCTCTGGAGTGGAGCCAGCCCGACCGGTCGATCAGATGCGCGGTGGCCTCCTCGTCCTGGTAATATCCCAGCACCAGGGAGCGTCCCGGCACTCCGTGGACACAGATCTCTCCCACCTGACCGGGGGGGAGCTCCTGCCCGGCCTCGTCCACGATCTTGATGCAGTAAGAGGGGGCCGGCCGACCCACCGACGGCCAGCGTTTCTCGCCGGTCAGCGGCGCGCAGGTCACGCCAGACACGGTCTCGGTCATGCCGTAGGAGTTGAGCAGGCTCACCCGGAAGCGCTCCTCGAAGCGTTCTTTTTCCTCGTCGCTCAGCCCCATGGAGAAGTAGATCTGCTTCAGGCAGTGGTCCTTCTCCCAGGGCTGGACCGGCTGCATCAGCATGGTCCGGTTCATCACGGACATGGTGTCGGTGAACTGGGCGCGGTGACGGCACACCTGGCTCCAGAACCGCCGGGCGCTGTAGTGCTCCACCATCAGCAGGGTGCTCCCAGTGCAGATCGCCGGCATGGCCGCCATCTCCTGGAAGTCCATGTGGTAACAGGGCATAGAGCTCAGGAACCGGTCCCCATGCTCCATCCCCATCTGCATCACATGGATGAGCCCGCCGTAGACGATGTTGCAGTGGGTATACATGGCCCCTTTGGGGTGACGGGTGGTGCCGCTGGTGAACAATATCGCGGCCAGATGATCGCTCTCCACCGGGCGGACCTCCCGGAGCTCCTCCCCCTGACGGGCCATCCCCGCCTCCAGGGAGATCGTCCCTTCCGGCAGATCCGCTTCGTCCCCGATGGAGATCGGCCGATCCACCAGGGCGCGGAGCGGGGGCTGGAGATACAGCGGGAGGGCGCAGGGCTCGGTGACCACCCGGCGGATGCCGCACTTGTTCAAAATGTAACGGACCTCCGGCTGCTGATAATGTTCGTTGAGGGGCACCGACACCGCCCCGATCTGGGCCAGCGCCAGCCAGCACACCAGATATTCCGGCGTGTTGTGCAGGTGCAGGGCCACCAACTCCTGCCGGGCCACCCCCAGCTCCAGGAAGAAGTTGGCCGCCTGCTTCACTCTGCGGTCGAACTCCTGATAGGTCCAGGCCGTCACCTGGTCGTCCACCGAGATATATTCCAAAAAGGGCTCGCGCCCATAGCAGCGCACCGTCTCGTCCCATTGGCTGCGCAGGGTGCGGCTGCCCACCATATCTGTCATAGCAAACCAACTTTCTGTACTGTTGAGGCCGGATCTGGCCCTGGTGTGAGCGGTCTCCTGAAAAAAGAGGGGGCGGTCGCGCCAGCCGCGGCCACCCCCTTGGGCATATTTGTCAGGACCCGGCCTTTTAGGAAAGCTTCTCGATCAGCGCGGGGACCACCTTGTACAGATCGCCCACCACGCCGAGATCGGCGTTTTTGAAGATCGGCGCGGACTTGTCCTTGTTCACCGCCACGATCACCCGGGACTTGTTGATGCCGCCGATGTGCTGGATCTGCCCGGACACGCCCAACACCACGATGAGCTCGGGCTTGACCTGCACGCCGGTGATGCCCATATAGCTGGACTTCGGGAGCCACTTGTTGTTCTCCGCCACCGGGCGGGAGCAGCCCACCTCGGCGCCCAACACCGCGGCCAGCTTGCGGCACAGCTCCAGGTCCTCTTCCTTGGCGATGCCCCGGCCCACGTCCACGATGCGCTTGGCGGCCACCAGATCCACGCCGCCCTCCTTCTTGGAGGTGGAGGTGATGCGCTTCAAGCTGCCCTGGGGCGCGCCCTCGAAGGGGGCGACAGCGGCCTGGGGCGCGTCATTGGCGGCCTCGAACACGCCGCCGCCCACGGTGATCACGCCATAGGGCTTTGTGAACACCTCGCCGCGCTGGGCCATACCGCCGTATACCATGCGGTGGCACACCAGCTCCTCGCCGGAACGCTCCAAAGCGCTCACGCTGGTGAGCACCGCGGTGTCCAGGAAAACGCCCAGCTTGCCCGCCAGGCAGCGGCCCCGGATGGAGTTGTTGACGAGGACCAAGGCGGAGGGCTCTTTTTTCACCTCATCGGCGATGGCGGCGGCGTAGTCCTCCGGCACGGCGCCGTCGGCGGGCTGACGGTAGAGCAGACGGTCCGCGCCGCACCCGGCGGCCCCGGCCGCGTCGGCCTCGCTGCCGAACAGGATGGCCGTGACCTGCGCCGCTGCGGCCCGGGCCCCGGAACAAAGCTCCGCCAGAGCGGGGGCCTCGTCACTGACCACGAATATAGTTTGCATCGACATGATCTCTTAAACCTCCCTTTTATCAAAAGCCCTCTTTTTTCAGGAACCGGACCAAGGCGTCCACGGCTTCCTCGCCGTCGCCCTCCACCAGCTCCTGGCGGCGCTCCTGCTGCTCGGGCGCGAGCTGCTCCAGCGTTTTCAGCGAGGGCTCGCCGCAGTCGGGGCAGTCCAGCTTGTCCACGGGCTTCTTGCCCGCCTTCATGATGTCCCGCATGGCGGGCACGGAGGGGACGTTGATCTCAGAGGACACGCTGAGCACGGCGGGCAGGGGGACCTCCAGCACTTCCACCTCGTCCTCCAGGGTGCGCTCCACCTCTGCCACGCCCTCCCCGGCGCTCTTGATGCCGGTGACGTTGTTCAGCGCGGGCACACCCAACAGGGTGCCCACCTGGACGCCTACCTCCTGGAAGTACAGGTCGCTGGAGCCCATGCCGCACAGGACCAGATCGTACTCGCCCATCGCTTTCACCGCCCCGGCGATGGCCTTGGCGGTCTGGAGGGTATCCTGGAAGGGCTTGCTGTCATCGATGACCAGCTTCAAAGCGTCCGGGCCCCGGGAGAGGATGTCCTTCTGGATCTTGCTGGAGCCCAGCGCCGCTTCGCTGCCGATGCTCAGGGCGACCATGGAGCCGCCCCCTGCCGCCAGTTGCTTGCCGCTCTCCAATGCGTTCAGATCGTATTGGCTGATCTTCCAGGGCACGCCGTCGAAGCTCAGCTCGCGGCTGGGCAATACCTGGAGCTCCTCCTCGTTGGGGACGACCTTGCAGCATACGATGACCTTCATGCTACCAACCTTCTTTCCACGTTTTCTCACTCCCGCCCGGATCGGAGCGACGCGCGTGCTTCAACGGAAAAGTGCGATCCAAGAGGCGAGTTTTACGTTAAAGTTACCATTCTAGGCACACTTTACTCGGTTCACTATCATCTTAGACCAAATCCACTGGGCTGTCAACAGAAAAATGCGGGGGATGGCGGGCCGGAAGAAATGGGTCCGTGTCTATCATTTTCGCAGAAAATAGGGGCGATTTTGGAGCTCCGGCCAAGAAATGAGCCGATTTTTAGTCAGATGCGAATGGAGCGGGCAAGGAGGACCGCTCATTTTTTGGGCGATCCCACAATTTTTGCGCTGAAAATCTGGCAATATTGACGCTTGCGGATCTTCCGCCGATTTGTTATCCTATGATTGCACGTTAAAGTAACAAGATAGACATTTACGACCTGGTTTATCCGGCGAGGTTTGTCATTTTAGCGTGAAAGTCCGGAAAGGCGGTCGGACGAGGCCGCAGGATGGATCTGGATCTGAGAAAGGAGCGGGCGAATGATATGAGACCACTTGCTTCACTGAGGATACTCGACCTGACCGACGGCAACCCTTACCCGGGCAGTCTGTTCGCCGACTACGGCGCTGAGGTATTGAAGATCGAACCGCCCGGCCGGGGCGACTCCATCCGCCGCCGGGGCGCTGACGGGGCGGACGGATCGGACGGGCCTTACCAGAGCTATTATGGCCGGAGCAAGAAGAGCATGACGCTGGACCTTACCCAGCGTGCCGGACAGGAGGTCCTGCGGCGGCTGGCGCCCGCCTTCGATATGCTGGTGGCCAACGTGCCCGAGGCGCGGCTGGCGGAGCTGGGGCTGGGCTATGGACAGCTCAAGCAGGTCGCTCCCAAGCTGGTATACGGTGTGCTCACCCCCTTCGGAGAGGAGGGGCCCTGGAAGGACCTTCCTGACTACGATCTGTTGGTCATGGCCCGCACCGGGCTGCTGGAAAAGACCGGGCTGCCGGACAAGCCGACCCGGATCGGCTGTCCTCTTTCCTATTATTATGGGGCTTGGCACCTCACCGCCGGGATGATGGCCGCATGGCTGGACGCCCAGGACAGCGGGGAAGGCCGCAAGGTGTCCGTGTCCTGCTGGCAGGCCATCTGCTCCATCGACGACACCTACGTCCAGGGACTCCAGGGGCTGAACGTCCTGCCGAAGCGGATCGGCAACGGCTTCCCCACCACCAATCCCACCGACACCTTCCAGTGCAAGAACGGCTGGTTCGCATTGAGCATCGGCAGCGATGCCCAATGGCTGGCCTTCGCAGCGGGAGCGGGCCGGGACGACTGGGGAGAGGGCACAGTCTACGCCCACGATCCGGGCCGGTCCATGGAGCACTACTTCGGCGAGCTGGACGGCCAGCTTCGGGACTACTTCCGCACCATCACCATCGAGGAGGCGGACCGGATCTGCCGGGAGGCCATGGTGCCCGGCGGACCGTGCAACACCGTGCGGGAGCTGATGGACGACGAGCAGGTGGCCGCGCGTCACATGTTGCTGGAGGTGGACGATCCCGTGCTGGGCCGGGTGAAGCAGCTCGGCAAGCCTGCCAAGTTCCTCCGCGACAGCGAAGGGGACGATGCGGTGGGCCCCGCTCCCGCCTTGGGCGCCCACACGGATCAGGTGCTGGCGGGCCTGGGCATGGCGGAACAGGAGATCTCGGACCTGCGCCGGCAGGGCGTGGTCTGAGCGCCGCAGGGAAAGGAGCGTTGACCTATGAAAAAAAGACTCCCTCTCGAGGGCTTGAAGGTGCTGGACTTCACGATCGCCCTGGCCGGGCCTTTCACCGCCTGGCAGTTGGCGGACATGGGGGCCGAGGTGTGGAAGATCGAGCGGTACGGCGGCGGCGACCAGTGCCGGACCTGGGACCCCTTCCTCAACGGTCTGGGCACCATGTTCGTATCTTACAATAAGAACAAGAAGAGCGTGGAGATGGATCTCTCCGCCCCCGAGGCCAAGGCGGCGGTGTATGAGATGGCGAAGCGGGCCGACGTGGTCATCGAGAACTTCAAAAGCGGCTCCATCGACCGGCTGGGCCTGGGCTATGAGAAGCTCAAGCAGCTCAACCCCAAGCTGGTGTTCATCTCCCTGAGCGGCTTCGGGGCCTCCGGCCCGCTGATGAAGCTGCCTTGCTACGACGCCATCGCCGAGGCCCGCAGCGGCTTCGCCGCCTCCAACGGCGACCCGGAGGGACCTCCCATGAAGGCGGGCAACTGCATCGGGGACACCATCACCGGACTGTACGGCCTCAACGCCGTGCTCATGGCCCTGATCGACGCCCGCCGCACCGGGCAGGGCTGCCGGATCGACATGTCCATGATGGACGTGGGGATGCAGGCGTGTGAGGAGACCATCATGGATCTCAGCCTCCGCGGTCAGGCCCAGGCCCGCTTCGGCGACCACGACCGGTTCACCGCGCCCTACGGCATGTTCGAGGCCCGCGACGGCTGGTGCGTGATCGTCGCCGACACGCAGGCGCGCTGGCAGGCCCTGTGCGGGGCGCTGGGCCATCCTGAGTGGCAGGACGACCCCCGTTTCGCGGACAACGCAGCCCGGGTGGCCAACAAGGACGCGCTGGTGGAGGCCGTCACAGCGGCCACCGTCCTCCTGCGCCGGTCGGAGATCGAGTCCCGCCTGCTGGCTGTGGACGTCCCGGCGTCGGCGGTGCTGTCCTTCATCGAGGCATACACCTCCGACCACGCCGGCCAGACCGGGCTCACGCAGTTGGTGGACCAAAAGAAGATCGGCCTGATGCGGTTCTACTCCAACCCCATCCGGTTCGATGGAGAGACCGCCCCCATCCGCCGGGGCGCGCCCCTGCTGGGGGAGGACACCACCGACGTCCTGCGGGAGCTGGGCTACTCCCAGGCTGAGATCGACAAGCTGTATGCCGACGGCGTGGTGGGCGCCAGCATGATCTGACCGTCCTATCGAAAGGAGCGATGCCTGATGGAGATACGCTGCATGGTGGCCGGGGACTTCGCCACCAACTGTTACGTGGTGTGGGGCGGCACGCCGGGCCGCGCTGTGCTCATCGACCCGGCGGACGACGCTCCCAGCCTGATCCGCTTGCTGGATGGCCTGGAGCTCGTCCCCGAGGCGGTGCTGCTCACCCACGGGCACTATGACCACATCCTGGCCGTGCCCGGGCTGCAGGCGCGCTGGCCGGACCTGCCCGTCTGGTGCCACCCGCTGGATGTGCCCCAGGCCCTCACCGAGCGGGACATGGGCCGGACCTATCCCACGGTGGCGGCCTTTGGCGGCCTGCGTCCCCTGACGGACGATCAGGTGCTGGAGGCGGCGGGGCTGACCATCCAGGTGCTCCACACTCCGGGGCATACTCCCGGCTCCGTCACGTTCCGGATCGAGGACGCGCTCTTCACCGGCGACACGCTGTTCCATGGCGACATCGGCCGCACCGACTTCCCCGGAGGGGACGACGCCCAGATGACCGGATCGCTGGCCCGGCTGGCGGCGCTGGAGGGGGACTTCCGTGTGCTGCCCGGCCACGAGGAGGGATCCACCCTGGAGGAAGAGCGGCGGGAGAACCCCTGGCTGCGCTCTGCCGCAGGGCTGTGAACGGTCCAGAGGATCATTTTTCATATGAGGTGATATATGATGGAAGACAAAAAGAACGTTTTGACCGAACTGCGGGACGGTGTGCTGATCGTCACCTTGGACCGGGAGGACCGGCGCAACGCCATCGACCCAGACACTGCCAATGAACTGGAGGCCATCTTCAACGACGCCGAGAAGGATCCCGCCGTGGGGGCTATCCTCATCACCGGCTCCGGGGAGCGCAGCTTCTGCGCCGGGGAGGACCTTGCCGCCCTGGGGGAGAACGGCGAGTGCCTCACCGAGACGGAGCACGGCTTCGCCGGGATCACCGAGCGGCTGTGCGCCAAGCCCATCGTTTGCGCCTGCAACGGCACGGCGGTGGCGGGCGGGCTGGAGATCGCTCTGGCCTGCGACGTGATCGTGGCCGCCGACCACGCCCGCTTCGGCCTCACCGAAGTGAAGGTGGGGCTGCTGGCCACCAGCGGCGGGCTGGTCCGTCTGCCCAAGCTGATCCCCGCCAAGATCGCCTCCGAGATGTGCCTCACCGGCAACCTCATCGACGCCCGGCGGGCCTATGAGGTGGGGCTGATCAACCATGTGGTGCCCAAGGAGCAGTTGATGGACAAGGCCATGGAGCTGGCCAAGCGCATGGCCGCCAACGCCCCCATCCCCATGCGCCTGGCCAAGCAGATCCTCCACATGGCGCCCCACACCTCTGTGGAGGACGGGATGCGCGTGTGCCGCTATATGGCCTGGAAGTACGTGGAGGGCACCGAGGACGCCAAGGAGGGCCCCCAGGCTTTCCTGGAGAAGCGCCCGCCCCAGTGGAAGGGCCGCTGAAGCTTTGTTGGGACCGGCCCTCCGCCTGAGAGCGGACCGGGCCGCCAAAACCTATTTTACGGAGGGACGACAGTTATGGATTTCAAACCGACTGAGGAACAAGAACTGATGGTACAGGCCATCGAAGAGGCCATGACCCGCGAGAACCTGGAGACCTACTTCCAGGATTGCGACAAAGAGCACAAGCACCCCAAGAAGTGGTGGGACATCCTGGACGAGCTGGGACTGTTCAGCATGTTCCTGCCTGAAGAGGCGGGCGGCGACGGCGAGGGCGCCGTCACCATGTTCCTGGTGATGGAGGCCCTGGGCCGCTGCGGCGGGCCGATCTACCTCTTCTGGGACCATGTGAAGGCCGACGCCCTGCTGGAGAACGGCACCAAGGAGCAGATCGATAAGTTCATGCCCATGTTCTTCGAGGGCAAGCCCGCCTTCGCCCAGGGCTTCTCCGAGCCGAACGCCGGCACCGATCTTTCCCCCGCCACCATCTCCACCACCTACACCCGCCGCAATGGGAAGGTGTACATCAACGGCCACAAGCACTTCATCTCCGGGGCCCAGGACAGCGACTACTGCCTCACCCTGGCCAAGAACGCGGAGGATCCGGAGCAGCTCACCCTGTGGTTCGTGCCCACCAACGTCCCCAACTGCAAGAAGGAGCCCATGGAGAAGATGGGCATCAACATGGAGAACGTCAACGACATCTGGTTCGACGACGTGGAGATCGAGGAGTCCGACATGTTCTCCTTCGAGGGCAACGGCCTGATGGCCACCAGCAAGGGCTTCGACTACGAGCGGCTCATCGACGCCTTCAACGCCTACGGCCAGGCCCTGTGCGCCTATGAGGACGCCTGCCGCTATGCCAACCAGCGTATCGTCAAGGGCCAGGAGATCGGCCGCCTCCAGCTCATCCAGAACCATATCATGGAGATGACCATGCGCATCGAGGCCATGCGCAACATGCTGCTCCACTACGCCTGGAACAAGGACAACGGGCAGCTCACCCGGGCCGAGGCGTCCATCGCCAAGCAGTTCTGCTCTGAGAGCGCCAACATCGTGGTGGACCACGCCCTCCAGATCCTGGGCGGCATCGGCTTCTGCGGCAGCCGGGTCAGCCGGATCTATCGCGACGTGCGCATCACCCGGATCTCCGGCGGCACCGGTGAGATCCAGACCGTGATCGCCGCGCGCCAGGTGCTCAAGAAGTACCGCTGAGCCTCGGGCCAAAAGATACATTCGTAAAGGAGAGTTTTTCCCATGGAATTCAAGTGGAACGACGAACAGCAACTGATGCAGACCATGTTCCGGGAGTTCGTGGACAAGGAGCTGCGCCCCATCGCCGCGGAGCTGGACGAGCAGGAGCGTTTCCCCGCCGAGCTGATCCCCAAGATGGGCGAGATCGGTCTGCTGGGCATCCCCATCTCCGAGGACTTCGGCGGCGTGGGCATGGGCAACCTGGAGTATGTCATGGCGGTGGAGGAGATCTCCAAAGCCTGCGCCAGCACCGGCGTCACCATCTCCGCCCATACCTCCCTGTGCTGCTGGCCCATCGAGCATTTCGGCACCCAGGAGCAAAAGGAGAAGTACCTGCCCGACCTGGCCACCGGAGAGAAGCTGGGCGCCTTCGGCCTCACCGAGCCCAACGCGGGCACCGACGCGGCCATGCAGCGCACCGTGGCTGAGGACAAGGGGGATCACTGGCTGCTCAACGGCTCCAAGATCTTCATCACCAACGGCGAGGTGGCCGACACCTACGTGGTGTTCGCGATGACCGACAAAGCGGCGGGCAACAAGGGCATCTCCGCGTTCATCGTCGAGAAGGGCTGGGAGGGCTTCAGCTTCGGCAGCCACGAGAAGAAGATGGGCATCCGGGGCTCCTCCACCTGCGAGCTGGTGTTCGAGGATGTGAAGGTGCCCAAGGAGAACCTGCTGGGCGAGCTCAACAAGGGCTTCAAGATCGCCATGATGACCCTGGACGGCGGGCGCATCGGTATCGCCGCCCAGGCGCTGGGCATCGCCCAGGGCGCCATCGACGAGACGGTGAAGTATGTCAAGGACCGGGTCCAGTTCGGCAAGTCCATCTCCAAGTTCCAGAACACCCAGTTCATGCTGGCCGAGATGCAGACCCGGGTGGACGCAGCCCGGATGCTGGTCTACCGCGCCGCCGCGGCCAAAGACGCCGGGGATCCCTACTCCTCGGAGGCGGCCATGGCCAAGCTGTTCGCCTCCGAGACCGCCCGTGAGGTCACCTGGCGGGCCGTGCAGCTCTTCGGCGGCTACGGCTACACCCGGGACTACCCCGTGGAGCGCATGATGCGGGACGCCAAGATCACCGAGATCTACGAGGGCACCTCCGAGGTGCAGAAGATGGTCATCGCCTCCCGCATGGGCCTGTAAGACGGACCGACCAGGGGGCCGTCCTCACCGGCGGCCCCCGCACGAGAAAGGAGCTCGATCAAATGGGAGAGATCGTTTATTCCATCCTCATCGGCGGCTTCCTTGTCCTGTCGGGTATCTTCATGAATATCTACCTGAAGCATGAGGAGGACAAATGGGCCTCTGACGACGAGGCGGACCGGAAGGAGGACGGCGCATGAACGGCAGCGGCAACGTCATTTTCTTCGTGGGCGTCATCGTCAGTATCGTGGTCTACCTGGTGGTGGGCCTGCTGGCAGGGCGGAAGGTCAAAGACATCGATGACTATTACGTCAGCGGCCGCAACGCCCCCACGCTCCTCATCGCGGGAACCCTGTTCGCCTCCATGCTGTCGGTGAACGGCTTCATGGGGGACCAGGGCTTCTGCTACACCGGCAACATCACCTCTCTGGTGCTGCTCAACTCCATGTGTGCCTGCGGCTATGTGTTCGGCCCGCTGTTCTTCGGCCGTTACCTGCGCCGGTCGGAATGCGGCACCATGCCCGAGTACTTCGGCACTCGCTACAAAGACCCCCGCAACCGCCGCATCGCGGGCATCGTCACCATCATCTCGCTGACGGCCTATCTGCTGGCCTGCATCACCGGCGTGGGCATCCTCATGCAAGAGCTCACCGGCTTGAGCTATGAGCTGTGCCTGCTCATCGCCTGGGCCTGTTTCACCGCCTTCACCTTCTGGTCCGGCTCCAAGGGGGTCATCATCACCGATACCATGATGTTCATGGTGTTCATCGTGGCGGCCATCATCGCCGGCCCCTATATCTTCAACGCTCAGGGGGGCATCGGCGATCTGCTGGAGAACCTGATGAACAACCCTGACGCCGCCGAGGGCCTGCTGGACTACCATGGCAATATCCCCGGCACCGGAGCCTCCGATGTGTTCGGGGCGGTGATGTACGCCGTGACCATGGGCATCATCTGGTTCATCACGGTGGCGGTCTCCCCTTGGCAGGCCGGGCGGAACCTGATGGCGAAAAGCGAGCACGTCACCTTCCGCTCCGGCGCGGTGGCAGCGGTGTGCACCACCGTGTTCCTGCTGTATGTGAACATCATGTCCATCTCCGTCATCAACCTCCAGCCCGCTATGGAGGACCCTCAGCGGGTGCTCATCTGGGCGGCCTTCAATGTCATGCCCAAGCTGGTGGGTACGCTGCTGCTGGCGGGCATCATGGCGGCAGGGCTGTCCTCCGCCTCCACCTTCCTGTCGGTGGTGGGCTTTTCGGTGACGTCGGACATCTTCCCCGTGGAGTTCAAGGACGAGAAGCACCAGCTCCGTACCAGCCGCCTCGTCATGCTGGCGGTGGGCATCGTCTCCCTGATCCTGGCCTACCTGGGGCTGGGCGGGGTGCGGGTGATCTCCTGGTTCGCCTCCACCATCATCGCCGCGTCCTGGCTGGTGCCCGGCGTGGGGAGCATCCTGTCCGGCAAGCTGTCCGCCACCGGGGCCCGGTGGTCCATGCTGGCGGGCTTCCTGGGCTTCATGACCTCCAAGTGTTTGGTGGGCTTCGGTGTGGCCCCCTTCAACAGCATCTTCATCAACTTCCTGGACCCCTTCTTCATCGGCCTGTACCTGAGCCTCATCTTCGCGGTCATCGGCTCCAAGGTCAGCCCGGTGACGGCGGAGGAATCCGCTTACCGGGACAGTCTGCTGCTCCTCCCGAAAGAGGAGCGCGTGGCCCGGGAGTACCGGATCGACCGCCGCTATGGCTGGCTGCTCATCATCATGGGCGCGCTGACCACCTTGTTCCTTCTGTTCTTCTGGGCCCTGCCCTACAACGGCCTGATCTGACCGCATCCCAATACGAAGAAGGGATCTCTGCATGAGAGATATTTCCCAGCATGCCCCCACCATCAAGCGTTGGCTCTATGTCCTGGGCGGCATCGTGATGTATTCCCTGGCCCTGGATCTGTTCCTGGTGGGCAACAACATCGCCGCCGGAGGCATCTCCGGCCTGGCGGTGGTGCTCAATCAGTTCTTTTCCTTCAATGTGGCCACCCTGATCTACCTGATGAACATCCCCATCCTGCTGGCCGCCCTGCTCGCCAACGGCTGGAAGTATGCCGCCGGGGCCATCGTGGGGGCCACGCTGTACTCCGGCACCATCTGGCTGTTCGAGGGCCTGCCCACCCTCACCACCGACCCCACCGTGGCCGCCGTGTTCGGCGGGGTGATCTACGGCGTGGGCATGGCCTGGCTCACCATCGGCAACGGCTCCACCGGGGGCACGGACCTGCTCAACCGTCTGCTCATCAAAAGGTTCCCCACCATGAGCGTGGGCAAGATGAGCGTGGTGCTGGACGGAGCGGTGGTGCTGCTGTCCATGTTCGCCTCGGGGAGCATCGAGATCGGCCTGTACGCGATCATCACCATCTTCATCTGCTCGGTGATCTCCGACCGCATCGTGCTGGGCTTCGACCGGGGGTGCATCTGCATGATCGTCACCACCATCGACGCCCACCAGGTGGCCGACCCGCTGATGAAGACTTTGGGCCGGGCGGTGACCCGCCTGCCCGGCACCGGGATGTACTCCGGCGTGGAGCGCAACATGCTCATCCTGGCCATGAAGCCCTCGGAGGTGCCCCGGGTGAAGGCCCTGCTGCCCTCCCTGGACCCCGGCGCCTTCGTCATGCTGCTGCCGGCCAACGAGCTGATCGGCGGAAACTTCAACTCCCGGACCCTCACCGGCCGCAAGGCGTGAGCGCTCCGACCCGTTCGCACAGAAGGAGGCAAGAGAGAGGATCTGTGACATGCCTGCCCCACCGGCCCCCACACAAATAGATTTGGAGGAAACTGTCATGAAAAAACCGCAAGGCAAAAAGTTCCTGACCTTCATCCTGATGGTGCTGGCCATGAACACCATCTACGTTCTGCCCTACCTGATGTATACCTACTACACCCCGCTCCAGGAGGCCATGGGCCTGGTGGGCCGGGACGCGGACTACGGCAGGCTGCTCAACGTCTACGGCATCGCCAACGTGATCCTGTATCTGCCCGGCGGGTGGATCGCCGATAAATTCGATCCCAAGAAGCTGCTGGTGTTCTCCATGGTCAGCACCGGCGTGCTTGGCCTGTGGGAGTCCATGTGGCCGAGCTACACCATGCTGATGATCATCCACGTGCTGTGGGCCTTCACCACCGTGCTCACCTTCTGGTCCTCCTCCGTCAAGTGCATCAACATGCTGGCCGACTCGGACGAGCAGGGCGGCATGTTCGGCAGCCTGGAGGCCCTGCGCGGCGTTTCCGGCCTCATCGTCACCACCATCTGCGTGTCCCTGTTCAACATCTTTTCCTCCGACAGCGTCAAGGCCATGGGCTCCATCGTGCGCGTGGTGTCCGTCATCATGATCGTGGTGGGCGTGGCCCTGGCTCTGCTCATGCCCAAGTCCAACACGCAGGAGGCCACCAACGCCACCCTTCTGGACAGCATCAAGGCCATGGGCGTGGCCTTCAAGCGCCCCATCACCTACGTGCTGTCCGGCCTGATCTTCTGCGGCTCCATGACTCTGGCCTCCGCGGCTTATTACGCCCCCTACCTCCAGGACTACTGCGGTATGCCCACTGAGATCGCCGTCACCTTCACCAACTACCGCGGCATCATCTGCCAGCTCATCGGCGCGTCCCTGTCCGCTCTGCTGGCTACCAAGCTGAAGAACTCCAGCAAGCCTATGATCGGCGCGGGCATCATCGGCATCGTGTGCTTCCTGGGCATGATCCTCATCCCCGCCTCCGCTGCCGTGCTGTGGCCCGTCATGATCATCACCGTGGTGGCCTCCATGGCCGTGTACGTGTTCCGCGGCCTGTACTACGCCACCGTGGACGAGTGCGGCACCCCCAAGAACGTGGTGGGCAGCGTCATCGGCATCGCCTCCCTCATCGGCTTCCTGCCCGATACCTTCTATACCTCCCTGTGCGGCAGTTGGCTGGAGGCCGACCCCGTGGGCGGCTACCGGAACATCTTCATGGCCGCCTGCGCCGCCATGGTGCTGGGCCTGGTGTGCGCCTTCCTGGCGGAGCGCCTGATCCGCAAGCACCGCAGCTCCGCTCCCGCGTCCGCAGAGTGACATGACCTTTTGGAGCGAGGGATCGCCCCTCACGGCGGTCCCTCGCTCCAAAGCCTAAAGAAAAAAATAAGGAGAGGATCGCAATGAGATATGGATTCGACGTCGCCCATGTCCGCGTGGGCATGGAGGCCGCCAAGTGGGACGCCATCGGCCCAGACCCCGCTCCGGGTGTAGTGCCCCTGTCCGTGGCGGACATGGAGCTGCTCTCCCCGCCGGAGATCATCGAAGAGCTGAAAAAGACCGCTGAGTTCGGCATGTGGGGCTACACCTGGTGGGGCAAGCCCTACGCAGACGCGGTGAAGCACTGGATGTCCACCCGCCACGGCTGGGACGTCCAGCAGGATTGGATCGTACAGACCAACGGCGTGGTCCAGGGGCTGTACGCCTCCGTCCGGGCCTTCACGCAGCCTGGCGACAACGTGCTGCTGCTCACCCCGGTCTACTATCCCTTCTACCGTGCGGTGAACCTGAACGGCCGTACCGTCGTGGAGAGCCCCCTCAAGCTGGAGGACGGTCACTATGTGGTGGACTTCGACGACTTCGAGGAGAAAGCCAAGCAGTGCAAGATGTTCATCCTGTGCTCCCCCCACAACCCGGTGGGCCGGGTCTGGACCGAGGCGGAGCTGCGCCGCATGGGCGATATCTGCCTGAAGCACGACGTGCTGGTCATCAGCGATGAGATCCACTTCGACCTCATCATGCCCGGCTATAAGCATATCTGTTACCCCACCCTGGGCGAGAAGTACGCCGACAACTGCGTGATGTTCACCGCCGCCAGCAAGACCTTCTCCCTGGCGGGCCTGTGCGTGGCCAACGCCTTCGTGCCCAACGCCGAGCTGCGCAAGAAGCTGGACGATGAGGTGAACGTCTGCGGCTGCTACACCTACAGCATCTTCGGCATCCGGGCCCTGGAGACGGGCTATCTGAAGTGCGCCGACTGGGTGGACCAGCTCAACGAGCACATCTGGGGCAATTACCTCTACTTCAAGGACTTTATGGCCAAGAACTTCCCGGACGTGTGGGTGGCCGACCTGGAAGGCACGTACCTGTGCTGGTTCGACTGCCGCTGCTTCGGCATGGACGGCCAGGCCCTGGCCAAGCATCTCAATGAAAAGGCCCAGCTCTTCCTGGACGACGGCTTCATCTTCGGCCCGGCTGGGGACGGCTTCGAGCGCATCAACCTGGCCTGCACCCGTCCGGTGCTGGAGGAGGCTCTGGCCCGTTTCAAGGCCGCCATGGACCAGCGGTGAGCGCCGCCATGTTCGACGTCAAGGCTGAGGCCCTGGCCCTGCGCAGCCAGATCGCAGCGGACCGCGACCATCTCCATGTCCACCCGGAGCTGTCCGGCCAAGAGGAGCATACCCTGGCCTGGATCCAGGAACGGCTGGCCCGCCTGGGCCTGAGCGCCGAGCGGGTGGAACACGGAGGGCTGGTGTGCGTCCTGAACGGCCGGGGGCCGGGGAAGCGCCTGCTCCTCCGGGCGGACGTGGACGCCCTGCCGGTGGAGGAGAGCGCCAACGGCCTGTCCGGCCCCAAGCGGGTGGTCAGCAGCGTGGCGGGGGTGTCCCACGCCTGCGGTCATGACGCGCATACCGCCATGCTGTTGTCCGCCGTGCAACTGCTGTGGACCCACCGGGAGGAGTGGACGGGGCAGATCGTGGCCGTTTTCGAGCAGGGGGAGGAGACCTCTTACGGAGTGATCCCTTTGCTGGAGCACCTGGAGGCCGAGTTCGACGGCATGGACGGCTGCTTCGCCCTCCATGTCTACGCAGGGGCCCCGGCGGGCACCCTGTCCGTCCAGCCTGGGTATGTGATGTGCGGGGCCTTGGGCTTCGACGTGGTGCTCACGGGGAAAGGCGGACACAGCTCCCGCCCCGACCTGTGCAACAATCCTGTGGACTGCTTCGTCAGCATCTATAACGACCTGGCCGCAGTCCGGATGCGGCACACCGACCCCAACGACTGCCTCACCTATGCGGTGGGGCTGCTCCAGGGGGGCAGCAAGTCCAATGTCATCCCGGACAGCCTGCGCTTCTCCTGCCTGGCCCGGTTCTTCAATGAGCAGACCTGCGGCCGGCCCTTCCTGGAGGCCGCCAAGACCATCGTGGAGAAGGACGCCCAGATCTACGGCTGCGAGGTGTGCTACAACTATATCATGGAGCCCATCCCCGGCGTCTGGAACGACACGGAGTGCGCCGCGCTGGCCCAGGAAAGCCTGCGCCGGACCTTGGGGGAGGACGCGGTGGTCCCGGCCGAGCCCTGGATGGCCTCGGAGAGCATGGCGGTCTATAACACGCTGTACCCGGGCGTGCTGGCGTTCCTGGGCATACAGGATCAGCATGGCTGCGGCGCGCCCCACCACAGCGGAGAATTCGACCTGGACCCGGATCGGCTCTACCTGGGCACGGGGGCCATCGTCTCTTACGCCCTGGACTTTTTGGACCCCAGCTTCGACCCTCCGCCTCGAAAGCCCACCGCAGGTGTGCTGGAGCGGCTGAAAAAACAACTGAGCTAAATGGATAAGGAGGCACACATCATGGAATTCTTTATGCCCGATCGTAAGCCGGACTATGAGATCAACAAGCCCGATCCCTACCCGCTGCTGTGCGAGAGCATGCGCAAGGTGGTGGACTACCAGGCCGAGCACGCCGCCGATGCGTTCGACACCAACTGCTCCTGGGACGAGCTGCGGGTGAAGTATGTGGAGGAGCGCCGGTTCTGGAACGAAGGCGGCCCCGAGGCGTTCAAGATCGAAGAGGTCATGGTGCCCGGCCCCATGGGGGACGTGCCCGCCCGGATCTATTACCCGGACGACAAGCCGGAGCACTATGCGGTGGTGTTCATCCACGGCGGCGGCTATACCGTCGGCAGCAACGACACCCACGACCGCATGATGCGTTCCGTCATGGCCGCCAGCGGCTGTTGTGTGATCGGCGTGGATTACCATCTGGCTCCCGAGGCCAAGTTCCCCATCCCCTTGTATGAGGCTGCCGCAGTGGTGCGCTATTTCCAGGAGAACGGCGCCCGACATGGCATCCTTGCCGACAAGATGGCCCTGGCGGGCGACTCCGGCGGGGCGAACCTGGCCCTGGGCCTAAATCTTTACCTGCGGGACACTCCGGGCGGGAACGAGTCCATCAAGGCCCTGCTGCTGTATTACGGGGCCTTCTGGCTCCAGGACTCCTCCTCCGCCCGGCTCAACGGCACCCTACTGGACGGGATGCGGCGCACCGATCTGATGTCCTATTTGAGCTACTATGTCACCCCAGGGGACATGGAGAACCCCTATTTCTCCTCCTTCCTCAACGATCTGTCCACCGGCGTGCCTCCCATCTACATGTGCTGCGGCGATCTGGATCCCCTGCTGGACGACACCCTCACCCTGGAAAAGTTCATGAAGCACTTCGGCGTGCCCACCCAGGTGGACATCGTGCACGGCGCCCTCCATGCCTTCATGCACTACGGCCGCATGATGCCCGAGGCGGTGGAATGCCTGGAGCACAGCGGCGCGTTCTTCAAAAAGCAGTTGGAGCAGTGAGAGCGGCGCGGCCGCATCCAGACGGCTCGGAAGCGGCGGGAGCCTACATACGTCAGCGGCCCGGCTCCACGACAAGCGGATGACATGACGGTCCCGGCGGCGCGGTGTGCCCCCCGGCCCGGGTGTGGGTAATATTGGGCGCCACAC
>CANRXB010000021.1 GCA_947643715.1 uncultured bacterium
AACCACGCTGGATCGTAAAAGCTTTTTTGGGGGAGCTTCATAGGTTCGCGTCCAGAAAGCCATCCAACAGGCCGATGATACCGGCGGTCTTTTGCGGCAGGGAGGCGTCGCAAGCAAAGCGGATGCCCATATGTGTGCGGTCCCCGCCGCCCGTCATACATTTGAAGGTGAAATCTCTCGCAGCATAGCTGCGGCCCCCCAGGTATATGCTGGCCACTTCCCCCAGTGTGAACGATGGCCTTATGCGCATCGTGATGGGGGCGGAAACGATCACATCCATATATTCCCCTGATGTGTTCGTCGCGATGGAGAAAGTACCGCGGACCTTTTGCTGATACCTTTGGCACTTTGCCATCTCCACCGCCTGATCGGGGGGCGCGTCATTGAGCGTCCACCTCCCGTCCGTGCCCTGGAGAGCAAGTGTTTGGACCGGGCCAAGCTCCAATTTGGCCGCGATGAGCCTCGCCGGTCCGGAGCCGGAGATGCCGATGCCCACATACACCGTCCCGCTGCCCTCATCGGATCCGGCATCGAGCACCAGTCCCTCCGACTCGATGCTGCCGGCGCTCCCCCTTGTTATTGTGAACGTGTACGACGCAGATCGGCCGTCTGCCCGCAGGACGCTGAACGTCACCGTCTTGCCAAGGAGCGCCGAGCTATGGGGGCGCCGCTGGTACATCATGCCCGCGTTTAGGTCGAGGCCCCCGTCCTGGAGCGTATATTTGCCATGGACCCACCGGTCTATCCCGTATCCGGCGCCGTCATACTCCGTTTGTCCCCGCTGGTTGATGGGGTCTGCAAAATACCAGTTGTCCAACAGATTGGGATTGCTCCACCCGCTCTGGGCCTCTGCTCGCCCGGAGCTGCCGAACCCCACCACCTGCCCGGGCGTCCCGATGAGCGTGTCCTGCTTGGCGTGGAGCGCAGCTTTCAGGTTCCCCCACAGATAGCGCAGCCCTGTAAGATCTAGATATCCCATCCAGTCACCTCCGGCAAGTGTGGGCATGGCAAGCCTTTCCCGTTCCTCGATATGTCCATTTCAAGCGCTCCTCCCGTATCCCATGTTCGAACGTCTTTCCCCTTCGGCTGTGCCGGGTCCGGCCCTCGCGGTCTGCCCGGCTCCATACGATCTGTGTGTGACCATCTGCCATCACCTCCGCCCGGTGCCGTGAAACCTGGGATAGTTTGATATGGACATACAACGGGCAGGAAGATCTCTCCAGATGGGACGCTCTGACAGGACAGCAGGGAGCGCCGCCGGAAGTCCTTCCAGCGGCGCTCCGCGACATAAATAGAGGGGACCACAGAGGCGATGTTCAGCCGGCTTCCCGCCGGTCCGGGCAAGGCTGGGCGCACCCTGCGCAGCTATGCCCGCAGCTCCACAGCCGCTGAGCGGTGGGGTCCCAGCGCCGGGCGTAGCCGTCGCATTTGGAACACAGATGATCCGCTGTCTCCGGCGAGCCCAGATCGGTGGAGGCCGCTCCGGTGCGCTCCACCATCTCTCGGAGCCGGTCCGGGTTCTCCAGCATGGGGCAGGGTTTCAAATGGTTCTCGTTGAAGGGCTGTCCATCATGGTATGCCATGAACATGGGGGAGCGCAAGCAGTCCAGCAGCGGCTTCTCCCGGATGTTGGAGTCGGAATAGTGGACGAACACGCAGGGGTCCACGTCCCCGTTGGCGTTGATGTGCAGATACCGTCTGCCCCCGGCGATGCAGCCGCCCACATACTCGCCGTCGTTCTGGAAGTCGATGATGAACAGCGGCTTGGTCTTGCGGTAGGCGCGCACCTTGTCATACATCTCCTCCCGCTGCTCCGGGGAGGGCAGAAGCTCCGGCGCGGCGTCGTTGCCCACCGGCATATAGTGGAAGTACCATGTGAACTTGGCCCCCCATTCGACGAGATGGTCCACGAACTGCTCCGAACTGATGACGTCCAGGTTGGCGCTGGTATAACAGCAGGAGGTGCCGAAGGGCAGCTTGCGCTGTTTCAAGATCTCCATGGCCCGGCGCACCTTCTGGAACACTCCGGTCCCGCGGCGGCTGTCGGTGGCCTCCTCGAACCCCTCCACGCTGATGGCGGGGATAAGGTTCTTCACCCGGAGCATCTGGTCGGCGAGGTCCTCGTCGATCAGGGTGGCGTTGGTGAAGCAGAGGAACATGCAGTCGTTGTGCTTGTTGCATAGGGCGATGAGGTCGTCTCGGCGCACCAGGGGCTCCCCGCCGGTATAGATATAGGTATATACCCCCAGCTTCTTGCCCTGGGCGATGATATCGTCGATCTCATCGAAGGTGAGGTCCAGCCGGCTGCCGTATTCCGCAGCCCAGCAGCCGGTGCAGCGCAGGTTGCAGGCGGAGGTGGGGTCCAGCAGGATGGCCCAGGGGATGTTGCAGCCGTACCGTTCCCGGGCCTCTTCCTGGATCGGCCAGCCGATGAGGTTGCCGTTGAGCATGAAGTTTTCAAAAAAGGTGCGGCGCACCCCGTCGTCCACGTCCGTCCACATGCTGCGCAGCAGGCGGTACCAGTTGTTGTCCGGGTCCTCGATCACCTTCCGGAAGGCGGCCCGCTGGGCGGGGAAGCTGTTGGGGCCGTCCCCCGCGAAGCGGTCCACCCAGTCCATCAGCTTTGGGATGTTCTTGTCCGGGTCCCTGTCCAGATAGCTGTATAGGGTGCGGAAGCCAGTGCGTTTCACATCGTTCATCATAGTCATCGTTCACGCGTTCCTTTCTTTAGGGGATGTCCCTGCTCTCTGCGCCATGATACCCCCGCGCGGTACGATGTTCCATAGACATGGGACGGAGCCCTGTCAAGACCTTGACAGGGCTCCGTCGATGTAAGATCGTGTCGGATCACGGCTGTTGGCACCGCTGGTTCTTTTGGGCGAGCCGTTCCATAGTGTACTCCAGGCACCCTTCCGCCAGGATGTCGAAATCGTCCATCCGTTCGATGACGCTGGACGGCATCCCCCGATCCACCCAGCTCAGCACGATGCTGGCCAGGGCCTGGGTGAGCAGTTCGATCAGGAACCCGATCTGGTCCTGCGTGACGCTGTACCGTTGGGCCGCCAGCCGGGTCCGGGCCTCCACCAGAGGCATGGCCCACTGGCGCAGGTGATGCTCCACATAGCTGCGTTCATAGGCCCGGTAGACGTTGAGCACCAGCGTCCGGTTCTCCCGCAGGAGGGTCAGCGTCCGCTCCAGGGTGGAGCGCCATTGCTCCGGGCTGGGGGCCCTCAGCTCTTCCAACAGGAGCTGTATGCCGTGATCGACCACGCCATACAGGTCGGAAAAGTGATAATAGAACGCCTGCCGGGAGATATTGCACTGCTCTACCAGCTCTGTGACGGTGATATCGTCCAGCCGTTTGGTCTGGAGCAGCCCGGCCAGCGCTGACATGATCTCGTTTTTGGTCGATCTTGCCACGTCGTTCTCCTCTTTCAACAGATCTTGGAACATTATACCGGGTCCCTGCCGTCTATGCAAGGGTAGGATCTTGACGATCGGACGGTTTTGTCCAGGGATAAAGATCTCCTCCGGTGGGATACTGACACAGGGTGAAGCTATGATGAAGCATGAAAGATCCAAGATGATATGGTACGCGCTGGCTGGCGGCGCGGCGGGCGTGGTGAACGGCTTTTTCGGCGGGGGCGGCGGCCAGGTGCTGGTGCCCCTGCTGGCGGGCAAGTGCGGCCTGGACCAGCGCAAGGCGTTCGCCACATCGGTGGCGGTGATCGCGCCGCTGTGCGCGCTGTCTGCGGGGATCTATTGGGCCCGGGGGCAGCTCGAGCTGATGCTGGCCCTGCCCTATCTGGTGGGAGGGCTGATCGGAGGCTACGTGGGGGGCAGGGTGTTCAAGAAGCTGCCCATGATGTGGCTGCGCCGCGGTTTCGCGCTGCTCATCCTCTACGGCGGATTGAAGGCGCTGCTATGATGGAGTGGATCGTCGCAGCCCTGGCCGGGATGGTCACAGGTGTGCTGTCCGGCTTCGGGGTGGGGGGCGGCTCTTTGCTGCTCATCTACATGACCAACTTCGCCGGAGTGCCCCAGACCCTGGCCCAAGGGATCAACCTGCTCTATTTCCTGCCCACCGCCGCTACCGCTCTCCCTGCCCACGTCAAGAACGGCTATGTGGAGAAGCGGGCGCTCATTCCCGCCATCGCGGCAGGGCTGATATGCTCGGGCCTCACCGCGTGGGCGGCCACCGCCCTGGACGTGGAGCTGCTCCACCGCTGCTTCGGCGGGTTCCTGATCGTCATCGGACTGCGGGAATTGTTTCGGAAAGGATGATTTTGCTTGCGTTCGGTCCGATCCCGTGTTAAGATGATGGTTGCCGGACTGGCCCCATGGGCCGGCCCGGTAAAACATACTTAGGAGCGCAATGGACTATGGATCCTGTTTTGTTCGTCGTACTTCTCACAGCCGCCACCGGCGTGGGCGGTCTGGCCATCGGAGGGGCGCTGGCCGCCCTCATCAAGCGGGAGTCCCCCAGGGGGACCAGTATGCTGCTCAGCTTCACCGCGGGGCTGATGCTGGCCATCGTGGCGCTGGACATGGTGCCGGAGGCCATCGAAGCGTCCCCCTGGCTGCCCATGACGCCGTTGGTGTTGGTGCTGGGCTTCGCCGTCACGTGGCTGCTCAACTGCTGGATCGACAAGAGCGCCCACCACGAGGACCGGAACGCCCCCCACCACTGCGCCTGCGGCCACCACGACCTGCACACCGCCGGTATCGTCCTGGCGGCGGCGGTGGCCCTGCACAACGTGCCGGTGGGCATGGCGGTGGGAGCCACTGTGGCGGTGCAGGGCATCTGTCTGGCCAGCGTGCTGGCGGCAGTGACGATCGGCCTGCACAACCTCCCGGAAGGCATGAGCATCGCCGTGCCCTTGCTCCACGATGGGTCCAGGACCTTGTCGGCCATCGCTGTGGCGGCGCTGAGCGGCGTCCCCACCGTGCTGGGGGCGTTGGCGGGCTATTTGGTGGGGGAGCAGGCCCCGGTGGCATTGGCCGCTGCGCTGGGCCTCGCGGGGGGCGCCATGCTGTATGTGGTGTTCTTCGAGCTGCTGCCCGAGGCGGCGCTCCAGTGGAGATCGCGCTGGCCCATCCTGGCCACAGTGCTGGGCTTCGCCCTGGGGGTGCTGCTCATCTTCGGCCACAGCCACCACTGAAGGGGGCGGACGCGATCGGATCGGACAGGGGAAGCCGCGGCCCGTCGTCGCGGCCGTCCCTGTCCGCCGGGCTATCCGTCCAAGAGTTCCCCATGGATGCCCGCCCTGCATCCGTCCGGGCATCGGGCGTCGGACATCTCAGCGCGGACGTCGCCATACTCCGGTCCGGCTCCGTCCAGCATAGCATGGACGAGCGGGCAGATGCTGTTCCATGGCTCGCGGCATAGCGGAGGACATTTGTAAGGCCGGCACACACATGTCGAGCAGGGGCCCCCAGAACTTCCCCTTGCAATCGAGGGGGAAAGAGAATATAATGAGATGAGACCGCGACAGCGGAAAATGAACGAGTAAAGGGAGTGAGATGCGTCGTGTCAGGCGATCCGTTCAGTCGAAGTCATACATCCAGACCACGGCGCACTCGCTGAGACAGCTCACCTGCCTCCCCGTGCGCCCGCCGCCCGTCGGCCTTGCCGCCGATGGGACGATTTTTCGTGCGAGCGGCGGGGGATCTTTCGTCCTCCCGCCGGTTCGGGAAAGGTGTGAGAGCTATGCTGACCATCCACAAGACGGTGGACGGCAAGATGATCCCGCTGGACTCGGTGGAGGACGGCTGCTGGGTCAACATGATCGATCCCAGCGAGGACGAACTGAGGACCGTGGCCGCCACCCTGGCGGTGGAGCCCGCTTTCCTGCGGGCCGCGCTGGACGAAGAGGAGACCTCCCGCATCGACAGCGAGGACGGGAACACGCTCATCATCGTGGACACCCCGTCCATGGAGCAGGACGACACTGGAGTGGTGTATTCCACACTGCCTATGGGCATCATCGTCACCGACCGCCATATCGTCACGGTGTGCCTGAAGGAGACGTCTGTGGTGAAGGACCTCCAGGCCGGGCTGCTGCGGGACGTGCGCACTCAGCAGCGCACCCGGTTCATCCTGAACGTCCTGCTGCTGGTGGCCAAGCGATACCTGAACTACCTCAAGCAGATCGACAAGACATACAACCATATGGAGCGGCAGCTCTATAAGTCCCAGCGCAACAAGGAGCTCATACAGCTCCTGGACCTGGAGAAGTCCCTGGTCTATTTCAATACATCCCTGAAGGCCAACGAGGTGACGCTGGAGAAGATCCTGCGGGGGCGCATCGTCACCCTCTACGAAGAGGATCACGATCTGCTGGAGGACGTATTGATCGAAGTGCGTCAGGCCATCGAGATGGCCCAGATCTATTCCGACATCATCTCGGGGATGATGGACGCATTCGCTTCCGTCATCTCCAACAACCTGAACGTCATCATGAAGGTGCTCACCTCCATCACCATCCTCATGACGGTGCCCAACATCGTGTTCGGGTTCTACGGCATGAACGTGGGGGTGCTGCCCTTTGCCGGGAGCTTCTGGCCCCCGCTGGTCATCTCCGCCGTCATCATCCTGGTGGCGGGGATCGTCCTGAAAAAGAAGGATCTGTTTTGAATCGAGACCGGGCGCGGGACATCCCGCGCCCGGTCTTTTGCAGCTCATGCGGCGCTGCGCGCAGGTCGCGTCCGCGCCCCTTGCCAAACGCAGCGCCGCCGTGTATGCTCAAGGTGCAGCTGCGAAAGGAGTGATGTCCATGAAGGTGGTCGTCGAGGAACGGCCGGAGCTGGAGCAGACCGAGGTGATCGTCCGCTGCCGGAGGCTGGACGCACGGACCTCCCGGTTGGTGGAGCTGCTGAGGCTGTCCGACGCCCGGCTCACCGGGGAGAAGGATGGGGAGACCTGTATCCTGGACGGGGCGCAGGTGCTTTATATCGATACGGTGGACCGGGGGACCTTCCTCTACACCGGGGACGGGGTGTACGAGACCCGCCTGCGGCTGTATGAGCTGGAGGAACAGCTCCGTCCGTGGGACTTCATCCGAGTGAGCAAGTCGGCCATCGTGAATTTCGCGCGGGTGCGCTCGCTGCGTCCCGATTTTGGCGGGCGGATGCGGCTCACCATGTCCAACGGCGAGGTGGTGGTGGCCAACCGCCAGTATGTCCCAGCCATCAAAGCGAAGCTGGGGATGTGAAGGGAGCGTCAGATATGAAAAAGTTCTTCCAAGTGGTCATGGCGATCAAAGAAGGGGCCGCCATGAGCTATACTGCCTCGATGTGCTTGTATATGTTCTTCCTGTTCGTGTTCAAGCAGGAAGCTGCCTCTTTGTCCATGCTGTTCTCCCTGCTGCTGGTATGCGTGGCCGCAGGGACGCTGCAGGTGGCGGCGTTCACCGACCTGTTCATCAAGAAGCTGGCCTATGGATGGCGGCTGGTGGTGTTCGTCGTCCCGTTCTTCGCGGTGATCGCCGCCTTCGCCGTGGCGTTCCAATGGTTCCCTACGGAGAACGTCCAGGCATGGCTCAGTTTCGGCGTGATATTCATCATCATCTTCCTGGTGTTCACAGCGGGGATCGAGGTCTATTACCGGCTGTCCGGGAAGAAGTACGACCGATTGCTGGGACTGTACCATCGAAGGGGAGAGGAGGAGTGAGCCGATCTCGGCGCCCGTCCGCACCGGAGCATGGACGATCCCGCACAGGGCCTGGCCCGTGCGGGATCGTTCATGTCTTGATGATGCCGGTGACGGTGAGCGTCCCGTCCCGGACGGTGAAGCGGACCTCCGACCCGGCGAAGCCGAAGCCGTACACCCGGTCTGGATCCGCATGATAGGAAGGCCGGGGGTCCTGAGCCAGAACGCCCAACAGCGCCTCGCGGCGATCCTCCGGCACCTGTGCCAGCAGCTCCGGCGGGATCTCTACCGCCAGCTCCTTTGCCGGAGCGGTGCCGGCGAACCCGCCCGACGCCTCGGGCCGGCAGTCGGTGTAAGGGACGTAGGGCTTGATATCGAAGATGGGGGTGCCGTCTACCAGATCCGCCCCAGACACATGGAGGATCGGGCCCTCCGGGGTGGAGAGGGCCACTTGCTCCAGCTTCACGCAGGACAGCCCGATGGGGTTGGGCCGGAAAGGGGAGCGGGTGGCGAACACGCCCAGCCGCTTGTTCCCGCCCAGCCTTGGCGGGCGGACGGTGGGCGACCAGCTCCCCCGCCGGTTTTGGGAGAACTCCCACAGGAGCCACAGGTGGGAGAAGCCGTCGATGCCCCGCAGGGCCTCCGCGATCCGGTAGTCGGGCTCGAACACGATGGAAGCGCGCAGCTCCTCCACCAGCCCAGCCTGCCGGGGCACGCCGAATTTGGAGGGGAAGTCTGAGCGGATATGTGCGATGGGCACCACGTCAGTCCACGTTGGCGCTGGCGCGCATGGCCAGGATGGTACGGCCGATCAGCTCGTCCAGCTCCCAGCCCAGCATGGCCGCGCCCTGCTCGATGACCTCCCGGGAGCAGCCCGCGGCGAACCGCTTGTCTTTATACTTTTTCTTCACCGACTTGAGCTCCAGGTCGTCCACGCTTTTGGAGGGCCTCATCACCGCTACGGCGCCGATGAGGCCGGTGAGCTCGTCCACGGCGAACAGGACCTTTTCCATCTGGTGCTCGGGCTTTATCTCGACGGTGAGGCCATAGCCGTGGCTGGCGGTGGCACGGACGATGGACTCGTCCACGCCCCGCTCCCGCAGGAGCTCCTGGCTCTTGACGCAGTGCTCGTCGGGCCACCGCTCGAAATCCAGGTCGTGGAGGATGCCCACCACCTCCCAAAAGTCGGCCTGCTCACCGTGGCCCAGTTCTTGGGCGAACCAGCGCATCACGTCGCCCACCACGCGGGCGTGCCTGCGGTGGAACTCCCCCTCGTTGTATCCGCATAAAAGCTCCCATGCCTGTTCTGGGGTAGGGACCATGTCGAACAGCTCCTTTCAAAAGAAGATCGATATGGGGGCCCGCCGAAAGACGGGATCGCCCGGTGGACTGGGATGCGCCGAAGGGACGACGATCCGCAAGATCTCTCGCGTCCGTTTTATATGGATGGCGCGCCGACGAAGGTCGCGCTATCATCGCATATCCTTTCATGCAGGCCCCGCTGCTTGGGCCGATACGAGCAAAGTATACCATCATCCCCGGCGGCTTTCAACCCTCATTTGCCGTGACGGACGGGTAGCCCGGCGGCGGCGGGCTGTCCTGCGAAGAGCGTCCGGTGGCCGCGGACAGCACCGCCGCTTTCGCTGCCGAAGGCAGGGATTTCCCTGTTGACTTTCCCGGATGGAACCAGTACAATACAAGGACCATCTGGGTATGAAGGAGGAGAGGGACGTGGATCGAGACCATCCGATCTATTTCGATCATGCCGCTACCGCCCCTGTGTGCCGGGAGGCCATAGAGGCCATGGCGGACGCTCTGCGCCGGTTCGGCAACCCCTCCTCCCGGTATGGGTACGCTAGGGAGGCCGCCCGCCGGGTGGAGGAGGACAGGGCGGCCGTCGCTCAGGCCGTCGGCTGCACCCCAGACGAGCTCTATTTCACCTCCTGCGGCACCGAGAGCGATAATTGGGCCCTTCGCCGGGGCGTGGAGCTGGGCCGGAGGAAGGGGAAGCATATCGTCACCACTGCTGTGGAGCACGCCGCCGTGCTGGAGACGTGCAGGGACCTGGAGCGGCAGGGATATGAGGTCACGTACCTGAGACCGGACAGGGCGGGCCGGATCGGCGTGGAGCAGCTCGCCGCCGCCCTGCGCCCGGACACCGTTCTGGTGTCCATGATGCTGGTGAACAACGAGACGGGGACCATGCTCCCGGTGGAGCGATGCGTCAGGGCGGTGAAGGCGTTCGACCCGGGCATCCTGTTCCACTGCGACGGGGTGCAGGGATTCCTGAAAACGCCGGTGCCGTTGGCCCGCCTGGGGGCGGACCTGGTCGCCGTCAGTGGCCACAAGGTGGGCGCGCCCAAAGGGATCGGGGCGCTGTACATCAAAAAAGGCGTGCGCCTGCGCCCCCTGCTCACCGGGGGAGGCCAGGAGGGGGGGCTGCGCTCCGGCACCGAGGCCACGGCCCAGATCGCCGCGTTCGCCGCCGCCGTCCGGGCGGTACAGGCGGACGGGGACCGCCTGGAGCGCACCGCCGCTATCAAAGAGTATACCCTGGCGAAGCTGGAGCAGACGCTGCCTGAGCTGGAGATCGTCTCCGCCGGGGACGCGCCCCACATCTGCGCCGTCTCCCTCCCCGGCTACAAGAGCGAGGTGGTGGTCCGGGTGCTGGGCGACCGGGGCGTATGCGTCTCCTCCGGCTCCGCCTGCCATAAGGGGAAGCCCAGCCATGTGTTCGCCGCCATGGGCCTGCCCAAGCCCTGGCTGGACGGGATGCTGAGGCTGTCCTTTTCCCCCGCCTCCACCCGGGAGGAGGCGGACGCGCTGGTCCGCGCCCTCAAGGACGCGGCGGAGAGCTTGTTCACCGCCCTGTCGTGACAGGCTCTGCCCGAATGGCCCGGCGGACGATGGACACGGCGTCTCGGACCTGTCACGGCAGACCGATCGCCGATCATGAAAACGAAGGAGCATCCGATCGAAATGTTCAAGCTGTTCCGGCGGGAGCGCGGTTTTTATCGAAAGCTGCTGACTCTGGCCCTGCCTATCCTGTTCCAAAACCTGATCACCAACTCCCTGGGCCTCGTGGACACGTTCATGGTGGGCACCATGGGGGAGGGGCCTCTGGCCGGGGTCACCCTGGCCAACATCCCCGTGTTCGTGGTGCAGCTCATGATGTTCGGTATCCAGAGCGGTTCCTCCGTCCTCATCAGCCAGTATCGGGGCAAGGGGGACACGCAGGCGATCTGCCGGGTGATGGGCATCGGCATGTACGCCGCGGGCGCCATCGGGCTCGTTTTCGCCCTCATCATGGGGCTGTTCCCTGCGCAGTTCATGAGCCTGTTCGGCAGCGACGCGCAGGTCATCGCCACCGCCGCCCGGTATGCCCGGATCGTAGGGTGGTCCTACTTCTTCGACAGCTTCGTGCAGGTGTACATCGGCGTCCACCGGGCCATGGGGGACCCCAAACGCGGGCTATACATCCTGGGCGCTTCCATGGCCAGCAACACCTTCCTCAACTGGTTGTTCATCTTCGGCAACCTGGGCGCGCCCAGGCTGGGGGTGGAGGGCGCGGCCCTGGCCACCCTGTTGGCCCGGGTGCTGTCCTGCTCCATCGCCATCGGCTGGGCCGTGCTGGACAAGCGCTTCCGCCTGGACCCCGCCCTGTTGTTCCGTCCCGGCAGGGAGATGACCCGGCGCTTCGTCCGCTTCGCCACCCCGGTGATGTGCAACGAGACCTTCTGGGGGCTGGGCTCGTCCCTGTTCCCCACCATCATGGGCCATATGGACGGCTCTCAGGAGATCCTGGCCGCCTACGCCATCGCGGGGAACATCACCAATCTGTGCACGGTGGGAGTGTTCGCCATCGCGGGCACCGCCGCCATCCTGGTGGGGCAGGAGATCGGCTCGGGCAGAGCGGACCGGGTGTGGTCTCTGGGGGCGCTGCTCAACGCCCTGGCCTTCCTGTTCGGACTGGGGGCGGGCGCGGTGTTCCTGGCGCTGCTCCACTGGGTCATCGCCCCGGTGCTCTACCCCCTGTTCGATCTGTCCGCTTCGGCGGGGGACATCTGTACGCTGATGCTCACCATGGTGTTCCTGATGATGCCGCTTCGCTCCATGGAGTGTACCAACATCGTGGGAGTGCTCCGGGGAGGAGGCGACGTGCGGATGGCCACCCTCATCGATCTGACCCCTCTGTGGGTGGTCGCCCTGCCCATCGCCGCCCTGTCGGGGCTGGTGTTCCAGGCGGGCATCTTCTGGGTGTACCTGGGCATGATGAGCGAGAACGTGGTGAAGAGCGTGCTGGGCCTGTGGCGGTTCAACAGCGGACGCTGGATCCGTGACGTCACCGTCCCGAATATCTGACCTGGTCCGAGGATCCGTTTGGGCCGTCCTCGCGCAGATAGATGAAAAAAGGATCGGCGCCCCATGACGGGGCGTCGATCCTTCTTTTCGTTCTCGCGCTCAGCCCGCCCGTTCCATGGGCGCGGGCTTGGCGGGCTGCGTGGCCTGCTCCTCCGGCTGGGGGCTTGCCAGGGTGCGGCGGCGCAGCGCCCGGCCGGCCAGCAGGACGGCCCCGGTCGCGGCGAGCACCAGGTAGCAGTTCAGCGTCCGCGTGAGGATCATGGCCGGGGCTACCAGCGCCTCGCCGTAGATGAGCAGGAAGCCGCGCAGGAACACGTTCTCCGCCGCTCCGGCGGAACCGGGCAGCGGCAGATAGCCCACGGCGATGGAGCACAGGGCCTGGAGGGCCAGGATCTCGCCCAGGCCGAAGCCGGACAGCCCGAAGGCGCGGTAGACCACATAGGGCATGGCGTAGGAGAACGCCAACTGCGCCATGCTCAGCCCCACCACCTGGAGCAGCAGGACGGGGGCCCGGCGGATGAGCTGCGCCCCGCGGCGGTATTCCTGGAGGTGTTCGTCCGCCTTTTCCTCCAGGCCGGCCCTGTCCAGCTTGGGCCAGACCCGCGCCGCCAGGGCGATGCAGCCGTGGAGCAGCCGCCGGGCGGGCCCGGGCAAGAACAGGAAGAGGAACATGGCCACGTCCAGCAGGGCGAAAACGGCCAGCCCTAGGCCCAGCAGCAGCCCGACCTGTCCCCCCAGCCGCTCGGTGAGCCCGCCGGCGGTGAACAGGGCGAACACGCCCCAGATCATGGCCCCGGTGTTGTAGCCGATCGTGACCAGCAGCATGTCCAGCGCGCCCGAAGCGGCGGGGACGCCGTCCCGGCTCATGGCGCACACCTGGGCGGGCTGCCCTCCGGTGGCGGAAGGGGTGATGGTGCTGAAGAAAAAGCCGACGCTGGAATAGTAAGCGCACTTGCGGAACGGCTGGGGACAGCCCAGGGCGCGCAGGATGGAGTGGGTGGCCTTGGCCTCGCAGCAGATGAACAGCGCCATCATGGGGAGGCCCAGCAGCAGCACGCGCCAGTCGGCGCTGAGCAGGGCGGCGGCGAGCTGGCCGGGGGTCTGTTCCTGGAATATGGTGTACACCGTCCAGGCCAGCAGGGCCAGTACAGCGCCCACACACACGACGTTCTTCACCTGCTTTTTCATGCGCACACCCTTCCTTCCTCCGCCAGCGCCCGCACCACGGCGCAGGCCGCGGTATGGCTCAGCGTGGCGGCCATGTCGTCCATGGAACGCTCCATGGCGGACAGGGCCTCGTCGTCATAGATGGTGTCCCGGATCGCGGCCAGGCAGGCGCTCTCCTCCTTGGCGGCGATGCGGGCCATGCCCCGGCGGACCAGGAAGCCGGCGTTCTCCTGCTCCTGCTTCAAGAACGGCTGCCAGGCCAGGATGGGCAGGCGGGCCGCGATGGCCTCGAAGCAGGTGATGCCGCCGGGCTTGGACAGCATGAGATGGGCCCGGGCCATGTACCGCTCCACCTCGTTGGTGAAGGGCACCGCCTCGATGTTCTCATACCTTCCGTCCAGGCGCTGGAACAGCTTCTCGTTCTTTCCGGTGAGGATGACGGTGTGGACCCCGGGCAGGGCGTCCAGCTCCTGATAGAAGCTGTCCCGCCGGGGCATGAGGCCAAGGCCGCCGCCCATGATGAGCAGCTCGCGGCGGCGGGACCGGTCCCGGCGAGCGGGCCGGAACCGGTCGCTCACCGGGATGCCGGACACCACGATGGCGTCCGGGTCCACGCCCTTGGCGATGAGCCCCTGCCGGACAGCTTCCTCCGCCACCAGGTAACAGTCGGTGCCGGGGTGGATCCACTCACTGTGGCAGGTCACGTCGGTGACGCAGGTGACCAGGGGGATGTCGGACGGCCCCTCTTCCTTGTACCGGGCCATGGCTGCGGAGCAGATCGGGTGGGTGGAGATCACCACGTCCGGCTCATACTCGTCCAGCAGGTCGTCCAGGCCGTCGATCAGGTCGTCCCCGCGGCCCTCTCCGGCGTTGTTGGCGGTGAGGTCGTGATACAGGTTGTAGAACACCCCGCCGTAGGTCACCAGCAGGTTGAAACCCCAGTACATGGCGGCGGCTCGCTCGGGCATGGCATATTCGAACAGGTCTATGATATCGGCGTGATGGCCGTCCTGCGTCAACTGCTCCTGGAGCGCCCGGGCGGCGGACAGATGGCCCATGCCGAATTTTCCTGTCAAGATCGTGATGTTCATGAAGTGCCCTCCTCAAATCAGCAAATGCGGTCTGCCGTTTTGACGGTCCCCATCAGCGTATGTTCGGGACGTAGTATGGTCCATCCCGTGGAACTGTCCTGATTATAGAGGACAAATCTTCAGTTTCAAGGGAGATACTCCTTAGATTTTGGTGGGGTTTCCATTAAAATTTCCTTAAGAGGGAACGGCCGGAGGGGGCGGGGCCTATCGGGCGCGCTGCCTCCGCCTTGCATCCGCCCGTACAATTCCCCATATGTTTTTGGTGGCGGGCGGAGCGAGGAAAGGAAGTGGAGCATGTTCATTTTATGCGCGGACAAGAACGAGTTGGCGGTGCGCCAGCGGGAACCCGTCACCAGCGGATCGGTGAACGCGTATCAGGTGCGTTTCGAGTTCTCCTTGGAATGGGAAGGGCTGAAACGCACGGCGGTGTTCAAGGCGGGCACTGAGATCCGCTCCATCCTGCTGGACGAGAGCGGCGTGTGCGTCATCCCGTGGGAGGTGCTGACCGTCCCGGACAGGCGGCTGATGGCCGGCGTGTGCGGCGCCCGGGACGGAGAGCTGGTCCTGCCCACGATCTGGGCCGGCCTGGGGACGATCTTGGAAGGCGTGACCACCGGAGAGGAGCACAGGCCGCCTACGCCGGAGCTGTGGGAGCAGGAGATGGAGGGGAAAGGCGACGGGCTGGGCTACACGCAGGCGGGAGAGCTGGGGCTGTATGCCGGGAAGAGGCTGCTGTCCAGCGTCCCCGTGATGGCCGGCACGGGGGAGGGCGGTGCGACCGACCACCGTATGCTGAGCCACCGGGACGCGGAGGAGCAGCACCCGATCTCGTCCATCACCGGTCTGGCGGACGAGCTGGGGCGCATCCCTGAGCCCGTGGAACCACTGACGAACGAAGATTTGGAGGAGATCTTGAGATGAGCAAGTATCTGGACAACAACGGCATGTTATACCTGTGGGGCAAGGTAAAATCGTATGTGCTGGAGCACAGGGACGGCGGCACGGCGGACAGCGTCGCCTGGGAGAACATCACCGGGAAGCCGGACGTGGCGCTCCGGAGCGATTTGAGCAGCGTCTACCGCTACAAGGGCAGCGTGTCCAACTACGCCTCCCTGCCCTCCGATACCGCCGAGGCGGGAGATGTGTGGAACGTGGAGGCGACCGGGATGAACTACGCCTGGACCGGGAAGGGCTGGGACGCGCTGGGCGAGGCGTTCGCCATCGAGAGCATCACCAACGCGGAGATCGATACCATCACGGCCGGATGAAGCAACGGCATCAAGACAGGCGGAAGCGGCGCAGGAGCAAAGGATGGAGGAAAATATGTACGACTTTTATAACAAGCACTATATCGTGACCGATGCTCAAGGGCGCATCACGGACGGTTGGAGCGACGGGCCGTTCCCGGACCGGGACGCCGATGGGGCGGTGTGCATGAACGAGCAGGGCGGCTATCAGTTCCGCCTGTTCCCCGGCGGGGAGGAGAACCCGGCTTTGTCCACTGGAGAGGGCGTCCCGCTGTACTGCTGGGATGGAGAGACGGTGGTCCCCCGGACGGCGGAGGAGATCCAGGCGGATCTGGCGGCGATGCTCCCCGACCCACTGGAGGCGGCGAAGGAGGCCAAGCTGGCGGAGCTGTCCGCTGCCTGCAACGCCGCTGTGGTGGCCGGGTGTGACGTGGTCCTGGCGGACGGCGCGGCCGGGCACATCTCCCTCACGCCGGAGGACCAGATCAACCTCACTGCCGCCCTGGCCGGCGTAGAGGGCGGGGCGGAGGCGTACCCCTATCACTTGGACGGGGAGCTGTGCGCGTCGTACCCTGCGGCGGACATCCAGGCCATGGCCCAGGCGGCGACGGCCCACAAGCTGTATCACACCACCTATTATAACCACCTGGCGGTGTGGGTGCGCCGCTGCGAGAGCGTGGAGCAGGTGCAGCCGGTGGTGTACGGCGCGGAGCTGCCCGGCGACCTGGCGGAGCATATGGCCGGGGTGCTGGCCACAGCGGAAGGTGCGGAGCGGCCAGGAGGAGCGGGATGAGGATGAGGCCGAGGAAGGAGAGAGAGGCGAGAGCGAGCGGGCAGCGCTCTTGCCTGTGGCAGACGGGATGCGGCACAGGCCGCACGCCCATGCTGTGTGAGTGGCAGGGGCATGTGCTGCGCTGGCTGTGCGGCGGCGCGCTGTACGGCCTGCTGGAGATCTTGTGGCGCGGCCACACCCACTGGACCATGATGGCGCTGGCGGCTGTGCTGTGCGTGCCGCTGGACCTGGCCAACGAACATCTCCCGTGGATGCTGCCCCTGTGGGTACAAGCGCTGCTGGGCGGGATGGTCATCACGGCCGGGGAGCTGCTGGCGGGACTGGCGCTCAACGTCTGGCTGGGACTGGACATCTGGGACTACTCCGGACAGTGGGGCAACGTCCTGGGGCAGATCTGCCCGCTGTACACGGCCTTGTGGTGTCTGCTGGCCGGGCCGGTCATCGTGGCCTTCGACTGGCTGGACCACTGGCTGTGCGGCGGGGAGAGGCCCAGGTATCGGGTGGTTTGAGCAGGACGGACCTTCTGTCTCGGCCGGCTGAGACGGGACGGATCTTTTGTTGGGAGGGCTCGCGATGGAGAGCATCATCGTGGCGGCATTGGCGCTGACAGGGACGCTGGCGGGGACGTATTTCGCCAACCGGAAGGGGACGGCGCTGATCGCCTACCGGATGGAAGAGCTGGAGAAACGGGTACAGGCCCACAATCATCTGGTGGAGCGGATGTATCTGGTGGAGGAACGGACGGAGCTCCAGGAGGAGAAGCTGAAGGTGGCCGATCGCCGCATCCGGGATCTGGAGAAGGCCGCCGGCTGAAACACAGGCGTGGGAGCAAATTCTCCTTCCATTTTCCAAAACGATAGGTTATAATACTTGCCAGCCGGGACATGGGCCCGGCTGGCAATCTTTATTTCGAGGTGACCGATATGGCCCGAAACGATATGGACCGCCCCACAGTGAGGATCTCCTACAACGCTCCCGTGGCCCTCACCTTCGCCCTGACCGCCTTGATCGCCTTGGCGCTGAACGGGTTCACCGGAGGCTGGACCAACGCCCACCTGTTCTCCGTATACCGCTGTTCCCTGGCCGACCCGCTGGCGTGGTTCCGCTTCTTCGGCCATGTGCTGGGCCACAGCGGCTACGCCCACTATATCGGCAACATGGTGCTGATCCTGGTGCTGGGCCCCAACCTGGAGGACCGCTTCGGGAGCTGGAACGTCCTCTGGGCGATCCTGTTCACCGCTTTCGTGTCCGGGCTGGTGCAGTTCCTCTTTTTTCCAGGGACGGCCCTCCTGGGTGCGTCGGGCATCGTGTTCATGATGATCCTGCTGTCCTCTTTTGGCGGGGTGCGCAACGGCACCATCCCCACCACGCTGATCCTGGTGGCCATCTTCTACCTGGGCGGCGAGCTGTGGGACGCGATCTTCGTGGACGACGATATCTCGCAGCTCACCCACATCATCGGCGGCCTGTGCGGCACGGTCTTGGGCTTCGCCCTGTCGGGCAGACGGTGAAGCTGCCCCCGTGGGGGTCCTCGGCCGCTCCTTCTCATGCGGGGGAGCGGCCGAACGATCCGTCGTCCGGTGATACGCTGTCGGTCCCCCCTGCGGGGGGATCTTTTTGCCCTGTAAATAATATGTGAACAACATATATTTTTCTTGACGATCGGGGCAGCCCGGATTATTATATGTGCAACACATGTATTTGGAGGTGCTTTTCGTGGAGGAAAACGAGCATGTATCCATCCTCACCATGTTCCAGACACTGAAGGCCAAGACCGCCCGGCTGCTGGACCACGTGGTCCAGGCGGAGGGGCTGACGCCCCTCCAAGCCTGTGTGCTCTACCATCTGTACCAGCAGGACGCCGCGGTGGGCGACATCAGCGACCTAGCCGTCATAGGGCAGGCCAACGCCTCCTCCCTGTGCAAGAAGCTGGAGCGGGAGGGCTTCCTCACCCGGAACCGCCGAGAGCCGGACCGCCGGGTGGTGATCCTCTCCCTCACGCCTAAGGGCCGGATGGCGGCGGAAGGGCTCCAGCGGCGGCTGGGCTACTTCCTGGAATTGGTCAGCGCCCTGCCCCCCGGCACCAAACGGGAGCTGGACCGTGGTTACCAAGTAGCCAATGAGATGCTGGATTATCTTTTCGAAAAAATCAAAGGAGAACGAGACCTATGTTGAAGCTATCTAACATCACCAAGCAGTACACGCTGGGCGGCAGCACCATCGACGCTTTGCGTGGGATAGACCTGGAGTTCCGAGAGAACGAGTTCGTTTCCATCCTGGGTCCCTCCGGCTGCGGCAAGACCACCACCCTGAACATCATCGGCGGCCTGGACCGCTATACCAGCGGCGATCTGATCATCAACGGACGTTCCACGAAGCAGTACAAGGACGGGGACTGGGACGCCTACCGGAACCATTCCGTAGGCTTCGTGTTCCAAAGCTACAACCTGATCCCCCACCAGACGGTGCTGGCCAACGTGGAGCTGGCCCTCACGCTGGCCGGCGTGTCCCGGGCGGAGCGCCGCCGCCGGGCGGTGGAGGCCCTGGAACGGGTGGGGCTGGGGGACCAGCTCAAAAAAGTGCCCTCCCAGATGTCGGGCGGACAGATGCAGCGGGTGGCCATCGCCCGCGCCTTGGTCAACGACCCGGACATCCTCCTGGCCGACGAGCCCACCGGAGCGTTGGACTCCGAGACCTCCGTGCAGGTGATGGAGCTGCTGAAGGAGGTGGCCCAGGACCGGCTGGTCATCATGGTCACCCACAACCCGGAGCTGGCCCAGCAGTACTCCACCCGCATCATCACGTTGAAGGACGGCAGGGTCACCGGCGACTCCGACCCTTACCATGCTGAGCAGACCGCCCCCGTCCTCACCGGCAAGCAGGCCAGGGGGGAGCACAAGACCTCCATGTCCTTCCTCACCGCGCTGTCCCTGTCGCTGAACAACCTGCGCACCAAGATGGGTCGGACGGTGCTCACCGCCTTCGCCGGGTCCATCGGCATCATCGGCATCGCCCTCATACTGGCGTTGTCCGCCGGCATCAATAGCTACATCCAGAAGGTGCAGGAGGACACTCTGTCCAGCTATCCCATCACCATCCAGGCGGAGAGCACCGACATGACCGCGCTCATGACCTCTCTCATGGGGGCTCGGCACGATGAGCTGGGCGGCGAAGGGGGCGGCGCGGGCCAGGACCCCGACCGGGTATACGCCTCTACGGTCATGTACGACATGATGGATTCCATGCTCAATGCCAAGGTGGAGACCAACGACCTCCAGGCGTTCAAGGAGTATCTGGACGGCGGTGGCGGCGGCATCAAGGACATGGCCAACATCCAGTACAGCTACGACTTCGATTTCGATATCTACACCCAGGACGAGGACGGCGTCATCGTCAAGTGCGACGTGATGACCTTGATGCAGGAGGCCATGAACGCCATGTACGGCGGGGACTACACCTCCTATTTCGAGTCCATGGGCTCCATGTATTCCGTGATGGAGGTGTGGGAGGAGCTGCTCCCAGGGGAGGACGGCGAGCTGATCGCCCCCCAGGTGAAGAACCAGTACGAACTGCTCTACGGCGGCTGGCCCCAGGAGCACGACGAGATCATCCTGTTCGTGGACGGCAACAATGAGATCTCCGATCTGATGCTGTACGCCTTGGGTCTCCTGCCCCATGACGACATGGAGCGGGTCATGGCCTCCATGGCCAAGGGGGAGGACGTGGAGATGCAGGACATGAGCTGGTCCTACGCCGAGCTGTGTGAGCTGGGGTTCAAGCTCATCCTCCCCTCGGAGTATTATCAGTACGACCCCGCCACAGGGACCTATACCGATATGTCCGCCACCAAGACAGGGATGGACTTCCTTTATAACAACGACGACACCGGCGTGCGCCTGAAGGTGGTGGGCGTGGCCCGGGCTTTGGACGGCAGCACCGGCATGACCTCCGGCGGCATCGGCTATACCGGCGCCCTCACCCGCTACGCCATCGAGACCGCCGCTGCCACCGATATCTTGAAGGAACAGCTAGACGACCCGGACACCGACGTCATCTCCGGCCTGCCCTTCCCCAAAGAGGACGACGTGGAGCCCACCGATCAGGACAAACAGGAGGCGGTCCAGGAGCATCTGCCCACCCTGTCCGTCCAGGAGAAGGCCGCCGCTTACATCGACGTGATGGGCCAGCCCTCCCAGGAGTACGTGGACACGGTGGTGGCCCAGCAGCTCGACGGCATGACCCGGGAGACCATCGAGCAGGCCATCGTGGAGCAATACGCCCAGGAGATGGGGGTGGACGGGGACACCGTGGCCTCCTATATCAAGGACATGAGCGATGACGAGTTGTTCCAGCGGATCGAGGAGGCCGTCGCCCAGGGCGTGCGGGAGCAGTATGCCGCCGGAGTGGCCCAGCAGTTGGACGCCATGAGCCAGGACCAGCTTGCCGCCATGCTGGACATGGCGCTGGCGGGCGGCGCGTCCCCTTCGGCGATGGCCGTGCAGCCCTTCTCCGACTGGCAGTTCGTCTATCTCTACGACCATTATATGCCCCCCACCAGGTCCTCCTCGACCTATGAGGACAATCTGGACCTGCTGGGCTATGTGCGGCTGGACTCTCCCTCCGCCATCAGCATCTACGCCACCACCTTCGTCCAGAAGGACGAGATCGCGGATCTCATCAAGGAATACAACGCCGGCGTCTCCGAAGAGGAAGAGATCACCTACACCGACTATGTGGCCCTGCTGATGAGCTCCATCACCGGCATCATCAGCGGCATCAGCTATCTGCTCATCGCCTTCGTGTCCATCTCCCTGGTGGTGTCCTCCATCATGATCGGCATCATCACCAACATCTCCGTGCTGGAGCGCACGAAGGAGATCGGTATACTCCGGGCCGTGGGCGCGTCCAAACGGGACGTGTCCCGGGTGTTCAACGCCGAGACCCTCATCGTGGGCCTGGCGGCGGGCATCCTGGGCATCCTGGTCAGCGTCGCCGCTACCTTCCCCATCAACGCCCTCATCCACGACCTGACGGGACTGAACGACCTCACCGCCGTGCTGCCGCCGGTGGCGGGGGGGATCCTGGTGACCATCAGCGTGGTGCTCACCGTGTTCGCGGGGCTGATCCCCTCCCGGGGCGCGGCCAAGAAGGACCCTGTGGAAGCGCTGCGCAGCGAATGAGGAGAGATCCGGATGCTGGAGACGAAGGACCTCGTTTTGGACAAAGCGAAGCAAGAGGACTGGGAGGGGATGTACCGCAACGTCTGGTCCTGCCCGGAAGCCGCGAGATACATGCAGTGGAGCGTGACCGGCAGCGAAGCGGACGCCAGGGAGCGGATGCGCAGGACCATCCAGTTCCAAAAGACCCACGACACCTATCTGGTGTATTGGAAGGCGACGGGCGAGCCCATCGGCTTCGCGGGGGTGGAGGAGCTTTCGCCCACCGTCTGGGGGGAAGCGGGCATCTGCCTGGGGCCGGCCTATGTGGGGAAGGGACTGGGCAGGCAGATCCTCCACTGTCTCATACGATATGCCAAGGGGCTGGGAGCGAAGCGGTTCGTCTGCTCCGCCCGGGAGGGGAACCAGGCGTCTCGGGCGCTGATCGCGTCGCTGGGATCCACCCTGTTCGACGCTGAGGAGAGGATCGATCCCCGGGACGGCAGTCCCTATACCTACCTTAGATACGAGCTGGACCTGTGAGAACTGCTCAGGGCGGGCCTGTCCTTCGGACGGCCCGCCCTGGATGCGCAAAAAAACCTTGCATTTCTCCTGGGATGAGTATATAATGACCACCATCCAAGGATCAGCGAGGTGATCCCATGTCTCCGTTCGCCGTCTACGACGCCACGTTCGCCTTTGGCTGGACCCGATCTGCAGTGTCCGGCTGTTTTGTCGTGGAGAACTGCGGCGTGTGAGTGAGGGGGCATACGATCCCTGCCTGAAGCTGTGTTTTAGGGAGCTCATAGGCTGCTTGCCGCGGCCTGGGGGCTCCCTTTCAATTTCCATCGAAGGAGAAGAGTTATCATGGTCATCGTGATGAAGCCCGGCGTCAGCCAGGAGCATATCCATGCCCTCGTCGCCCGATTGGAGCACGACCACGGCGTTTGCGTGGGCGTGACCAACGGCGTGGGCTGTTCCATCCTGGGGCTGGTGGGGGACACCGCCCATATCGATATGGACAAGCTGTCCATGGACGACGATGTGGAGCGGGTCATGCGGGTGCAGGAGCCCTATAAGAAAGCCAATCGCAAGTTCCATCCGGAGGACACCGTGGTGGACGTGTCCGGCGTGCCCGTCGGCGGCGGGGACAGGTTCACCGTCATCGCCGGGCCGTGCTCGGTGGAGAGCGGGGAGCAGATCGTGGGCGTGGCCCAAGAGGTGAAGCAGGCGGGGGCCGCCCTGCTCCGGGGGGGCGCATTCAAGCCCCGCACCTCTCCCTATTCCTTCCAGGGGATGGGCGCGGACGGGCTGGACCTGCTGCTGGAGGCGCGGGCCAGCTCGGGCCTTCCCATCGTGTCCGAGATCATGGCCCCCCGGGACTGCGGGCTGTTCGAGGAAAAGGTGGATCTGGTCCAGATCGGCGCCCGGAACATGCAGAACTTCGACTTGCTCAAAGAGGTGGGCAAGCTGTCCAAGCCTGTGCTGCTCAAGCGCGGGCTGTCCAACACCTATGAGGAGTGGATCATGTCGGCGGAATATATCATGGCCGCGGGCAATGAGGACGTGATCTTGTGCGAGCGTGGGGTGCGCACCTTCGAGACCTATACCCGCAACACCCTGGATCTGTCCGCCATCCCCGCCATCCGGCGCATGAGCCATCTGCCCATCGTGGTCGATCCCTCCCATGCCGCGGGGATGTACTGGATGGTGGAGCCGCTGGCCATGGCCGCCGCCGCCGTGGGTGCGGACGGGCTGATGGTGGAGGTGCACAACGATCCCCCCCACGCCAAATGCGACGGGGCCCAGTCCCTCACCCCGGAGAAGTTCCGGCACCTCATGGGGAAACTTGGCCCGCTCATCGAGCTGATGGGCAAGACCCTGGCCTGATCCGTGCCGGTGGGGGACGAAAGCATCGCCAGAGCGAAGGAGGGACCGGGATGAAAAGACTCGAGGTGGCCCTGCCGGGCCGGGGATACGACATTTTGATCGAGCGGGGCCTGCTGGCCCAGGCCGGGGAGCGTATCCGGGCGGTCCTGCCCCGTGCCGCCAAGGTGGCCGTGGTCAGCGACAGCACGGTGGCCCCCCTGTATGGCCGGAGCGTGCTGGACAGCCTGGCCCGCGCCGGGTACGAGGCGGCGCTGTTCACCGTCCCGGCGGGGGAGGGGAGCAAGAACGCCGCGCAGCTCTCCGAGCTGTGGGAGGGTTTCATGGCGTTCGGCCTCACCCGCACCGACGCTGTGGTCGCCCTGGGGGGCGGCGTGGTGGGGGATCTGGCGGGCTTCGCCGCAGCCACCATCCTCCGGGGGGTGGCCTTCGTCCAGATCCCCACCACTTTGCTGGCCCAGGTGGATTCCTCTGTGGGAGGCAAGGTGGCCGTGGATCTGAAGGCGGGAAAGAACCTGGCCGGAGCGTTCTATCAGCCGAGGCTGGTGCTCATGGATCCCGACGTGCTGGATACCCTGCCCCTGCCCGTGTTCATGGCGGGGATGGCGGAGGTGGTCAAGTACGGCTGCATCTGGGACGAAGGCTTTTTCGACTTTCTCACCGCCCGGCCCTCCCGCCAGGGATCGATGGCAGATATCGAACACATCTTGTATACTTGCTGTGATATAAAACGCCAGGTGGTCATAGAGGACGAGCTGGACACCGGGCTGCGGATGATCCTGAACTTTGGACACACGCTGGGCCACGCCTACGAGCTGGCGGGACATTATGTGGAATGGAGCCATGGCGAGGCGGTAGCGGCGGGCATGTGCGCCGCGGCCCAGCTCGGCGTGGGGCTGGGGGTCACGCCGCCGGACGTGCCGGGACGCATCGCCCGCGCCTGCGCGGCCTTGGGCCTGCCCACCCACATCTCCTGCGGCCTGGAGGACTGCTCCGCCGCGATCGGCCTGGACAAGAAGAGCGCGGGATCGGACATCACCCTGATCTTGCTGGACGCGATCGGCCACGCCGTCCCCTGCAAGATGCCACGGGAGCGTCTGTTGGCGCAGGTGGCGGCCCTGCCGGGCCATGGAAAGGAGTCGGCGACATGAACCTCACCATCGCTCCGGCCGGATTGGCCGGGAGCATCACGCCGCCCCCCTCCAAATCCCAGGCCCACAGGCTGATCATCGCCGCTGCCTTGGCGCAGGGACGCAGCGTGCTGTCCAATGTGGCTGCCTCCCAGGACGTGGAGGCCACCTTGGGCTGTATGGAGCAGCTCGGGGCGGAGCATGTATGCTCAGGCGGCGAGCTCACGGTCCAGGGCATGGAGGCCGGCGCCATGTCGCCCCTGCGCCGGATGGCCTTTCCCCGGCTGGATTGCGGGGAGAGCGGTTCCACCCTGCGCTTCCTGATTCCGGTGGCCCTGGCCGTGCGGGGCGGCGGCATCTTCTCGGGGCGCGGGCGGCTGATGGAGCGGCCCCAGGAGCCCTATTTCCGCCTCTTCCATGAAAAGGGCATCTCCTATGAGCGGAAGGACGGCAAGCTCACCGTCCAGGGTCTGCTGGCCCCGGGGCGGTATGCCCTGCCGGGCGGCGTGTCCAGCCAGTTCGCCACCGGCCTGCTGTTCGCCCTGCCCCTGCTGGACGGGGATTCGGAGATCGTGCTCACCTCTGCTTTGGAGAGCCGGGGCTATGTGGACATGACCCTGGCCGTGCTGGAGGGGGCCGGTATCCAGGTGGAGGAGCGGGAGGACGGCTTTTTCGTCCCCGGCGGACAGCGCTACCGGCCCCGGTCCCTCGCTGTGGAGGCCGACTGGTCCCAGGCCGCGTTCTGGTACGCCGCGAAGAGCATGGGCAGTGCGGTGGAGGTGGAGGGGATGGATCCCGGCTCCACCCAAGGGGACAAGATCGTGATGGACTACCTCGCGGCGCTGTCCGGGCCGGGGGACGTGGAGCTGGACGTTTCCGGCTGCCCCGATCTGGCGCCCCCCCTGGCCGCCGCAGCGGCGCTGCGGGCCGGACGTACCACCCGCCTCAGCCATGCCGCCCGGCTGCGCATCAAGGAGAGCGACCGGCTGGCCTCCATCACCCAAGCGCTCGGCGCGCTCGGTGCGGACGTGACCGAAGGGGCGGACGATCTCGTCATCCGGGGCCGGGAGAGGCTGGCCGGCGGCGCGGCGGTGGACAGCGCCAACGACCACCGCATCGCCATGATGGCGGCGATCGCCGCCACCCGGTGCGAAGCGCCGGTGACGGTCATGGGGGCCGGATGCGTGGCGAAATCCTATCCCGGCTTTTGGGACGACTACCGGGCGCTGGGTGGAGAGATCCGAGAGATATGACCGTGCATGTGCCCGGGCGGCGTCCGCCGCTGGGCGGACGAGGAGGGAGCTCATGGAGACCATCGGATTGACGATCCCCGGGCAGGAGCATCTGGATCAGGTGTGGGGATACCGCCAGGACTGCTGTGGAGCGGACAGCTCCATGGACGGCTGCGGCCCCCTGCGGTTCAACACGAGCCCGGAGCAGTGGCTGGAGGACATCCGGCGGTATGCCGATCCGGACACCGTCCCGGAGGGCAAGGTGCAGGCCACCCAGTTCCTGGCCGTGCGGCAGCCGGACGGCCGGGTGGTGGGCATGATACAGGTGAGGCACTATTTCAACGAGTACCTGGAAAAGTACGCGGGGCACATCGGCTACTCCGTCCGGCCCAGTGAGCGGCGCAAGGGATACGCCAAGGAGATGCTCCGGCTCGCTCTGGGCTTTTGCAGGCAGATCGGCCTGGAGCGGGTGCTGGTCTCCTGTAAGCCGGACAACGAGGGGAGCCGCCGCACCATACTGGCCAACGGGGGCGTGTACGAGCGTACCGTCCATGTGCCGGGCGAAGGCATCGATTTGGAGCGGTATTGGATCGCGCTGTGACCTTCGGTCCGCCGTGAATATGACCACAAGGAGCTATCATGTCATGAGATATTCCATTTTCGGCGAGTCCCACGGCCCTGCCATCGGGGTGGTGCTGGAGGGCGTGCCCGCAGGGCTGGAGCTGGACCTGGAGGCCATCCGTTTCGACCTGGCCCGCCGGGCCCCGGGGAAGGACGCGGTGTCCACCGCCCGGAAGGAGGCGGACGAGCCCCGTATCCTTTCCGGCGTGTTCCAGGGCAGGACCACCGGAGCGCCGTTGTGCGCCATGATCGAGAACACGGACACGCGCTCCGGGGACTACGAGCGCACCAAGGATCTGGCCCGCCCCGGCCACGCCGACTACGCCGCCCACGTGCGGTACGGCGGGGCCAACGACTATCGGGGCGGCGGACATTTCTCCGGGCGGCTCACCGCGCCGCTGGTCTTTGCCGGAGGGGTGGCAAAGCAGCTCCTGGCCCGGGAAGGCGTATGGGTGGGGGCCCATATCAGCGCTGTCTACGGCATCAACGACGACCCCCTGGAGGACTGGGAGGGACTGGAGGCCGTGGCCTCCAAGGCGTTCCCGGTGCTGGACGACCAGGCGGGGGAGGAGATGCGAAAGGCCATCCTGGAGGCGAAGGACGAGCAGGATTCGGTGGGCGGTTCCATCGAATGCGGGGTGTTCGGGCTGCCCGCCGGGTTGGGGGCCCCCGATCTGGGGCAGAATGCGGAGGGCATCTTCTCCCGGCACCTGTTCGCGGTCCCGGCGGTGAAGGCGGTGGCCTTCGGCGCGGGGACGGCCTTCGCCCTCATGCGGGGCTCCGAGGCCAACGACCCGCTGTATGTGGACGAGGACGGATCGGTCAAAGGGGAGCAGAACTGCGCCGGAGGGATCAACGGCGGCATCACCAACGGGATGCCGCTAGTGTTCGAGGCGACGTTCCGCCCCACGCCCTCCATCGCCCGGCAGCAGTTCACCATCGACATGGCGAAGATGGAGAACGCCGTGCTGGAGCTCCAGGGCCGTCACGATCCCTGTGTGGTCCCCCGGGCGGTGCCGGTGGTGGAGGCCGCAGCGGCGCTGGCGGCCTGCGAGCTGATGGGGATATGAGGCCCGGACGAAAATCAAGGAGACTGTGAGGGATCTTCATGGATCTGAGAACGATGCGTCAGACAGACGAACAGGTGGTCATCCTCCCCGGAGCGGCGGTGGTGGGCGACGTCACCCTGGGCCCGGACTGCTCGGTGTGGTTCAACGCCGTCCTCCGGGGGGACGGCGAGCCCATCGTGGCCGGCAGGGGCTGCAATATCCAGGATTGCGCCGTGCTCCATTCGGATAAGTCGCCCACCGTACTGGGGGACTGGGTGTCCGTGGGGCATGGGGCCATCGTCCACGGCGCGCAAGTGGGGGACCGCTCCATCATCGGCATGGGGTCCACCCTGCTGGACGGGGCGAAGATCGGGAAGGACTGTTTGGTGGGCGCGGGGGCGCTGGTCACAGGCAAGATGGACGCCCCCGACGGCTCTATGATCCTGGGCGATCCCGCCCGTGTGGTCCGGCCGCTCACCGATGAGGAGATCGCCGGGCTCCGGAAGAACGCCGAGCATTATGCCCGGCTGAAGGAGATGTATCGCTGATGGACGAGCTGCAGGATCTTCGCCGGGACATCGACGCCATCGACCGGGAGCTGGTGGAGCTGTTCCGCCGGCGCATGGACGTGACCCGGCGGGTAGGAGAGCACAAGCGGGCGCGGGGGATCCCCGTTTTGGACCAGGAGCGCGAACGCCAGGTGCTGCGCGACAAAGCGGAGCTGGCGGGGGAGGCGCTGCGTCCCGCCGTCATCACCCTGTTCCAGACGGTGATGGCCCTGTCCCGGCGGCAGCAGCGGGACCTGATGGGCCAGGGCCAGGAGAATCCCGGTGTGCGCCGCTGGCAGGACGCACGGGCCAACGCCCGCCGGCCTGTCGCCGCGCCCCGGGTGGTGTACCAGGGCGTGCCTGGGGCGTACAGCGAGCAGGCGGCGCTGGATCTCTTCGGCCAGGGCGCGCGCACCGCTGGACTGGAGCAGTTCGAGGACTGCTTCCTGGCGCTGCGGGAGGGCAGCGCGGACTATGCCGTGGTGCCCATCGAGAACAGCTCCACCGGGGCCATCCGGCAGATCTACGACCTGCTCACCCAATATGAGTGTTATGTGGTGGGCGAGACCACAGTGCGGGTGGAGCACTGCCTCATGGCCCCCAAAGGGGCCACGCTGGACACGATCACCCACGTCTATTCCCATGAGCAGGGCCTGTTCCAATGTGAACGCTACCTCAACGCCCATCCCCAGTGGGAGCAGGTGCCTCAGGCGGACACCGCCGGGTCCGCCCGGATGGTGGCCGAGTGCGGAGATATCACAAAGGCGGCGGTCTGCGCCGAGCGGGCCGCGGAGCTGTATGGACTCACCGTCCTGGCCAGGGCGATCAATCACAACACCTGCAACACCACTCGGTTCGTGGTGGTGTCCCCCCGGCTGGAGCTGCGCCCCGGGGCGGACAAGATCAGCACTCTGTTCGTCCTGCCCCATGAGGCGGGCTCCCTCCACGAAGTGCTCACCGTGTTCGCCGTGCATGGGCTGAACATGGTGAAGCTGGAGTCCCGGCCCCTGCCCGAACGGAGCTGGCAGTATATGTTCTTCCTGGAATTCACCGGCGCCCCCGGCGACCCGGCGGTGGACGACGCGCTGCACGAGCTGGCCCAGACCACCGGAGAGTTCCGGGTGCTGGGGTGGTTCGTGTCCAACCTGGACCAAGGGGGGGAGGCGGCATGTCCCTGAGCATCGTGCTCATCGGGATGATGGGCAGCGGGAAGACCACGGTGGGCAAGCTGCTGGCGCGGCGCCACGGCCTGCCCCTGGCGGACACCGACCAGCTCGTCCAGGAGCGGGCGGGCCTTTCCGTCCCGGACATATTCGCCCAGTGGGGCGAGGCCCGCTTCCGGGCGTTGGAGCTGGCGGTGTGCCAGGAGCTGTCCGGGCGGGGCGGGCTGATCGCCGCGTGCGGCGGCGGCCTTCCCATGCAGGAGAGGGCCATTTCCGCGCTGAAGGAGAACGGCCTGGTGTTTTGGCTGGACCGGGATCCGGGCGAGACCTATGACAGTTTGGACATATCTGGCCGTCCGCTGGCTCAGGCAGGCCGGGAGGACTTCATCCGGCGGTATGCCGCGCGCGCCCCGGTGTACCGGCGCTGGGCGGACCACATCGTCCCCGCCGGGAAGAGCCCCCGGGAGGCCCAGGCGCTGATCTCTACCATCTATATGGAGGCGTTGCATCCATGAAGTTCCTGATCATCAACGGCCCCAACCTGAACCTGCTGGGCAAACGGGAGCCGGACATCTATGGCAGTTTGAGCTATGAGCGGCTGTGCGCCCTGATCGAAGGACATGCCCTGGCCCACGGCTCCACCGCCTGCTGCTTCCAGTCCAACCACGAGGGGGCCATCATCGACGCGATCCATGCCGCCGACGGCGTGTATGACGCGATCGTCATCAACCCGGGGGCATATACCCATTACAGCTATGCCATCCTGGATGCGCTGAAAGCGGTGGACGTGCCCGCGTATGAGGTCCACCTCAGCCACATCGACCAACGGGAGCCCTTCCGGGCGGTGTCCGTCACCGCCCCCGCCTGTGTGGGGCAGATCTACGGGCACGGTCATCAGGGCTACCTCATGGCCATGGACTACTTTTTGGAGGGCGGGAGATGAAGCTCCAGGTCATCGGCGACCCGGTGCTGCACTCCAAGTCCCCGGTCATCCACGGGGCCATGCTGGAGGCGCTGGGGCTGGACGTCCCTTACGCCGCCCGGGTGGTCCGCAGTGGAGAGCTGCCCCAGTACCTGGCATGGGCCAGGGAGAACGGCGTCACCGGATTCAACGCCACCATGCCCCACAAGGAGGCGCTGATCGAGCTGCTGGACGGCGTCGTCGGCGATGCGGCCCTATTTGGCGCGGTGAACACCGTCTGTCTGCGGGAGGGCAGGTGGATCGGCTACAACACCGACGGCGGCGGGGCGCTGGCCGCGCTGGAAGGGGCGGGCCTGTGGCCCGCCGGGACCGTGGTGGTGCTGGGGGCGGGGGGAGCCGCCAAGGCGGTGGCCCTCGAGCTGGCCCAGGCGGGGGCGGAGCGGGTGTGGGTGTGCAACCGCACCCTGTCCCGGGCCGAGGAGCTGTGCCGCAGGGATCCCCGGGGAGTGCTGGTCCCGCAGGGGGCCTCTCCCGATACGCTGTCCCGGCTGTGCCGGGACGCGGAGCTGCTGGTGAACTGCACCGATCTGGGGATGGCGGGCTGTCCCCATCAGTTCGAGGACTTCTCCTTCCTGGACGCCCTCCCGCCGGAGGCCGGCGTGTTCGACCTCATCTACCATCCCGCCGAGACGCAGCTCTTGGCCCGGGCCCGCCGCCGGGGGCTGCGGGGGATCGGCGGCCTGCCCATGCTGGTGGGCCAGGCGGTGCTGGCCCTGGAGCTCTTCCTGGACCGGCCCTTGGACCGGGGGAGGATGGCCGCCGTTGCTTCCGCCGCTCTGGGGACGTGACGGCTTCCGGGATCGGGGACCTTTTGAATGGATAAGGAGTCAGGATCATGGAACTCTTGGCTTATGCGAAGATCAATCTCACACTGGACATCCTGCGCAAACGCGAGGACGGCTATCACGATCTGGCGATGGTGATGCAGTCCGTCACCCTGGCGGACGAGCTCACCGTGGTCCCCGCCGGGGGAGCGCGGGGGCAGGCTGTCTCCGATCTGCGCTTCCTCCCCACCGGGGACAAGAACCTGGCCCAGCAGGCCGCGGCCGCTTTCCGCGCGGCCACAGGGCTGGAGCATGAGGTGGACGTGTCCATCCGGAAGCGCGTCCCGGTGTGCGCCGGGCTGGCGGGGGGCAGCGCGGACGCCGCCGCCGTGCTGCGGGCCATGGACCGGCTCACCGGGGCGGGGCTGGCCCCCGCCGAGCTGGCGCAGATCGGGGCGAGGGTGGGGTCCGACGTGCCGTTCTGTGTGCTGGGGGGCGCGGCTCTTGCGCAGGGCAGGGGAGAGCGGCTCTCTCCGCTGCCGTCCCTCCCCCCGTGCCATATCGTGGCGTGCAAGCCGCCCTTCTCCATCTCCACGCCACAGCTCTTCGCCCGGGTGAACGTGCGCAAGATCGTCCGCCGGCCCGACACCGCCGGGGCCGTGGCCGCGCTGGAGGCCGGGGATCTGGCCGGGGTGGCCCGGCGGATGTACAACGTGTTCGAGGACGTGCTGGAGCCCCGCCGCGCCAACGCCATCGCCAGCATCAAGTCCGCCCTCATCGACTGCGGGGCGCTGGGCGCGTCCATGTCGGGCAGCGGTCCGTCGGTGTTCGGCCTGTTCGACGACCTGGGCAGCGCCCAGGCCGCCTGCCGCCGGTTGAAGGAGAGCCTCCGGGACGTGTTCCTGTGCGGGCCCGCCGGGGAAAATAGTTCGCTGCCGGAGGTATGAGATCTGCCGATACCGTCCATACTATGCCCATACGGTACATAAGAGGACGGTGTTTTCGATGGATGCTATCTCTGTTCCTTCCAAGCTGCGTTTGTGGGAAGCGGCGCTGTTCCTGGCCCTCGGCCTGACCCTGACGGTGGGCGTGTGGGCCGGGGCCAGCGAGGGCGCTCTGGCGGACCGGGTGCTCCGGCTCCATGTGGTGGCCAATTCCGATTCCGACTCCGATCAGGCCCGGAAGGCGCTGGTGCGCGACGCGGTGCTGGCCCTGGCCAGCCAGATCCTGGAGGGCGTGGACGACCGCCGGGAGGCGGAGGAGGCCCTGTCCTCCCGCCTGGACGAGCTGGCCGAGGCGGGGGCGGAGGCCTTGGCCCGGACGGGGCGGGGCGACCCGGTGCGCGTCACCTTGTCTGATGAATGGTTCCCCACCCGGGAATATGACAGCTTCTCGCTCCCTGCCGGCCGTTACCGGGCCCTCCGGGTGGTCATCGGGGAGGGCGCGGGCCGCAACTGGTGGTGCGTGGTGTTCCCGCCGCTGTGCCTGGCCTCGGTGTCCGAGGGCTCGGTGGAGGCGGCGGCCGAAGGGGTGCTCACCGACAATCAGGTGTCCCTCATCACCGGGCGGGACGGCGGATACGTGCTGAAGTTCCGGCTGATCGAGTGGTGGCAGGAGCTGATCGGCAAGAGATGACGCGGGACGGCGCAGGGGTTGGCCTTGCGCCGTTTTTCGCGCCCTGCTCCGGGAGCGTTGGCCGGGCGATTTTTGGGATTGCTTTTACTGTCAAGACAGCATATAATGGGAGCTACAAACGACAGGGAGGGATTCTCCAATGAAGCACGACGTGAACTATACGATGCTCACCGACTTCTACGAACTGACCATGGGCAACGGCTATCTCCAGACGGGGATGGCCCAACGCGTCTGCTATTTCGACGTGTTCTTCCGCAATGTCCCCGACGGGGGCGGCTTCGCCATCGCGGCCGGACTGGAGCAGGTGATCCGGTACATCGAAGATCTCCGCTTCGATGAGGAGGACTTGGGATACCTGCGCAGCAAGAACTGCTTCTCCCCCGAGTTCCTGGACTATCTCAGGGACTTCCGGTTCACCGGCGACATCTGGGCCGTGCCGGAGGGCACCCCGATCTTCCCCCGGGAACCGATCCTCACCGTCCGGGCCCCCGCCATCCAGGCCCAGTTCGTGGAGACCTATCTCCTGCTGGCTCTGAACCACCAGTCCCTCATCGCCACCAAGTCCAACCGCATCGTCCGGGCGGCGCAGGGCCGTCCGGTGTCCGAGTTCGGCTCCCGCCGGGCCCAGGGGGCGGACGGCGCGGTGCTGGGCGCGCGGGCCAGCTACATCGCCGGGGCCGGAGGCACCGCCTGTGCCATGGCCGACCTGATGTTCGGCACCCCCGCCACCGGCACCATGGCCCACTCCTGGGTGCAGATGTTCCCCGACGAGTATACCGCCTTCAAGACCTATTGTCAGGTCTATCCCACCGCCGCCACCCTGCTGGTGGACACATACAACGTCCTCCACTCCGGCGTGCCCAACGCCATCCGGGTGTTCCGGGAGCTGGGCATCACCGACGGCGGCATCCGCATCGATTCCGGCGACCTGACGTATCTGTCCAAGAAGGCCCGGAAGATGCTGGACGACGCGGGACTGCCCGGCATCAAGATCGTGGCGTCCAACTCGTTGGACGAATACATCATCCGGGACCTGCTCACCCAGGGGGCGTGCATCGATTCCTTCGGCGTGGGCGAGCGGCTCATCACCTCCAAGAGCGAGCCGGTGTTCGGCGGGGTATACAAGCTTGCCGCCATCGAGGAGGACGGGACCGTCGTCCCCAAGATCAAGATCAGCGAGAACGCCGCCAAGGTCACGCTGCCCCACTTCAAAAAGGTGTACCGGCTGTTCGAGAACGCCACGGGCAAGGCGATGGCAGATTATATCTGCGTCCACGACGAGCAGCCCGACTTCACCCAGCCCCTGGAGCTGTTCGACCCGGAGGCCACCTGGAAACGCAAGACCATCACTGATTTCACTGCCCGGCCCCTGCTGGTGCCCATCTTCCAAAACGGGGCGCTGGTGTACGAGCTGCCCTCCATCCAGGAGGCCCGGGCCTATTGCGGCCGGGAGGTGGACAGCTTGTGGGACGAGGTGAAGCGGTTCGAGTTCCCCCACAACTATTATGTGGACCTGTCGCAAAAGCTCTGGGACGTGCGCGCCGAGCTGCTGGCGGCAAAGCATTGAAGCCATGAGAGTAGTATCGTTCGCTATGCGAAAGGAGCTCGCCCCGCCCTTCGACGCCGGTGAGCTCCTCCCGGACCCCACCGGGCTGGAGCTGCGCAGGCTGTCGAAGGACCTGGTGGTGTGCGTGTGCGGCGTTGGGAAGGTGAACGCCGCGCTGGCTGCCCAGCGCCTCATCGACCGCTTTGCCCCCACGGAGCTGTGGAACGCCGGTGTGGCGGGCTGCTTCACCGACCTGCCTGCCGGGACGCTGGTGGCCGTCACCCACTGCGTCCAGCACGATTTGGACGTGTTCGGCGATCCGCCGGGACTGGTGCCCGTGCTGGAACGGGTGGAGCTGCCCTGCGCCTGTGCGGAGCAGACCCTTGCCCGGCTCACCAGCGCCGGCTTCCGGGCCGTTCCCGGCGTCGCCGCCAGCGGGGACTGGTTCGGCCGGGATCTGGAGCGCGCCGCTCATATCCGGGACCATTTCGGCGCCCTGGTGTGCGACATGGAGGCCGCTGCCGCCGCCCAGGTGTGCCTACGCAGCGGCGTGCCCTTCCGGTCGGTGAAATGCGTGTCCGACCACCTGTTCCACCCGTCCCAATATGAGGAATACCAAGCCAACCTGCCCGCCGCTGTGGCAACGCTGAACAGGGCCCTGGCGGCGGCCATGGATATTTGAAAAGGAGTGAATCGAAAATGGAACGGATCGCCAGCTTTTCCATCGACCACACCCGGCTCCAGCCCGGGATATACCTGTCCCGCCGGGACGGCACGGTGGTCACCCTCGACCTGCGCTTCCGCCGCCCCAACACCGACGACCTGCTGTCCAACTCCGCGCTCCATTCGCTGGAGCACATCGTGGCCACCCTGCTGCGCAACAGCGAACAGAAGGACGCGGTGGTCTACTTCGGCCCTATGGGCTGTCAGACCGGCTTCTACGTACTGTTCGACGAGAGCAAGCTGTCCCTGGCTGGGATGGTGGAGCTGCTCAAGAAGGTGTTCGACGAGGCCGCGGCATGGCAGGGCGAGATGCCGGGCAAGAGCCCCTATGAGTGCGGGAACTACCGCAGCCTGGACGTGGCCGTCTGCCGCAAGGAGTGCGCCTATTACGCCGAGGTCATCAAGGACTGGACGGTGGAAAAACTGGAATACGAATTCAGGCTGTGAAAAACCGGCGCGCTGTGTGAGAGCACAGCGCGCCGTTCTATGTCCTTAGGGTGGGCCGGCCGTTCATGCGGGGGTCCCGTCCAGGGAGATACGGTCGGCGATCATGGCGATGAATTCACTGTTGGTGGGCTTGCCCTTGGCGTTGGATACCGTGTAACCGAAATACTTTTGCAGCGTCTCCAGGTCTCCCCGGTCCCAGGCCACCTCGATGGCATGGCGGATGGCACGCTCCACCCGGCTGGAGGTGGTGCCGAATTTCTTGGCCACCGCAGGGTACAATACCTTGGTCACGGCGTTGATGATCTCCATGTCCGCCACAGCCAGGCCGATGGCCTCTCTCAGATATTGGTAGCCTTTGATATGGGCAGGCACACCGATCTCGTGGATGATGGCGGTCACCTGCCGTTCCAGGTCCCGGGCGCTGCTCTCCTCCTGGATCTGGCCCGCGGCGGGAGCGCACGCCAGCGCCCGCGCCCGCCCGATTACCGACTGGATGCGGCAGGGCTTGAGCATACAGTAGTCGCCGCCATGCCGGGAGATCTGCTCCGCCAGCGCGGGGTTGTTGAACGTGGACAACACCAACATCCGGGGCCGGTCCTCATCCAGCTCTTCCAGCACTTCCAACCCGTCCATCTCGGCCAGCATCAGATCCATGATCACCACGTCCGGCTTGTGCCGGGCGATGAGATCCAGCAGTTCCTCACCATTGCCTGTCTGAGCGCAAACCGTCAGATCTGCCTCCTCCCCGATCATCTCAGCCAGCATTTGGCGGAACTCCTCCGAGGCGTCCGCCAGTACGATCTTCCACTTGTCGCTCATGTTCCTGTTCCTTTCCGGTCCGAGACCATTGGTAATTGATTTCCAGATTTACCAAATTTTGGCTTATCCTTAAAATACCACAGAATCCTCCACATGGCAAGGAAGTTTTGCACTTTTTTTCAAAGTTTTCTTCGACATTGCTGTCGGATCTATGTTCCAACATAGCCAAAAGGGCGGAAAAAGTTGGAAATCCATGTCCGTTTCCCTTTGGGGCGGGCCGTTTTCCAGGGGGAATGGAGCCATCGGGTGATGGGTCTGCGCTTCCATCAGCTCTTTTGTCATATCATGCCATATCTGGTAGTAATTTGTCAAATAAAATCGAAAAATATTTTGTGGAGGGGCCCCGGCCGAAGGGGCGAGATCTGTTCTGCCGCTCGGTCGGACTGCTGGTAAAACGTGTGCCCCTGGTAACGGGAGGGGGGAGAGGACATGGAGATCGTCTCTCTCCCGTCCGATCCGCTCGGCCCGTCGGGGGAGTTCCTGACGAACAGGAGGGAGCGGCGGAGCCGCTCCCTCGTTCCTCAGCCTGATACGTCCTGCCCGCACTGCCGGAGCATCCGGCCCACGTAGATGCCGTAGCCGCTGGTGGGGTCGTCTACCAGGACGTGGGTCACGGCCCCCACGATCTTGCCGTCTTGGAGGATTGGGCTGCCGCTCATCCCCTGGACGATGCCTCCGGTGGCGTCCAGCAGCCGCTGGTCGGTGACCTTGAGGAGATAGTCCCGGCAGTCGTCCTTGTTCTCGGGGAACACCTTGGCGATCTCGATGCCGTACTCCTCCACCCGGTCGCCGGAGATGTTGCACAGGATGGTGGCCTTCCCGGGCTTGACCTCGTCACGCTGGGCCGCTTCCACCGGCGTGCCCTCCACCCAGCCGCTGTCCGCCATCACGCCGAACACGCCGCCGCTGGTGTTGGCATGGAGCAGGCCCAGGGTGGACGAGGTGTCGAACACCCCTTGGAGCTGGCCGGGGTCGCCCGCTTTCCCCTTCTCCACCCCCGCCACCGTGGCGGGCAGGATGGAGCCGCTCTCCAGAGGCATGAGCAGGGCCGTGTCCACGTCGTTGATGCCGTGGCCCAGCGCGCCGAAGGCCCCGGTGTCGGGGCAGTAGAAGGTCACTGTGCCGATGCCTGCCATGGAGTCCCGGATCCAGGCGCCCAGCTTATAGGCCCCGTCCGCCGTGCACAGCGCCGCCTGCGCGGTGAGCTGCACCTGCTTGTCGTCCCGGATGGCCCGGATGCTCATGGCCTCGCCCTCCAGCTCCTGGAGCAGAGCGGACACCTCCTCGATGGTGTCCACCTCGGTGGAGTTGATATGGGTGATGATGTCGCCCTCCTGGAGCCCGCAGGCTTTGGCCGGGTTCACATTGCCCGTGTCGGTGGCCACGTCGGAGGTGCCCACCACGACCACGCCGTCGGAAAACAGCTTGATGCCTACGGCCCGGCCCACCGGGACCACCGTAGCCGGACTGGCCCAGGCCATAGTGGGCCACATCGTCAGCACCGCCGCCAGCAGCAGCCCCAGCCCCCGCAGGACCGCCGCCCCCATGAATGGTCTCGCTTCTTCATTCAAATCCGTTCACCGCCTTTTTGAAACTCGCGGGCGTCCGGGCGGCTGTGGAGGCCGTCCTCCGCCGAGCGCCCCAACGCCCGCCCTCTTAATATGGCGATGGCGGCCGCTTTTCACCGTGGCAATGTCAGGCGAGGTTGGCAGCGCTGTGGGCCGAACCGCCCGGACGGCAAGGGTCTCGGATCTTATCCTGGCAAGATCTCGGCAGGTTGGCCGGATCTGGAACGATGGCGATGTGCCGCGTCAAAAAAATCGAGTCCGGGCGAACATAGTCTGCCCGGACCTTTGCATACTTTGTAAGGAAAAGCGAGGTGTGACCATGGAAAGATCGACCAAAAAAATGATCATGTACTTTCTGATTGCCGCTGCGGCAGGCGTGCTGCTCCACTTCCTTTACAGTTGGTCCCCAAACCCTGTCCTGGCCCTGATATCCCCGGTGCGGGAGAGCATCTGGGAACATCTGAAGCTGCTCTACTTTCCGCTCTTGGCCGTGTCGCTGCTCCTCGGCCGGGGGCAGGGCGGCGCGGGCCGCACGGCCTGGCTGCTGAGCCTGCTGGTGGTCTGCGCCGCGCTGCTGGGGTCGGGCTATCTCTATCACGCGACCCTGCGGGGGGAGAGCCTGTTCGTGGACGTGGCGCTGTATCTCGTCCTGATGGGAGTGGGGTTCCTGATGCCCAGGGTGCTGTGGCCGCTGTGCGAATGGCCGGGGACCGGCAAAGCGGCGGCGCTGCTCACCGCGCTGTTGGGCGCGCTCATCGTGTGGTTCACCTTCTTCCCGCCCGATAACGTCCTGTTCGCCGGGCTGGGCGGGGCGATGCGCACGTTTTTGACGATCCCGGTATGACATACGGCCCTGCGGGAGACCGCAGGGCCGTGTCCCGTCAGCGGACCTGTCCCGTCCCAGTGACCACGTATTTGTAAGTGCACAGCTCCTCCAGCCCCATGGGGCCCCGGGCGTGGAGCCGTTGGGTGGATATGCCCATCTCGCACCCCAAGCCGAACACGCCCCCGTCGGTGAACCGGGTGGAGGCGTTCCAATACACCGCGGCGGAATCCACCAAGGCCGTGAAGCGGCGGGCCGTCCCGCCGTCGGCGGTGACGATGGCCTCGGAGTGTCCGGTGGAGTGGGCCGCGATGTGGCGCGCGGCCTCGTCCACGCCGTCCACCACCTTGACCGCCAGGACATAGTCCAGAAATTCCGTGTCGAAGTCGTCCGGGCCGACCGGAGTACCGGCGACGGCGGCTGAGGCCGCGTCATCCAGCCGAAGCTCCACCGGGGGCAGGCCATGGGCCGCTCTCTGATCCACGATGCGCTGCGCCAAACGGGGCAGGAACCCGGCGGCGATGTCCCGATGCACCAGGCAGACCTCGGCGGCGTTGCACACGCTGGGCCGGGAGCATTTGGCGTTCTCCACGATGTCCAGGGCCATGTCCAGGTCGGCGTCCCGGTCCACATAGATGTGGCAGATGCCGGTGCCCGTCTCGATGACGGGGACGGTAGCGCCCTCCACGCAGGCCCGGATCAGTCCCGTGCCTCCCCTGGGGATGAGCAGGTCCACCAGCCCTGCGGCGGTCATCAGTTCGGCGGCGGATTGGCGGGTGACGTCCTCCACCAGTCCCAGCGCGTCCTGGGGCAGCCCTGCGGCGGCGAGGCCCCGGCGCAGGGCGGCAACGATGGCGGCGGCGGAGCGGTGGGCCTGCTTCCCACAGCGCAGCACACAGGCGGACCCCGCTTTCAGCGCCAGCGCCGCTGCGTCGGAAGTGACGTTGGGCCGGCTCTCGTAGATGATCGCCACCACCCCCATGGGGACGGCGGTCTTTTCGATGATCAGCCCGTTGGGCCGCTCCTCCCGGCGGAGCACCCGGCCCACCGGGTCGGGGAGAGCGGCCACCTCCCGCACCCCGTCCGCCATGGCGGAGACGCGCTGGCCGTCGAGGGCCAGGCGGTCCAGCATCACGGCGGACACCGTGCCCTTCGCGGCCTCCAGATCCAGCGCGTTGGCCGCCAGGATGACCGGCGCGTCCGCTTCCAGGGCGTCCGCCATGGCCAGCAGGGCGCGGTCCTTCGTCTGGGTGTCCGCAAGGGCCATGGCCCTCTTCGCGCTCTGCGCGCGCCTGAGCAGCTCTGAAGTGGTCATCGATCCTCTCTCCTTCCCACGAAACGTGTCCCGATAGGTTCCCCCGCCGCGATGCCGTACAGCAGCTCCGGCCGCTGGCCGTTGGCGATCACCATGTCGCAGCCGCAGGCCATGACCAGCTCCGCCGCTTTCAGCTTGGTGGCCATGCCGCCGGTGCCCAGGGCGGAGCCGGGGCTGCCCGCCAGGGCCGTCAGCTCGGGGGTGATCTCCCGCACCTCGGGGATCAGGGCGGCGTCCGGGTCCTTCCGGGGATCGGCGGTGTACAGCCCGTCGATGTCGCTGAGCAGGACGAGCAGGTCCGCCCCCACACACCTGGCCACGATGGCGGACAAGGTGTCGTTCTCCCCGATGGTGGTGGACACGCCCACCTCGTCGGTGGCCACCGCGTCGTTCTCGTTGACGATGGGCAGGGCGTTGAGCTCCAGCAGCCGCTCCATCGCGTTCTCGAAATTCTGCCTCCGGCCAGGGAAGTCCACGTCTTCCCTGGTGAGCAGGAGCTGGGCCACTGTGTGATGGTATTCGGAGAACAGCTTGTCATAGGTGTACATCAGCTCGCACTGGCCCACGGCCGCGGCGGCCTGTTTGGTGGGCATGTCTGCCGGCCGGCCGGGGAGGTTCAGCTTCCCTACTCCCATCCCGATGGCGCCGGAGGACACCAGGATGAGCTGATGCCCCGCGTTCTTCAAATCGGAGAGCACCGTCACCAGCTCCGCCACCCGGCGGATGTTCAGCCGTCCGGTGGCGTGGGCCAGGGTGGAGGTGCCCACCTTCACCACGATCTTCATGATATCGCCCCTCTGTCTTTGGATTTGGGTCATTATACCACGCTAAAGCGAAAAAGGAAAGCCCAGGTTTTGGGCCTTCCTTCTTCGCTCAGATGTCTCGGAACAGCTCGGGCTTCGACGCGGTCAGCTCGATATGCCCGCACTGGGGGCATACATAGCAGTCCACGACGCACATCTTCTCGCTGTCCCAGATGCTTTTCGGCTTGGCTCTTGCGCAGATCGGGCAGCCGCCCGGCCCGGGGTCCACCAGTTGGACGAGCTTCGTCCCGGCGCCGCACCTCATGCACTCCATCGGTCACTCCCCTTTTTGGGCCAGGTAGTCGCTCAGCCGCCCCAGGGTCTTGGGTGTGCAGACGGCGGTGACCTCTATCGTGTCGCCGTAGTCCACCTTCTCCACCTTGGCCTCCCGGTACAGCGCGTCCAGCAGGCCGCCTTTGTCATAGGGCAGGTGCAGCTCCACCCGGTGGGCCCCATCGTCCAGCCGCCGGCCGATGGCTTGACGCAGGCCGTCCAGCCCCGCGCCGGTCTTGGCGGAGATGGATATCATGTCCTCCCCGTGGGGCAGGATGTCCCCTACGAACTTGTCGCATTTGTTGAACACCTCCAGGCGGGGGGTCTCCGCGGCCCCCAGCTCTATGATGAGCCGGTCCACCACCGCCGCCTGCTCCCGCCAGCACGGGTCGGAGGCGTCGATGACGTGGAGGAGCAGGTCGGCGAAGGTGAGCTCCTCCAGGGTGGCCTTGAACGCGTCCACGAGCTGATGGGGCAGCTTGGAGATGAAACCCACCGTGTCCGAGATCAGCACAGTGCACGTGTCCGAGATCTCCAGGGTCCGGGTGGTGGTGTCCAGTGTGTCGAACAGCCTGTCGTTGGCCGGGATGCCGGCCCCGGTGAGGGCGTTGAGCAGGGTGGACTTGCCCGCGTTGGTATAGCCCACGATGGCCACCACCGGGACCTCGTTCTTCTCCCGCCGCTCCCGCTGAGTGGAGCGCACCCGGCGCACGTCCCGCAGCTCGTCCTCCAGCTTGGCGATCTTCCGGTGGATGTGCCGCCGGTCGGACTCCAACTGGGTCTCGCCGGGGCCGCGGGTGCCGATGGCGCCCTCCTGGCGCTCCAGGTGTTTCCACATGCCCGTCAGCCGGGGCAGCAGATATCGGTATTGGGCCAACGCCACCTGGAGCCGGCCCTCGCTGGTGCGGGCCCGCTTGGCGAAGATGTCCAGGATCAGGGCGGCGCGGTCCATGACCGTGACGCCCAGCTCTTCGGTGAGCACCCGCTGCTGGGAGGGGGACAGGGGGTTGTCGAAGATCACGAGATCCGCCCCCAGGCTGTGGACCAGCTCCTTGACCTCCGCCGCTTTGCCCTCGCCGATGAAGGTGCGCGGGTCGGGCGTGGACTTGTTTTGCAGCACCGTGGCCAGGCAGGTCCCGCCCGCCGTGTCCAGCAGGGCGGCCAGCTCCTCTAGGGAGCGCTCGTCGGCGTTCTCCTCCCGGCTCAGGCCGGGAGCGTTCAGCCCCACCAGCACGGCTCGGTCGATCGTTCTTACTTCACTTTTGTCAAACATAGATCAAAAGATACCTCGTTTTCTGTGGAGCTCATGTCCTTTCCAGGATCTCCACGATCTCGCCCCAGTAAATGGTGTGGTGATCTGCGTCATACCACTTCGCCTTCACGTCCTCCGGCATGGCGGCGGGATCCATCGGCATGGCCATGCGCTTGCGGCACACGAAGACCAACTGCGCCTGCTGGAAGTAGGGAGCGCCGCACTCTGCCTGCGCCACTGTGAAGCCGCATTCCTTCACCTTGTCGATGTCCCGCCCGCTTTTGGAGCCGCACAGGGAGAGCTGGGGGCGGTGCTCCTCCCCGAAGAAGGACAGGGTGAAATACTCGTTCTCATCCACGAACTGCTTGGTATACCGCTGGGGACGGATATAGCAGGTAGCCATGGGTGCGCCCCACAAGATCCCCAGGCCGCCCCAGGAGGCGGTCATGGTATTGCAGCGCTCCGGCGTCCCGGCGGTGATGAGCATCCACCGGTCCCCGATGGCGGCGAAGGGGTCGATGGTCAGCTTTTTGGGATCTACTTTTTGGAACATGGCGGGATACCTCCTGTTTTCATCGTGATGTAGTATATGCCGGCCGGGCGAAAATAGAGAAAGACCCGCCGCAATCATTTGCAACGGGTCTTTGGATCGACTGCTCTCAGCCCAAGCCGAACTTCTTGTTGAAGCGGCTGACGCGTCCGCCGGTATCCACCATCTTCTGCTT
>CANRXB010000022.1 GCA_947643715.1 uncultured bacterium
CGGGTTTCATAACCCCGTCGGTGCCTTTCGCAGAAAGGTGGATTATACCCATGAATTTGAACACGACCGGGCTGTTCGACCTGAGCCACACCTTGGCCGGGGACTATCTGGCCCGATATGGATATCCCTGGCAGGCGCTGGACGGCATCAAGGAACTGATCTTGTATTTGGGCCCCGCCCTGGGGGCAGGATATGAGGAGCGCCAGCCCCAGGTGTGGGTACACGAGACGGCGAAGATCGCCCCTACCGCCTTCCTGGGCGCGCCCTGCATCATCGGACCGGACACCGAGGTGCGCCATTGCGCCTTCGTCCGAGGCTCCGCCCTGGTGGGAGCGGGCTGCGTGGTGGGCAACTCAGTGGAGCTGAAGAACGTCATCCTGTTCGACGGCGTGCAGGTCCCGCATTACAATTACGTGGGCGACTCCATCCTGGGCTACAAGAGCCATATGGGGGCGGGATCCATCACCTCCAACGTGAAGTCCAACAAGACCCTGGTCACCGTGCAGGACGGGGACGAGAGCATCGAGACGGGCCGCAAGAAGTTCGGGGCCATCCTGGGCGATTTCGTGGAGGTGGGCTGCAACAGCGTGCTCAACCCGGGCACGGTGATCGGCCCCCACACCGACATTTATCCGCTGTCCTGCGTCCGGGGCGCGGTCCCGGGGGACAGCATCTACAAGACGGGCGGCGTCATCGTCCCCAAGCGGAAGGGAGAATGATCCTATGGGAAAATATTTCGGCACCGACGGTTTCCGGGGAAAAGCCAACGTCGAGCTCACCGCCGACCACGCCTATGAGGTGGGCCGGTTCCTGGGCTGGTATTACGGCCGGGAACACAAGGCCCGCATCGTGGTGGGCAAGGACACCCGGCGTTCCAGCTACGTGCTGGAGTACGCCATCAGCGCCGGCATGGCGGCCTCCGGGGCCGACGTGTACCTGCTCCACGTCACCACCACGCCGTCGGTGTCCTACGTCACCCGGACGGACGGCTTCGACTGCGGCGTGATGATCTCCGCCTCCCACAACCCCTACTATGACAACGGCATCAAGCTGCTGAACCGGGAGGGGGAAAAGATGGACGAGGCCACCATCCGGCTGGTGGAGGACTATCTGGACGGGCTGCTGGAGGTGGACGGACGTCCCATGTCCAAGCTGCCGTTCGCCACCAACGAGGCGGTTGGCAGCATCGTGGACCACACCGCCGGACGCAACCGGTATATGGGCTACCTCATCTCGCTGGCGGTATACTCTTTCCGGGGCAAGAAGATCGCCCTGGACTGCGCCAACGGCTCCGCGTGGTCCATCGCCCCCAACGTGTTCCGCTCTCTCGGGGCGGAGATCCACGTCATCAACGACCAGCCCGACGGCCTCAACATCAATCTGGACGCGGGTTCCACTCATATCGACGGCCTGTGCCGGTACGTGAAGGAACACGGCTATGACGCAGGCTTCGCCTACGACGGGGACGCGGACCGCTGCCTCGCGGTGGACGAGAACGGCGCTTTGGTGGACGGCGACCAGATCATGTATCTGTACAGCGTCTACATGAAGGAGCGGGGCAAGCTGCTCACCAACACGGTGGTGACCACCGTCATGTCCAACTTCGGCCTGTACAAAGCGCTGGACGCGGCGGGGGTGGGCTATGCCAAGACCGCCGTGGGGGACAAATACGTCTATGAGGAGATGGTCCACGGCGGCCACCGCCTGGGCGGAGAGCAGTCGGGGCATATCATCTTCTCCAAATATGCCCGGACCGGGGACGGGATCCTCACCTCGCTGAAGATCATGGAGGTGATGATGGCCAAGAAGGAGGCCCTCAGCCGGCTGGCCGAGCCGGTGAAGATCTATCCCCAGGTGCTCATCAACGTGCGGGTGAAGGACAAGAGGACCGCTCAGGAGGACCCCGCCGTGAAGGCCACGGTGCAGGCCGTGGCGGACGAGCTGGGTGACACGGGCCGCATCCTGGTCCGGGAATCGGGCACCGAGCCGCTGGTGCGGGTGATGGTGGAGGCCCCGGAAAAGGGACAGTGCCAGGAGCTGGCCCAGCGGGTGGTGGACACGATCGTCGCCCAGGGGCATGAGGCGGAATGAAAAAAAGACGGCTGGCCGCAGAAACTGCGGCCAGCCGTCTTTTTCGTCCTTTTCGTTGGGGAGAGGGCTGTGCCTATCGCTCCCACTTGGAGATGAGCGCCCGGATCTGGTCGGCGAACTTGCCCAGATCCTTGTTGGAGCCGCCCCGGTTGTGGGCGATGACCTCCATGAGCTTCTGGCCCACGTCCTCCAGCCGCCGGTAGGCGGGAGACGCCGCAGGAGCGGCCGGCGCCTTGGGCTCCAGCACGATGCCCGGAGCGATCACGCGGTCCTCCAGCAGATCGTAGACCTCTTCGTAATTGGGGGAATGGGCCTGGAACCCCAGGTCCCTCAGCGTCTGGGCATAGGTCTCGGTGGTCTTGCTGTCCCCGTGCACCACGAACACCTGCTGGGGCTTGGGGGAATAGTTCCCGATCCATTGCAGCAGCCCGTCCCGGTCGGCGTGGGAGCTCAGGCCGTGGAAGCGGACGATCCGGGCACGCACGGCGATCTCCTCGCCGAACAGCTTGACCCGGTCGGCCCCGTCCAGGATGCGCCGGCCTAGAGAGCCGTCCGCCTGATAGCCCACGAACAGTATCGTACACTCCGGCCTCCACAGGTTGTGCTTCAGGTGGTGGCGGATGCGCCCCGCATCGCACATGCCGGAGGCGGAGATGATGACCTTGGGGCGGGGATCCAGGTTCAGCTCCCGGGACTCCCCGGTGCTCTCGGTGATGTTCAGCCCGGGGAACCGGAACAGAGCGCCCCCGCGCAGCTTCTCCACCGACTCCTCGTCCAGATAGCCCCGCAGGTCGCCGGAGAAGATCTCAGTGGCCGCGCCCGCCAGCGGGGAGTCCACATAGACCTGGAAGTCCGGGTCGCACCGCACCAGGCCCTGCTCCTTGATCTTCCGGATGAAATAGAGCAGCTCCTGCGTGCGCCCCACGGCGAAGGAGGGCACGATCAGGTTGCCCCCCTGGGCCAGCGTCTCCTCGATGACCTGGGCCAGATCGGCGGCATAGTCGGGCTTCTCCTTCACGGAGTGGAGGCGGTCGCCGTAGGTGCTCTCGGTGACCACATAGTCCGCCTGGACGATCGGCTGGGGAGAGCGGATGATGGGCTGCTTCCGGTTGCCGATGTCGCCGGAAAAAACGATCTTCTTGGTGATCCCCTGCTCCGTGAGCCACATCTCCACACAGGCGGAGCCCAGCAGGTGTCCGGCGTCCACGAAACGCGCCCGGATGCCCTCAGCGAGCTCCAGCTCCTGGCCGTACTCGCACGTGACGATGTGCCGCAGGGCCTTCTCCACATCCACCAGGGTGTACAGCGGCTCCACCGGCTCCTTGCCGGCCCGCTTGCCCTTCTGGTTCTCCCAGGCGGCGTCGCTCTCCTGGATCTGGGCAGAGTCCCGCAGCATGATGGACAGCAGCTCCGCCGTGAGCCGGGTACAATAGATGTTCCCCGCGAAGCCCTGCTTCACCAGCAGCGGGATGCGGCCGGAGTGGTCGATGTGGGCATGCGTGACCACCATATCATCGATGTACGACGGAGCGAAATCCAGCTCGCTGTTGTCCCGCTCGTCCTTGCCCTGTTGGAGCCCACAGTCCACGAGCACCTTATGCCCGTTGGTCTCCACGCAATGGCAGCTTCCGGTGACCGCTTTCGCCGCACCGAAAAATGTAAGCTTCATCCAAAAAGCACCTCCCTATGCAGTCTCTTTATTGTACAGTTTCCCTGATCGTATTGTATACCCTTTGGGCGAAAATGTAAAGAAGGGATCGAAGATCGCCGCAAAGAGATCCACTCCCCACGCCCCTGCGCCCCCCTTCCCCGGCGAGGGACCTGTGCCATCCTATCCCGGCGGCGGCGCGGCGATGCCTGCTTTTTGGATTTTTTGAAAATACGGTTGATAAATCTCCCCGAGCGTGATAAAATAACACCGGCTCATAAAGATGCTCCGGCGCGCCGCAAGGCCGCGCTAGTTGGGGAGTCAGCGGTGCCCTGTACCTGCAACCCGCTACAGCAGGGATGAATCCCGGCCCCCGGAGGCAGGATGTGCCGTCTGCCCCATATAAGCAGCGATGACGGACCGGTCCCGCGCAACGCGGCCCCGTGAACCGTGTCAGGCGGGGAACCGAGCAGCACTAAGCGGACAGCCGCGTGTGCCGCGGGGCCGCCGGTCCTGAGCCGGCTGTATGGGTAACGGGCATAGTCTGTCCTTCAAAGGCCGGTGCGCGGTCTTGTCGTGCGCCGGAGCGTGTGAGCCATGTATCGAAACGGGCCTCTCGATGGGGCCCGGCTGAGCGCAGCGTGATGAAGGAGCGCTGCGCACTTCTTTTATTCTTTCGAGGTGATCCGATGTATCAGGCGTTATACCGCAAGTGGCGCTCCCGCACCTTCGATCAGGTGGTGGGCCAGGACCACGTCACTCAGACCCTGAAGCGCCAGGTGCAGTCCGGGCGGCTGTCCCACGCGTACCTGTTCACCGGCACCCGGGGGACGGGCAAGACGAGCTGCGCCAAGCTGCTGGCCCGGGCGGTGAACTGCGAGCATCCGGCGGACGGGAGCCCCTGCAACGCCTGCCCCTCCTGCCAGGGCATCCTCAGCGGTTCCATCCTGGACGTGCTGGAGCTGGACGCCGCCTCCAACAACGGCGTGGACGACATCCGCGCCATCCTGGACGAAGCGGCATACACCCCCGCCACCGTGAAGAAACGGGTGTACATCATCGATGAGGTGCACATGCTATCCAACCAGGCGTTCAACGCCCTGCTCCAGATCCTGGAGGAGCCGCCGGGACACCTCATGTTCATCCTCGCCACCACCGAGATCCATAAGGTGCCCGCCACCATCAAGAGCCGCTGCCAGCAGTTCGCCTTCAAGCGGATCCACCCGGCGGACATCGCCGCTCACCTGCTGCACATCTCCCGGGAGGAGGGCATCGCCCTCACCGAAGGCGGCGCGGCCCTGGTCGCACGGCTGTCGGACGGCGGGATGCGGGACGCGCTGTCCTTGCTGGACCAGTGCTCGGGCGGCGGGGGCAGCGTGGACGAGGAGCAGGTCCTCTCCGCCCTGGGGCTGGCGGGCAACCTGGAGGCCGCCGCGCTCCTGCAGGACGCCGCCGCCGGGGACACCGCCGCCGCGCTGGAGCGGCTGGACCGCCTGTACGCCGCAGGCAAGGAGATGTCCGCCCTGGTGGGCGAGCTGTCTGCCCTGGTGCGGGACCTCCTGGTGTGCAAGACCGCCCCGCGCTCGGGCGCGGCGCTGATGACCGGCGGGTTCGACGCTGAGACGCTCAAGAAGCTGTCCGCCCAGTTCGACGTCCCCCGGCTGGTGCAGCTCCTGACCCTGCTCCAGCGCACAGCGGCGGACCTGGCCCGGTCGGCAAACCGCCGCACCGATATGGAGCTGTGCCTGCTGGCCCTGTGCGATCCCACGCTGGACGGCTCTGCGGCGGGGCTCAACGCCCGCCTCACCCGGCTGGAGCAGGCAGGCGCGGCCGTCCCGGCCCCGGAGGCCGCCGCACCGAAACGCCAAGCCCCCCCCGCTCCCCGGCGGGAGGCGCCGCCCCCGGCAGAGGAGGAGGTCCCCTGGGAGGAGCCGCCCATGCCGGAGGAAGAGCCGTCGGTCAGGGAGGAGCTGCGCCCGGCTCCTAGCCCCAAGACCAAGCCCGAGACGCCGCCCACCGCCCCGCCGCCCCCCCGGGAGGCGGCGGGAAGCGCCGCTCCCGCCCCCCAGCCGGCCGGGGCCTGGCCGGGATGGCCCGCTTTCCGCGCCCGGCTCAAGCAGCGGCTGGCTGCGGCCGACTACAGCCTCCTGGGCAACTCCGCCATGGCGGAGGGACGCTGGGACGCAGGGCAGCTCACGCTGTGGGTGGCCAACGACTTTTTGAAAGACATGCTGGACCGGCCCGCCATCACCGGCCCTATGGTGGAGCTGTGCCGGGAACTCACCGGGACCGCCCGCCAGGTGGCGGTCCGGGTGGGCGCAGCGCCGGCCGAAGCCGCGCCCGCACCAGCGGCGGACACGATGGACGCACTGGATGCGTTCTTGGCCCAGGCGGGCAGCAATATCACCGTGGAATGAACCGCGGCGGATCGCCGCGCGGAATATATCAGGAGGTACACAGGATATGGCAAAGGGATTCAACAGCCGCGGGATGGGCGGCATGGGCGGCGGCATGAACAACATGATCCGTCAGGCCCAAAAGATGCAGCAGGACATGCTCAAGGCTCAGGAGGAGCTGGAGAGCAAGACCTATGAGGCCGGGGCGGGCGGCGGCATGGTCACCGCCACGGTGTCCGGCAAGAAGGAGCTGGTGAGCGTGGCCATCGACCCGGAGGCGGTGGACCCGGAGGACGTGGAGATGCTCCAGGACCTGATCGTGGCCGCCGTCAACGAGGCTCTGCGCAAAGCCAGCGACGACGCGTCCAGCCGGATGTCCAAGCTCACCGGCGGGCTGGACCTACCGTTCTGACATGGAGATGCGCAACAGCACCCTGGGCTATCTGGAGAACGCCCGAGGCGAGTACCTGATGATGCACCGGGTCAAAAAGAAGGCGGACATCAACAAGGACAAATGGATCGGCGTAGGCGGGCACTTCGAGCCCGGCGAGAGCCCCGACGAGTGTTTCGTCCGGGAGGTGCTGGAGGAGACCGGCCTCTCCCTCACCGGCTGGCGGTTCCGGGGCGTGGTCACCTTCCTCGATGAAGGCAACGACGGAGAGCACATGTACCTGTTCACCGCCACAGACTGGACAGGAGAGCTGACAGCCGACTGCGACGAGGGCGATCTGGAGTGGGTGCGCAAGGAGCAGGTGCCCGACCTCCCCGTCTGGGAAGGGGACAAGATCTTCCTCCGGCTCCTGGCGGAGGACCACCCGCCGTTCCTGCTCACCCTGGCATATCGGAACGAACGGCTCATACGGGCCGTTCTGGACGGAAAAGAGCTTTCCAAGCTCGGACAAGGAGATATCTGACATGAGATTTTCTGAGATGCCCTACGAACGCCCCGACCTGGAGGCGATGAAGCAGACGCTTGCGCAGCTCACCCAGCGCCTGAGATCCGCCCAGAGCTATGAGGAGGCCAAGGCCGTGTTCCTGGAGCGGGAGGAGGAGGGCCGGCACACCGACACCCTGGCCACTCTGGCTCAGGTCCGCAACACCATCGACACCCGGGACCAGTTCTATGACGGCGAGATGGATTTCTGGAACGCCGCCAGCCCCGAGCTGGAGGAATCCGAGCAGGATTGGAAGCTGGCCATGCTGGAGTCCCCCTTCCGGAAGGACTTCGAAGCGGAGTACGGCGACCTGATGTTCGTCAACACCGAGATCGCGCTCAAGACCTTCTCCCCGGACATCGTGCCCCAGCTCCAGAAGGAGAACGACCTGACCCTGGCCTACAGCAAGCTCATCGCCTCTGCCCAGATCCCCTTCGAGGACGGGAAGTACACCATCTCCCAGATGGGCCCCTTCCTTTCCGACGCGGACGACCAGCGCCGCCTCGCCGCCTGGAAAGCCGTGGGCCGGTGGTTCAAGGAGAATCAGCCCGAGCTGGACCGCATCTATGACGAGCTCACCCACCTGCGGGACGAGATGGGCCGCAAGCTGGGCTACGAGGGATACACCACCCTGGGCTACTACCGCATGGGCCGCAACTGCTACGGCAAGGACGACGTGGAGAAGTTCCGCGCCGCTGTGGTGAAGTATCTGGTCCCCGTGGCGGACTCCATCTTCCGGGCGCAGGCGGAGCGCATCGGGGTCGAGTATCCTTTGAGCTACGCCGACAACGCGCTGAAGTTCCGTTCCGGCAACCCCCGGCCCCAGGGCACGGCGGACGATGTCCTGGCGCAAGGCATGAAGTTCTACCGTGAGCTGTCCCCGGAAACGGCCGAATTCTTCCGGACCATGCTGGACGACGAACTGATGGACGTGCTGTCCACCGAGGGCAAGGCGGGGGGCGGCTACTGCACCTCCATCAGCGACTACAAGGTGCCCTTCATCTTCGCCAACTTCAACGGCACCCAGGGAGACGTGGAGGTGGTCACTCACGAAGCGGGCCACGCCTTCGCCTGCTGGATGAACCGGGACCGGATCCCCTCCAGCTATATCTGGCCCGGTATGGAAGCCTGCGAAGTCCACTCCATGTCCATGGAGTTCATGGCTTGGCCCTGGGCGGAGGGCTTCTTCGGCCCGGACACCAAAAAGTTCCTGTACAGCCACCTGTCCGGGGCCATCACCTTCATCCCCTATGGGACCCTGGTGGATCACTTCCAGCACGAGGTGTACGCCCACCCGGACATGACCCCCGCCCAGCGCCATGCCAAGTGGAAGGAGCTGCAAGGGATCTATATGCCCTGGGCGCGGCTGGACGGGGACATCCCCTTCTTCTCCGAGGGAGAGGCCTGGCAGCGGCAGAACCACATCTATGCCTCTCCGTTCTACTATATCGACTATTGCCTGGCTCAGACGGTGGCCTTGGAGTTCTGGGCGCTGCTGCAAAAGGACCGCAAGCTGGCCTGGGAGAAGTATATGGCCTATACCCGCCAAGGCGGGAGCCGCACCTTCACCGAGCTGTTGGAAAACGCCGGGCTGGACAGCCCCTTCGACGAGAAGTGCCTGCGGGGGGTGTGCGAAGCCGCCAGGGCCTGGCTGGAGGACTTCGACCTCACCGGCATCGAATAAAGGACACGACGCCCCTCTCCCGCCACGCGGGGGAGGGGCGTTCCCGGTAAGCGTCCGGCCTGTACACGGGGCCGGCTATCATATCTGGCCGCGGCGGGACATATCCTTGAGTATCACCACGAGAGCGCCTGGGGGCGCGACACCCCATCATCACGAAACGGAGTGATACCCATGTTCATCGTCACCGCACGCCTACCGAAGAAACGGCTGCTGGCCGGGGCTGTTGCCCTGTGCTGCTGCGGATTGGCAGTCCTTGCCTTGGCGTTCACCCTGGGGGGACGGGCGGTGGCCGTCTCCTCGGAGGTGAAGAACATCAAGGACAACGACGACCGGCTGGCCTACCTCAATGGTCTGGGCTGGCAGGTGGCGTCCCAACCCATCGCCACGGAGGAGCTGCTCATCCCCGAGCAGTTCGACGACAGCTACGCGGACTATCTGAAGCTCCAGGAGGACCAAGGCTTCGACCTCACCCAATACCAGGGCAAACGGGTGAAGCGCTATACCTATCAGCTGACCAACTATCCCACCCGAAGCGAGCCGGTGCAGATCGCGCTGCTCATCTACAAAAACCGGGTGGTCGGAGGCCAGATCCAGTCCTCCTCCGGCAGCTTCATCCACGGGCTCACCCTGCCGGAGCAGGCCCAGGGAGAGGCTCCATCGCCATCGCCGTCGCCAGCCTCTACGGGAACGGCCGGGGCGCCGTCGATCTAAAAAACGAGGGAGACGCGGCTGCGCCTCCCTCGCTTTGTTTTCCTCAGATCTGTTTGCCGTGGAAGAACACGGCCTTCACGTCCAGCGCCTGGTCCAGCACCACCACGTTGGCCCGTTTGCCCGGGTCCAGGCTACCCACCCGGTCGAAGATACCGATGGCTTGGGCAGGGGTCACCGCAGCCGAACGCACCGCGTCCGCCAGAGGGATCCCGAAGGAGACGGCGGCTTTCATGCACGCCATCAGGTCGGTGGCCGACCCGGCGATGGTGCCGTCAGCCAACGTGGCCAGCGGCCCTTTCACCGTGACGTTCTGTCCGCCCAGATCGTATTCGCCGTCGGACATGCCCGCGGCCCGCATGGTGTCCGAGATGAGCACCACCCGGTCCGGGCCGAACATCTTGAAGGTGGCCCGCACCATGGAGGGATGGATGTGGATGCCGTCGGAGATGAGCTCCACCCGGCTCCAGGGGCTGTCCAGCGCCGCCCCCACCACGCCGGGCGCGCGGTGCGTGAAGCCGGGCATGGCGTTGAAGAGATGGGTGACCTCCCGCGCACCGCAGCGGAACGCCTCCAGCGCCGTGTCGTAGTCGGCGGTGGTATGGGCCACCGCCACGTTCACCTCCTCGGAGACCTCCCGGATGAACTCCATCGCCCCCGGCAGCTCCGGGGCGACGGACACCAGCTTCACCAGGCCCTGCGCGGCCTCCATGAGCCTGCGGAGCATGGCCGCGTCGGGCTCATGGAGCCAATCCCCGTTCTGGGCCCCTTTCTTGGCATAGGACAGGAAGGGGCCTTCCAGGTTGATCCCCACCAGATCCGCGCCGGGCCGCCCTTCCCGGAGATGAGCGGCCGCCGTGCGGCACACCTTCAGCAGCCGATCCTCCAGCAAGGTCATCCCCGCCGGGCAGATCTGGGTGACGCCCCGGGACAGCTCGTACTCGGCCATGGTCTGCAGGCCGTCCGGGTCGCCGTCGGACAGGTCCGCGCCCCGGCAGCCGTGGAAGTGTACATCGGTGAGCCCAGGAATCACATAGCAGCCTGCGGCGTCATAGCTCTCATCGTCCCGGCTGTCCAAGGTGAGCAGCGGTCCGTCGAAGCACACGTCCCGCTCCACGAAGCCCTTTTGCAGATCGAATACACTACCGCCTGTTATCTTCATTCATGATCCTCCGTCAATCTACTCAGTGCGCTCACGTCCCCGACCAGGGTGACGTCGGGATGGAGCTGCAGGATGGAAGCGGGCACCTCCGGAACGATGGGCCCGCGGAACGCTTTCCACACCGCCTCCGCCTTGTCCTCGCCGCTGACCACCACCAGGATCTTCCGGGCCTTCATGATGGTGCCGATGCCCATGGTGAGGGCCTGGCGGGGCACGTCGTTCGCGCTGGCGAAGAAGCGGGCGTTGGCCTCGATGGTGCTCTCGGTCAGGTCCACGAGATGGGTGGCCAGGGGGAAGCAGTCGCAGGGCTCGTTGAAGCCGATGTGGCCGTTGCGGCCCATGCCCAGGAGCTGGAGGTCGGCATAGCCCAGCTCCCGCACCACCTGCTCATACCGGGCGCACTCTTCCGCCGGGTCTTTGGCCAGGCCGCTGGGCACGTTAGTGTTCTCGGGCACGATGTCCACATGGTCGAACAGGTTGGTCTGCATGAAATAGCGATAGCTCTGGTCATGGTCGGGGGCCAGACCATAGTACTCGTCCAGGTTCACCGAGCACACCTCGGCAAAACTCAGATCGCCCTGCTCGTGCCACTGGATGAGCTGCTTATAGGTCCCCACAGGGGAGGAACCGGTGGCCAGACCCAGCACGCAGTCCGGCTTGGACACCACTTGAGCGGCGATGACGGCCGCAGCCCGGCGGCTCATGGCGTTGTAATCCTTTTCCTGATAAATGCGCATGACGAAACACCTCTAACAATAGTTTGTAGTCCGGCGTCACGGCCGCCGGCGGGGTCTGAGAAAAAGACTTGCACCTGCGGCGGGATCTTTTATGCACGACGACAAGCCATCGTATAGATTGTATGATCTATCCCGGTGTTTGTCAATATCTTCTGAAAAAATGATCGATGATATCCGCTGTATAGAAAATTTTTTGCGATCTTCACAGATGTTTGTCCGCCAGCGCGTCCGCCACCAGCCTGCGCCGCTCCCGGCACCCCTCCATGTCCCGCCGGCACACCTCGTTGAACAGCACGTCGGTCAAATAGAGCTGCGCCATGCGCGCGGCGATGGAGCCCATCTGGAGCGGCCCCTCCTTGGCCCCGCACTCCAGCACGATGTCCGCCAGCGCGGCCCCAGGGGACTTGGGGAAACGGGTGATGAGCACCGTCCCGGCCCCTCGTTCCCGGGCCAGCTTCATCAGCTCCACCATGTCCCGGGTGGACCCGGAATAGGAGAAGTACAGGATGGCGTCCTGCTTGGTGAGCATAGCGGCCCGGATGGCCTGGTGATGGGAATCGTCCACGGCAAAAAAGTTGGGCAGGGCGGTGGAGAAGAGATGGGCCGCCTCTCGGGCCAAGATCATGGAGCCGCCCAGCCCCATGCACAGCACCCTCTGTGCCGACAGCAGCAGGTCCGCCGCCGCAGTGACGCAGGCCGGGTCCAGCATGGTCAAGGTCTGGGTGATGGCCTCCACGTCCACCGAGCACAGCTTCCGGCACATCTCCCCCACGTCGTCCTCCGCCTCGACCTCGCCATACAGCGGGCTGACCGGCCGTGTCCCGGCGGAAGACCCGGCCACCGCCAGCTTGAAGGTACTATAACCTCTGTACCCCAAACGCCGGCAGAACCGGGACACCGTGGCCTCCGCTACTTCCGCGGCCTCGGCCAGCTCAGAGATGGACATGAACTGGCACTCTTGGCGCTGCAGCATGATGTGGTCCGCGATCTTCCGTTCCGCGCTGGTCAATTGATAATATTCCCGATTGATCTTAGTAAATACATCGCCGTAAGCCATAGTTCCTCCTTTCTGCCCGCTCCGGGAGCGGCCGGCCGCAGCCGGATGGACGGGCATCTTTCGATGCTGATATCATACTCTGTCACCCGGAACCGCGTCAAGGGGAAATGGAAACTTTTTTTCATTTTTTAATGCAATTGTTGGCAAAAATTCACAGCATCATCCATTTTACATGATATTCCATGGTCAAATTTGTAAATAACGCACAAGCACTCCGGTACATTGTCCCGATCCGTCTCGGCTCCTGCCAAAAACGCCGACGAAGAACGCGGGACGTACCGTCGTCTCGGTACGTCCCGCGCTGTTCATCTGTTTTCGATGGTCCGGCGTATCTCCGCCTCCACCTGCCCCACCTCATACTCCAGTTCGGCGGCAGACATGCGTGTGGCCCCATGGCCCAGGATGATCAACTGCTCCAGCCCGTCGGAGGTAGCCACGCGCACCCGGTGCTCCCGGCGTTCCTTGGTCAGCGCGTAGGTAGTCTTTTCGATATACATGTCCGCTGTCTCCGCTTCCTTGGTGTACACCACGTATACCTCACCCTCCCGCTGGACGCTGCCGGGCCCCCCTTTCACCTTGTAGGCGTCGAACACCACGATGACGCGGCATTTTTTCCATCCCTGGTAGTTGCGCAGGCGGTGGATGAGCTGCGCCCGGGCGCCGTCCAGGTCCTCCCGGGCGATGGAGCGCAGCGCCTCCCAGGCGTGGATGATGTTATAGCCGTCCACCAAAAGGTAGTCCTCCCCGGTCCGGGCCTTGGGCTCCTTCCAGGGCTTCGGCTTCGTGGGCGCGGCTTTGGGCGCGGACCGGAACGCGTGGGGTCTGACCGGGCCATAGGTCTGGCGGAAGATGGCCTCCAGCTCTTTGTCCAGCGCCGTCCGGGACTCGTAGCTCATGGCCGGACGGCGCACGGCGGGCCTTTCCTCCTGGGCCTCGCCTTGGGGCCTCCAGCCGCTGTCGAGGTGCATATGGGCGCGCACCTCGTCCCAGGGCACGTTCACGCCCGCCCCGTGTGAGCAAAAGACCGATCCGGCGGGAGCGTCCACGTCCCGCTCCGGGTCATAGGCGATAACCTCGATCGCCGTCTGGGCGTCGTGACAGGGGCGGTATCCCTCCACCACGCAGGACAGCCGCCCCCGGCCCTGGGTATATGCGGCCACCTCCGTCCAGTATCCCCCCAGCTCGGACACCGGGACGCTGCCGGTGAGGACGGCGGTCTCCCCCGCCCCCTCCGGCGGGCGGAGCTCAGCGCCCATCCGTTGGAGATCCGTCATGGCGCGGCCCATGCTGCCGGTAGGCGCCTCCAGCCGGAAGGAGTACCACGGCTCCAGCAGGATGCTTTTGGCGCTCATCAGGCCCTGCCGCACTGCCCGGTACGTGGCCTGACGGAAATCACCGCCCTCGGTGTGCTTGAGATGGGCCCGCCCGGTGAGCAGGGTGATCTTCATGTCCGTGATGGGCGAGCCGGTGAGCACCCCTAGGTGTGTCTTTTCCATCAGGTGGGTGAGCACCAGCCTCTGCCAGTGGCCGTCCAGCTCGTCCTCGGAGCAGACGGTGTCCAGCACCAGCCCCGCTCCCCGTTCCAGCGGCTCCAGCAAAAGGTGGACCTCGGCGTAGTGGCGCAAGGGTTCGAAATGGCCCACCCCCTCCACCGGCGCGGCGATGGTCTCCAGGTAGACGATGCGCCCCGGGCCGAAGGACACTACCTGCCCGAAGCGCTGCTCCATCACATGGGAGAGGACCTCCAACTGCACTTCCCCCATGAGGTGGAGCGAGATCTCGCCCAGAGCCTCGTTCCACTCCACCTGGAGCTGCGGATCCTCCTCCTCCAACTGCCGCAGCCGGGCCAGCAGGGTGTGGACGTCCCCGCCCGCCGGAGGCAGCACCTGATAGGACAGCACAGGCCCCAGTTCAGGGCCTGTCCAGTCGTCCTCAGCGCCCAGGCCCTGGCCCACCTGGGTCCGACTCAGGCCGGTCACCGTGCACACCGTCCCCGCCGGGGCCGACTCCGCCGGGGCGTACCTGGCTCCGGAATACAGCCGGAGCTGTGTCACCTTCTCCGACCAGTCCGGCCCATCCACCATGTCCCGGACCTTCAGGACGCCCCCGGTGATCTTCAGCCAGGTGAGCCGTTCCCCCTTCTCGTCCCGAGAGATCTTGAACACCCGGGCAGCGAACTCCGGCTGCCAGGCCGGCTCCAGCGTGTACCGTTCCAGGCCGTCCAAAAGCTCCACGACCCCCTCCAGCTTCAACGCGGAGCCGAAGAAGCAGGGGAACAGCCTGCGCTGCGCGATGAGGGCGGACAGGTCGCTGTCCGGCAGATCCCCCGTGTCGAGATACCGTTCCATGAGCGCCTCGTCACATAGAGCGGCCTGCTCCAGCACCTCTTCCACAGGGCCGGAAAAGTCGGCGCAGCCGTCGGACAGACGCCGGCGAAGCTGGGCGATCAGCTCGCCCCGGTCCGTGTCCGGCTGGTCCATCTTGTTGATAAACAGGAACGTGGGCACCTGGTGGCGCTCCAATAGCTTCCACAAGGTCTCGGTGTGGCCCTGCACCCCGTCCGCCGCGCTGACGAGCAGCACCGCATAGTCCAATACCTGGAGCGTCCGCTCCATCTCGGCGGAGAGGTCCACGTGGCCGGGGGTATCCAGCAGGGTGAGCTGCGTCCCCTTCCAGCTCAGCCGGGCCTGCTTGGAGAAGATGGTGATGCCCCGCTCCCGCTCCTGGACGTCGGAGTCCAGGAACGCGTCCCCGTGGTCCACCCGCCCCAGCTTCCGGACCCCGCCGGACAGGTACAGCATGGCCTCGGACAGCGTGGTCTTGCCGGAGTCCACATGGGCCAGCAGTCCTGTGCAGATCCGCTTGACCGGCTCGCCCCCTGATCCATCGCCCATCCCTGTCACTCCCTTTCCCGGCCGTCGTCCGAAGTCGATCGCGAATGGATTATATCATAAGTGGGGCCGTTCGTCGATAGGCAGTTGACGACCGGCTCCACATGACGCAAAGACAGCCGCATGATACCTGAGCATCATACGGCTGTCCCGCCAAGAAAGAACATTTCCTCGTTGGCCCCGCTCATCTCCAGCAGGTCCCTTTACGGCCTTTACGCCTCGGACTGGGCCACCACGTTGGTGGCACGAACGCCCTTCGCGCCCCGGGGATCGGGCTCGGTCTCGAAGGTCACCTTCTGACCCTCCAGCAGCTTCTTGTAGCCGTCGGCCACGATGGCAGAGAAGTGCACGAACACGTCCTCCGTCCCGTCGTCAGGCGTGATGAAGCCATAGCCCTTTTCAGCGTTGAACCATTTCACTGTTCCGTTCATTTCCTGTTTCCTCCTTATTTGTAAAAATCTGCGTTTTGAAAGTAGAAGAAAAAAGTCCGCCCTTTCGCATGTACGAAAGAGCGGGCACAAATCAGTTCATACATCAAAACCATTGTCAGTATAACACCCTCTAAAGAAACTGTCAAGCAGGCTTTGAAAAAAAACCGAAAACCGCGACATCTTGGAACAAATTTTCACGCTTTTCCACAAAAAAGAACATCCTTCCTTTTTCTCCCAGTTTAATCCAGGATGTGGAAAAAATCACGCCCATTCGCCATCGTCACCTCGGAACATTCATCCGCTGAGATCCCCTTGATCTCCGCCAACCGCCGGCAGACATAGGCCACATAGCCGGAATGGTTCCGCTCTCCTCTGTGGGGGACGGGGGCCATGTAGGGGCTGTCCGTCTCGATCATGATCCGCTCCAAGGGGACGGCCTGGGCCGCCTCCACCGCTTTGCGGGCGTTCTTATAGGTGAGCACCCCGGTGAAGGAGATCATCCACCCGAGCCGCACCAGCTCCAGCGCCATCTCAGCGCTGCCGGAAAAGCAGTGGAACACCCCGCGCACCTTCGGGAACCGCCGCACGATGTCCAGGCAGTCCCCGTGGGCCTCCCGGTCGTGGACGATGACGGGCAGGTCCAGCTCCTGCGCCAAAGCCATCTGTGCCTGGAAGACATGGCGCTGGAGCTCCCGGGGCGGGTTCTCCGGCCAGTAGTAGTCCAGGCCGATCTCGCCCACGGCCACTACCTTGGACCTGCGGGCCAGGGCCTCCAGCTCCTGGAGGTCCCCGTCCTGCCAACCGGCGCACTCCTCAGGATGCACGCCCACAGCGGCATACAGGAAAGGATAACGCTCCGCCAGCGCCACGGCGCTGGCGGAGGAAGGAAGGTCACATCCGGGATCGACCACCAGTTCCACCCCCTGGCCGGGGAGGGCAGACAGCACCTCGTCCCGGTCGGGGTCGAACTGGCGGGCGTCATAATGGGCGTGCGTATCGAACAGGCCGAGGCTCATGCGCTGAAACGGACGTAGAACGAGTCCCCATACTCGGGGTCGCCGCCCTCTTGGGACGCCTCGAAAACTTCATAGTAAGCGATGAAGTAATCCTTGCTGTCCTCGGGCACCTGATACAGCAGGACACCCTCCTCGGTCTTATGGATGCCCAGGTCGAACTCCACCGGGATCTGCTTGTCGCTCCTGGTAGAGTACAGCGTCTCCCCGTCGGCGCCCTGGGTCTCGTCACACTCGGGCCAGGCCCAGGCGTCATCGTCGTCCTGATCCCACATCACCTCGAAATCGGTGTCGTACATGGGCTGGGTGCTGTTGGTGTGGTTGTAGATCGTGATATCGGCGACCAGGAACTTGTATCCCTCGTCGGGAGTCAGCCCGTCGTACTCCGCGCAGGTGTAAGGATCCTTCACCGTCATGTCGAAAAAGCTGGTGCGCAGCGTGTCGCCTACGTAGCCCAGGGCATAGCCGTCGTCGTTCGGGTAGATGAGTTCGTCTTTGCTGGTGTCGCCGCCCGGCTTGAAGCTCAAGCCGTCCTCGCCGCAGGCGGTAAGGGACAGCAACATCATCAGCGCCAGGAGGAGGGAGATGGTTCGTTTCATGTACCTCACTTCTTTCTCAAAGATATCTTCCGCCGCAGGATAGACCTTGTGGCGGAAAATATCTTAGCATATCCTGGTGGAAATGTCCACCGTTTTTCCTATTTTCCCAGTCTCTTCCGGCGTTCAGCACAGCTTGGCCCCGGCAGGGATGGCGTCGTCCACGATGAGCAGGTGCAGCTTCTCCTCCCCCTTCTCGGTGTGGACGGCGGAGATCAGCATCCCGCAGCTCTCCAGCCCCATCATCTTCCTGGGGGGCAGGTTGACGATCGCCACCAGGGTCTTGCCGATGAGCTGCTCCGGCTCGTACCACTTGGCGATGCCGGAGAGGATCTGCCGGTCGGTCCCCGTGCCGTCCTCCAGCGTGAAGCGCAGCAGCTTGTCCGACTTCTTCACCCTCTGGCAGTCCTTGACCTTGACCGCCCGGAGATCGGACTTGCAGAAGGTGTCGAAATCGACCTGCGCGTCACACAGCGGCTCGACCTCCACGTCGGGCAGGAGGGCCTTCTTGGCCTGCTCCACGGCCTTTTCCAGCTCGGCCAGCTCTTTCTCCATGTCGATGCGGGGGAACAGGTTCTCGCCTTTGGAGACCGACACCTGTGCAGGCAGCGCGCCCCAGCGCGCGGCGCTGTCCCAGGTCCGGGCGTCCTGCTCCGCGCCGATCTGAGCGAAGATCTTCTCACAGCTCCCGGGCATGAAGGGGGTGAGCAGCACCGTGCATACCCGCACGGCCTCCAGCAGATCGTACAGCACGCACGCCAGCCGCGGGCCGTTGGCCTGCATGTCCTTGGCCAGTACCCAGGGCGCGTTCTCATCGATATACTTGTTGGCCCGCTGGATGACCTTGAAGATCTCCTCCAGGGCGTTCTGGAACTGGAACTTCTCCATCTGCTGCTCGTAACGCTCCCGCAGGCCGGTGACCAGAGCGATCAGCTCCCCGTCGGCCTCGGCCTCGCAGCGCGCCGCGGGCAGCGTGCCGCCGAAGTACTTCTCCGCCATGGCGGTGGTGCGGCTGACCAGATTGCCCAGGTCGTTGGCCAGGTCCACGTTGATGGTCTGGATGAGCAGCTCGTTGGAGAAATTGCCGTCGCTGCCGAAGGGGAAGGTGCGCAGCAGGAAGAACCGCAGGGTGTCCACGCCGTACCGCTCCGCCAGCATATAGGGGTCCACCACATTGCCCTTGGACTTGGCCATCCTGCCGCCGTCCAGCATCAGCCAGCCATGGCCGTACACCTTCTTGGGCAGGGGCAGGTCCAGGCTCATGAGGAACGCGGGCCAATAGATGGCGTGGAAACGGACGATCTCCTTGCCCACGAAATGGACGTCGGCGGGCCAGAACTTTTCCAGATCGTCATATCGATCGTTTTCATGACCCAGAGCGGTCATATAATTGAACAGGGCATCCAGCCACACATAGACCACATGGCCCGGGTCGAAGTCCACGGGCACGCCCCAGGTAAAGGAGGTGCGGGACACGCACAGGTCCTGGAGGCCCCCCTCGCAGTCGATGAAGTTGTTCACCATCTCATGCACCCGGCTCTTGGGCTCCAGGAAATCGGTATCCAGCAGCAGGGAACGGATCCGATCGGCATACTTGGAGGCCCGGAAGAAGTACGCCTCCTCCTGTGCGTCGCAGACCTCCCGGCCGCAGTCGGGACACTTGCCGTCCTTGAGCTGGCTCTCGGTCCAGAAGCTCTCGCAGGGCTTGCAGTACTTGCCCTTGTAGGCCCCCTTGTAGATGTCGCCGTTGTCGTACATCTTCCGGAAGATCTTCTGGATGGCCTGCACATGGTAGTCGTCGGTGGTGCGGATGAAGCGGTCATAGGAGATGTCCATCAGCTTCCACAGATCCAGCACGCCCCCAGGGGCGGACACGATCTCGTCCACGAACTGCTGGGGGGTGACCCTGGCCTCTTTGGCCTTGTCCTCGATCTTCTGGCCGTGCTCGTCGGTGCCGGTGAGGAACATCACCTCACAGCCCTGGAGCCGCTTGTAGCGGGCCATGGCGTCGGTGGCCACGGTGCAGTAAGCGTGGCCGATGTGCAGCTTGCCCGAGGGGTAGTAGATCGGTGTGGTGATATAGAACTTCTTGTCATTCATGGGGTGGGTCCCTCCTGTATATTTGGTGCCCGGTCGGACTGGGGACCGGGGATGTTGCGCAGCTTGGGCGGATCCTCCAGGTTGGGGGGCAGGCGCCACAGCACCGCCGCCGCCGTCAGCGTCTGTGCGGCGAGGAGCAGCAGGTCCCCCCACGCCCCCTCCGCCGCGGCAGTGACCAGGGCCGGGGCGGACATCACGACGGTCATGGCCGACACCCATAAAAGCCGCCTGGGCCGGGACGCGCCGGCGGACATGCCGGCGAAGTCCATGTAGAACAGCATCCCGCACACGATGGACAGCAGCAGCGGCGCATAGTCCCACTGCACCGGGTTGGCCGCATGGGCCCGGAAGCTCTCCATCAGCCAGATACATCCCGCCACACCGGGCAGCGCAGCGGAAAAGCCGCCCTTGCTCCTCCGGCCGGGGTGCAGACCGTCCCGCCCCATCTGGAGCAGGCCCAGGAACGCCAGCAGGCCCCCTGCCGCCGTGGCGATGGTGAGCATCCCGTTGTTGCTGGGGATGGTCTGCAATTCGGCCTCCACGGCGAAGCGGTACGCCTGCCACTGCTCCAGGCCCATGGGGAACAGGACGGGGACGCTGGCCAGGGCCAGGAACGCCGCCGCCACCACCAGGATGGGATACACCGGGTCCCCTGCGTCCAGGAACACCAGGTCCCACCGATGGGCCTGCCCCGCCGTCCAGGGACGTTTGGAGATGGGCTGATACATGGCCAGGATCAGGAACCATGCCCCGGCCATCACCATCGTGCACACCAGCACGACGCTGGCCTGGGCGCCGGGGATCGCCAGACCGGCCGGTCCCTCGAACGCGGTGCCGAGCTGCCACCGCCTCAGAGCGGCGGTGATGAAAGCGGCGGCCAGGGTGCAGATCAGCCAGGGCATCCGCCCGGAGATGCTTTTATTCGTCGGATCCATGAGAAACCTCCCCGCGCCGGTCGGGACGCGCAACATGATCGGGGCGCATCATCTCACAGCCCCTTCCAGTGGCCGAACGGGAACATCACGGCCACTCCCCGGCCGATGACGCACCGCACGTCTACGATGCCGATGGAGGGGAACCGGCTGTCCGCGGAATGGTTCCGGTTGTCCCCCATGACGAAGATGCACCCCTCCGGCACGGTGACGTGGTTGATCCCCTCTCCGTAATTGGGGATGAGCATGGGCTCCTTGGTGTAATCCTCTTTCAAGGGGACGCCGTCCACGCAGACCGTGTTTGTGTCATAGTCGATGTCCACCCGCTGGCCCTCCACGGCGATGACCCGCTTGACGATGGAATCCTCCTGATAGCTCTCCTGGGTGAGCACCACCACGTCCCCCTGTTCGGGGACATAGCCCAGGGACCACACCAGGATCAGGTCGCCGTTGTGGAGGGTGTCCTCCATGGACGGGCCGCTGACCACGATGATGCGGACCACGAAGGTGAACAGCAGGACGAACAGCGTCATCATGCTCACCAGCATCCGCACGTTCTGATACAGCTCCCGTCCGGCGGACGCCTCCTTGCGGATCTGGGCCCCGCTGCGGCGGTCGGGCTGCTCCGGGGCGGCGTCCGGGGGCTGTCCGGGGACGCACGCCCTGTTCCGATCCTGTTCCAATTCCGATTCCCAGTTTTCCATGCGTCAGCTCTCCTGCATCTCTTCGGCGGACTGGAGCGCCGCCGGGTCGTCATATACCTGCTGGAACTGTCCAGCGTCCATGGTCTCGTGCTCCAGCAGGAACCGGGCCACCAGCTCCAGCTTGTCGCGGTCCCTGGTCAGGATCTCCCGGCATCTGGCGTAGGCTCCGTCCAGCAGGGCCTTCACCTCCTGATCGATCAGGGCGGCGGTCTGCTCGGAATAGGGCTTGGCCTGGGCCATGGACCGGCCGATGAACACCTCGTCGTGGCCGGTGGTGAAGGTGGCGTGGCCCAGCTTTCCGCTCATGCCGTATTTGGTCACCATGTCCCTGGCGATGGCGGTGGCCCGCTGCAGGTCGCTCACCGCGCCGGTGCACACGAAGCCCAGCGCCGTCTCCTCGGCGCACCGCCCCCCCAGCAGGGTAGACAAGGTCTCCTCCAGCCGCTGCCGGCTGACGTGGTCCCGGTCCTCCTGGGGCCGGTTGATGGTCATGCCCGCCGCGTCCCCTCGAGGGACGATGGTGATCTGCTGCACCGGGTCCTGGGTGGGCAGGGCGTGGCTCACCACGGCGTGGCCCGCCTCGTGATAGGCGGTGATGCGCCTGTCCTCCGCCAGCTTCACCCGGCTCTTCTTCTCCGGCCCGGCGATGACCTTGATGACGGACTGCTGCACATCGGCCAGGGTGATATAGGGCTGGTCCTTCCGGGCGGCCAGCAGGGCGGACTCGTTCATCAGGTTCTCCAGATCGGCGCCGGTGAAGCCTGTGGTCTCCCGGGCGATCTCCTTCAGGTCCACATCGTCCGCCAGGGGCTTCTTCCGGGTGTGCACCCGTAGGATCTCCTCCCGGCCCTTCATGTCCGGCCGGCCCACGTACACCTGCCGGTCGAACCGGCCGGGGCGCAGCAGAGCGGGGTCCAGGATGTCCTGCCGGTTGGTGGCGGCCAGCACGATGACCCCCTCGTTGGCGGCGAAGCCGTCCATCTCCACCAGGAGCTGGTTCAGGGTCTGCTCCCGCTCGTCATGACCGCCGCCCAGGCCCGCGCCCCGCTGCCGGCCCACCGCGTCGATCTCGTCGATGAACACGATGGCGGGGGACTCTTTCTTGGCCTGCTCGAACAGGTCCCGCACCCGGGAAGCGCCCACGCCCACATACAGCTCCACGAAGTCGGAGCCGGAGATGGACAGGAACTTCACCCCGGCCTCTCCGGCCACGGCCCGGGCCAGCAGGGTCTTGCCGGTGCCCGGCGGGCCCACCAGCAGCACTCCCTTGGGGATCCGGGCGCCCAGGTCGATGAACTTCTGGGGCTCCTTGAGGAAGTCCACCAGCTCCTGGAGCTCCTGCTTCTCCTCCTGCGCCCCGGCCACGTCTGCGAAGGTGACCGTGCTGCCTGTGCCGTCCGACGCACGGGCGTGGCCGAAACGGCTCATGCCCTGGCCGCCGCTCTGCGCGTTCTGCTGGCGGACGTTGAGCAGCATCCACAGCAGCAGCGCCAGCATGGCGGACACCACGCAGGGCAGCAGCACCACCAGCCACAGGGGCATCTCATACCCCTGCCGGAAGTCGTAACTCTTCAGGATCCCCCGTTCGTACTGGTCCAGATACAGGGGCCCCGCCTCCCGGCGGAACGCTCCCACGTCCGCCAGGGCGTGGCGGAGGACGGAGCCGTCCGTCAGCTCCATGGACAGCATCCCGCTGTCGTCCACCACGAAGCGGACCACCTTCTCCTGCTGGAAGCAGGCCACGGCGGCGGAATAGGAGATCTGGTCCTTCCTTCCTCCGCTGAACGCCGCCAGCCCCCACAGCAGGGCCACCAACACCACCGCATAGAGGAATATGCTCTTCAGTCTGTTTCCTTGCATCAAATCGCTGCGCTCCTTCTAGGATGGCAGGGCCATCCGTCACTTGCCGTACACTGACGGCTTCAGCACGCCCACATAGGGCAGGTTGCGGTACTTCTCGTCATAGTCCAGGCCGTAGCCCACGATGAACGCGTCCGGGATGGTGAAGCCCACATAATCGGCGGTGATGGGCTTGGTACGCCGCTCGGGCTTATCCATCAAGGTGCAGATGCGGATGGAGGCGGGCTTGCGGGCCCGGAGCACCTCCATGAGATAGTACAGAGTGTTCCCCGAGTCCAGGATATCCTCCACGATGATGAGATCCCTGCCCTCGATGGAATCGGACAGGTCCTTCTTGATCTCCACCTGGCCGGAGCTCACGGTGCCCGCGCCGTAGGAGGACACCACCATGAAGTCCACCGTCACGTCCAGGTCGATGGCCCGGGTGAGGTCCGCCATGAAGATGAACGATCCCCGCAGGACGGAGGCCAGCAGGGGCTTGCGCCCGGCATAGTCCGCGTTGATCTGCGCGCCCAGGTCCCGCACCCGCCTGCGCAGCTCCTCCTCGGTATACAAGATCTGCTCTATGTCTCGATGCATCATCCATTCTCCTCTACTTTCAAAATGATATGCAAAGCCGGCTCTCCCGGCTCGGCAAGACATCCTTTGCCCGGGCCGAAGCCGCCCACGGCGGCGGCGGTCCCCTCCCGGTCCAGCACGGGGACCAGCTCCCGCCTGCACGCGGGGACGCGGCCCTCTATCATCAGCTTCTTCACGCTCTTCTCCGGCCGCCGCCCCAGCGCGATCCGGTCCCCCTCCCGCCGGGAGCGGATCAGGTACGCCCCCGGCCGCAGGTAGAACTCCCAGGGACTGACGTATGCTTTGGCGGGGCATACCGCCGGGACGCAGGACACGCTCCAGCGGCCCCAGCGGGCCGTCCCTTCCTCCAACGCCGCCGGCGGGGGAGGCGTGGGAGCGGGCCCGGCGGAGAACACCAGCAGATCGTATTGCCGCCGCACGCTCCCGCCCGGCACGTCCAGCCCGGCGGACGGATCCGCCCCCGCGGCCAAGGCCAAGACGCGCTCCAGGTGGACGGCCTCGCCCCCCAGCCCCGTCTGCTCCAGCAGCATGGCGCAGGCCCGCAGCGCCAGGGGCCGGGGGGCGTCCGCCAACACCCGGGCCGGCACCGCCGTCCCCTCCGGGATCTCCAGCGCCTGTGCGGCCAGGGGCGCGGACTGGCGCTCCAGCTCCTCCTCGTCCTCCCGCAGACGGGCGGCGGCGGCGCGGATGTGGGCGCACGCCTGGGGGTTCAGCTCCTCCAGCAAGGGGATCAGCCGGTGGCGCACCCGGTTCCTGGTGTATGCGGGATCGGCGTTGGTCTCGTCCTCCACATGGGGCACGCCGCGCTCGGAGAGATATGCCTCGATCTCCCTCCGGGTCACCCCCAACATGGGCCGCACGATGCTGCCGCGCCGCGGGGGGATGCCGGTGAGCCCCTTGAGGCCGCAGCCGCGCACCAGGTTCATCAGCACCGTCTCGGCGTCGTCCCCGGCGTGGTGCCCGGTGGCGATCAGCGCCAGGCCCTCCTGCCGGGCGGTGTCCTCCAGGAACGCGTACCGCAGCGTCCGGCCCGCCTCCTCCACGCACATGCCCTGCTGCCGGGCATATGCCGCCGCGTCGGCGTGGCCCACGGTGAGGGGGACGCCGCGCTGCGCGCACCACCGGCGCACCATCTCCTCGTCCCTGCCGGCGGAAACGCGCAGCCCGTGGTGGAGGTGGGCGGCCTGGACCGTCCAGCCGTGGGCCTCCCTCCCCTCCAGCAAGCGGCACAGCAGGTACATGGAGTCCGCCCCCCCGGACAGGGCGCACAGCACCCCGCTGCCCGGCGGGATGAGCTCGGCGCGGAAGCCGTCCTGCCCGTCACATGTCCTCTTCGTCATACTGATACGCCAGGTTGCGGAAGGAGGTGAACTCCGGCCTCCATTCCAGCATGACGGTGCCCGTCTCTCCATGCCGGTTCTTGGCCACGATGCACTCGGCCACGTTGGGGTTCTCCGTGTCGTCCTCATAATAGCTCTCCCGGTAGAGGAACATGACGATGTCCGCGTCCTGCTCGATGGCGCCGGAATCCCGCAGGTCGGACAGCATGGGCCTGCGCTGGCCGGTGGACCGGCTCTCGTTGGCGCGGGAGAGCTGGGACAGGCAGATCACCGGCACGTTCAGCTCCTTGGCCATGAGCTTGAGGGAGCGGGACATGTCGGACACGATCTGCTGCCGGTTCTCGTTGCCCCGCTGGGGCCCCCCGGCGGAGGTCATGAGCTGGAGGTAATCGATGATGACCAGCCCCAGATCCTCCACCCGGCGGCATTTGGCGTTGATGTCCGCCACCGACAGGGACGCGTCGTCATCGATATACATCTTGGCCTGGCTCAGCGAGGCCACCGCCATGGCCACCCGGTTCCACTCGTCCTCCCCTACGATGCGCCCGTTGCTCAGCCTTTTGTTGTCCATGAGGCTCTCGGTGGCCACCAGGCGCATACCGAGCTGGGCGCAGCTCATCTCCAGGGAGAACACCGCCACGCTCTTGCCCGAGTGCTTGGCCGCCTCCACGCCGATGTTCATGGCCAGGGAGGACTTGCCCACGCCGGGCCGGGCGGCCAGGATGATCAGGTCGGAATCGTTCAGGCCCGAGATGCGCCGGTCCAGGTCGATCAGGCCGGTGGAGATCCCCGGGAACTCGCCCCCCTTGGCCTGCCGCTCCTTGATGGTGTCCCACACCTCGTTCATCACGCTGCGGATGTGGCTCATCCCCTTGGCCGAGCGCCCCTGGCGGATGGCGTAGATGCGCTGCTCCGCCGCCTCCAGGACCTGAGCGGCGGTGCCGCTCTCGGCGCGCACCATCTCCCCCAGCTCCCCGGCGGTCTCCCCGATGCGGCGCAGCAGGGCCTTGTCCGCCACGATGTCCACATATTCCAGCACGTTGGCCGCGGTGGGCGTGATCTCCATGAGCTGGCGCAGGTAGGGCAGCGTGCTGTTCTCGTCGTACAGCCCGGCCTGCTTCATCCGGTCCACCACCGTCACCGGGTCGATGGGGTCGAAGCGGTTGAACATGGTGAACAGGACCTGGAATAGCTCCCGGTCCTGGCGCATATAGAAGTCGTCGGGCAGCAGCCGCGCCATCACCTCGGGCACGCACCGCTCGTCGATGAGCATCGCCCCCAGCACCGACTGCTCCGCCATCACAGAGTGGGGCATCTGCAATGCGTCTAGTCCCTCTCCAGGCATATGTCCTCCCTCCCCCGGCGCGGTGGGCCCGCGCCTTTCATTTGTCCTCGATCACCAACAGGTTGATGGTCCCGCCGATCTCGCTGCCCAGCTTGCACTTCACCTCGAAGGAGCCGAAGGACTTGATGGGATCGGCCAGCACGATCTTGCTCTTGTTCACCTCGATGCCGTGCTGGGCCTTCAGCTCGTCGCTGATCTCCCGGCTGGTGATGGACCCGAACAGGCGCCCCCCCTGGCCGGCCTTGGCCCGGATCTTCACCTGGCAGCCCCGCAGCCGCTCCGCCGTCGCCTGGGCCTGGGCCTTCTCCTCGGCCAGCCGGGCCTGCTTCGCCCTGTCCTGCATCTTCATGGTGTTCAGGTTTTCGGCGGTGGCCTCCACCGCCAGCTTCCGGGGCAGGAGGAAGTTGCGGCCGTAGCCGTCAGACACCTCCACGAGCTGGCCCTTCTTGCCCTGGCCCTTCACGTCCTGCTGTAAGATCACTTTCATGTCCATGTCCTCCAAATGATTTGATCTGGGCGGCATCGCCCAAGGATGCGGCGCCGGGCGGCGCCGCGCGATGGCTGTGTGCGGCGGTTCACGACGGCTGCTCGTCCGTCTCCTCGCCGGCGAAATAGTCGTCCAGGGCGGCTTTGAGGTCGCCGAGCACCTCGTCCACCGTCTTGCCCGGGATCTGGGCCCCGGCGGCCCCGGCGTTGCCGCCGCCGCCCAAGGGCTCCAGGATGACCTGGACGTTGGTGGCGCTCAGGCTCCGGGCGGACACGACCACCCGCTCCCCGTCCGGATAGAGGACGAAGGAGGCGCCGATGCCTGCGATGTTCAGCAGCTCGTCCGCGGCCTGAGCGGCGGTCACCCGGCCCACCGGCTTGGCGGATGCGGCGATGGCGATGTCCTTGCGGTACATCTTCGCGTTCTGGATGATGCCGTATTTGGCCACCGCGTCGTTCAGGTCGGTCTGGAACAGCTTGCGGATCTCGCTGGTGTCCCCGCCCGCCCGGCGGAGCAGGGCGGCCGCCTCGAAGGTGCGGCCCCCCGTGCGCATGGTGAAGTTCTTCGTGTCCAGCATCAGCCCCGCCATCAAGGCCTCGGCCTCCCCGGTGAGCAGGTCGGTGGGCTCCATCAGGTAGCCGATCAGCTCGCTCACCAGCTCGCAGGTGGAGGAGGCGTAGGGCTCGTGGAAGTTCAGGTCCGCCCCCTCGATATAGGTGGCCGCCCGGCGGTGGTGGTCGATGACCGCCACCTTGTTGCAGCGCTCCAGCAGCTCCCGGGCCTGCACCTGCTCGGGGCGGTTGGTGTCCACCACCACCAGCAGCGAACGGGAATCCGCCCGGAGCATGGCCTCCTGGCTGTCCAGGAACACGCCCTCGTACTGGGGCAGCTTCGCCACCCGGTCATACAGCCCATCGGCCGGGGTGGTCACATGGTCCCGGACGATGTAGTGGGGCACTCCCTTCATCCGGGCGATGGCGCACACTCCCACCGCGGCCCCCACCGCGTCCATATCGGGGGACTTGTGCCCCATGACGATGAGGCAGGAGGCGTCCGCCACCAGCTCGCCCATGGCGGAGGCCATCACCCGGCTCTTCACCTTGGTGCGCCGCTCGGCCTCCTTGCTGCGCCCGCCGAAGAACTCGAAGGTGAAGCGGTTCTTGACCACCGCCTGGTCCCCCCCTCGGGACAGGGCCATCTCCACCGACAGATTGGCGAAACGGTACAGCTCGCCGAAGGTGTCCCCGTCCACCCCCACGCCGATGGACACGGTGGCAGGGATGCCCGCAGGATTGACCACCTCCCGCACGCTGTCCAGCAGGGAGAACCTCTCCTCCTTGTAATGGGCGAGGTACTGCTCCTCGAAGAGGAACAGATACCGGTCCCGGTCCATCCGGAGGAACACGCCGTGGGACGGCTCCGCCCAGCGGGACAGACGCTGGATGACCTCGCTGAGCATGGCCGAGCGCACGTTCTCGTCCTGTGTCTTGATGGCGTCCTCATAGTTGTCCAGCAGCAGCAGGGCCAGCACGGGGCGCGTGGCGTCGTAGATGTCCCGGGTATCGGCCAGCTCCGTCACGTCCAGCCAGTAGGTGGTGGCCAGCAGCCCCTCCTCCTCGCCGGCGGCGGGCCGGACCGTGTCGCCGAACACCTGATAGCGCCGGTCGCCCAGCTCCACCTCTTCGGGGCACTCGTTCTTGCCCTCCAGCAGCCAGCGGCTGTCGAACGCGGGCGCCAGGTCGGCCATCTTGGTGTCGAACATCCGCTCCTGGCCGCCGGTGACACGCAGGAACCGGTCGTTGGACCACACCACCTCGTCCGTGTCCAGCCGGAACATCACCAGGGGCAGGGGGCAATTCAAGGTGCTGTCCCGGGTGGCCTGATCGATGCTGCCCATCAGCTCTTCCAGGCAGCGGTCCATCTCCCGCTGGCGCCGGACGGTGGTGGCCACGAAGGCCGCCAGCAGCACCACCACCACGATCAGCTCCGCCACCGCCGCTTGGACGTCCCCCAGCAGGGCCGTGACGCCCGTGAAGGCGAGCATCACGGCGAAGTACGGCCCGATACGGGGGACCATCGCCCGTTTCAGCTTCTGATACACCTCGACCACCTCTTCCTGTCCGCACCCAGAGCAGGGAGCGCATCCCAATAGATAATAGATTATACCAAAACCGAACGACAAAAACAAGGGCGGCGTGACATTTCGGCGATCGTGTCATTTTATTTTGAAAAGAAGGCTTGCGAACTTGGAGAATGGATGATAGAATCGATGTTGAAAATGGGAGGGATCGTCTCTTCGGCTCTCCCGTGACAAGTTAAGAGAGGTGAAGTGTTATGTCTTTAGAGGCCATCCAAAAGGTCACCGAGGCTGAACAGGCCGCGAGGGAGCGGCGGGCCGAGGCGGCGGAGGAGGCCAAGCGCATCGTAGCGGACGCGGAACGTGCGGGGCGGCAGCTCATTGCCGACGCCCGCGCCAAGGCGGAGCAGGAGGCCAAGGCCATGCTGGCCATGGCCGAGGCCCGGGCGGGACAGGAAACGGAGCAGACATTGGCGGACAACGCCGCGCAGTGCGAGGCGCTGAAGAAGGACGCCCGTAAGCGCCTGGACAAAGCCGCCGGCCTGATCGTCGGAAGGGTAGGGAGCAGCTGATGGCCATCGTCAAAATGAAACGGCTGCGGCTGCTGTGCCTGCGCTCCGACCGGGAACGGCTGCTGCGCGAGCTCCAGAGCCTGGGCTGCGTGGAGATCCGCGAGCCCGCCATCGACCTGTCCGACCCGGAGTGGGCCGGCCTGGCCAAGCCGGAGAGCGCAGGGCTGGAGAAGGCCAAGCAGGACAGCCTGCTGCTCGGCGACGCCCTGGAGGTCCTGCGCCGTTACGCTCCGGCCAAGGACGGCCTGTTCGCCCAGCGCCCCGGCATCACGGAAGGGGAGCTGTTCGACGACGGCGCCTACGCCGAGGGCCTGGCCGCCGCACGGCAGGTGATGGAGGCCGAACAGGCCCTGGCCGCCAAAACGGCGGAGAAAGCCAAGCTCCAGACCCAGAAGGCTTCCCTGGAGCCGTGGTCCAGCCTGGACGTGCCGCTGGAGACGGAGGGCACCGCCACGGTGCCCGTCCACTTCTGCTGTGTGCCCGTCAGGACCGACTTCGCCGCCCTGGAGGCGGCGGTGGGCCAGGCCACGGAGCTGGCCCAGCTCGTCCGGGCGGGGAGCGACAAGGAGCTGCGGTACTACCTGCTCATCTGCCACAGCTCGGCGCTGTCCCTCTGCAGCGAGGCCATGCGGCCCTTCGGGGCCTCCCGGGTCACCCTGCGGGGCTGGACCGGGACGGCGGCGGCGGAGATCGCCAAGCTGGACGGCCGCATCGCCGCCCTGGAACGGGAGGAGGAACGGTGCAAGGCCGACTTGGCCGCCTTCGGGCAGCAGCGGGACGCACTGCGCCGCTGTGTGGACCGGGCTACCCAGGAGATCGGCCGGGAGCAGAACAAGGCCCGGCTCATCGACACCGACGCCGCGTTCCTGCTGGACGGCTGGCTGCCCGCCGAGAACGAGCGTGAGCTCGAGGGGCTGCTGGGCGGCTTCCAATGCGCCTGGGAGATGGCCGACCCCACCCAGGAGGAGTACCCGCAAGTCCCCATCAAGCTGAAGAACAACCCCGTGACCGGGCCCTTCAACGTCATCACCGAGATGTACGCCATGCCCGCCTACGACACCGTGGACCCCAACCCGCTGATGGCCCCGTTCTTCATCCTCTTCTTCGGCTTCATGATGAACGACATCGGCTACGGCCTGCTCATGGTGCTGGGCACCGCGTTCTTCCTGATGAGAGCCAAACCCAAGGGCGGCACCCGGGACATGATGTCCATGTTCTTCATGTGCGGCATCAGTTCCATCTTCTGGGGCTGCCTCACCGGCAGCTTCTTCGGCGACTTCCTGCCTAAGCTCTTCCAACTGACGGGGATCTCCAATGATTTCGTCTGGTTCTGGCCCCCCCTGTTCACCCCCATCAACGACATCATCCTGGTGATGGTCGGCTCCATGATCATGGGCGTCGTCCAGGTGTTCACCGGCATGGCCGTCAGCGTGGAGGAGAAGTTCCGCCACGGCAATGCGCTGGACGCCGTCACCCAGGAGATCGCCTGGTGGTGCATCCTGATCGGCGCGGCCCTGGCGATCGCCGGCTCCGCAGTGGCGGGCATCCCAGCCGTCCTGGGCACCGCGGGCATCGCGCTGCTGGCCGTGGGCCTGCTGCTGCTGCTGGCGGGCAACATCGTGCGCGCCAAAGGCATCGGCGGCGTCATGGGCTTCTTCGGCGACATCTACAACGGTATCTCCGGTTACTTCAGCGACATCCTGTCCTACCTGCGTCTCATGGCCCTGATGATGGCGGGCAGCATCATCGCCTCGGTGTTCAATACCCTGGGCGCGGTGTTCGGGCTGGTCCCCTTCATCGTCGTGGCCATCATCGGCAACGCTCTGTGCCTGGTACTCAATCTGCTGGGCTGCTACGTCCACACCATGCGCCTGCAGTGCCTGGAGTTCTTCGGGCGCTTCTATCAGGACGGGGGCAAGCCTTTCCGTCCTCTGGCAGTAGAAACGAAATATGTAGACATCTTGAAGGAGGAAATGTAAAATGGTTGCTTTTTTTGAAATGATGGGCGGTCAGGCCCTGGCCTTCATCGGCTTCGCTCTGGCGGTCGGCCTGTGCTGTATCGGTTCCGCCAAGGGCACCGGCATGGTGGGCGAAGCCGCCACCGGCGTGCTCTCCGTGACCCCCGAGCACTTCACCAAGTGCATGATCCTGCAGGCCCTCCCCGGCACCCAGGGCCTCTACGGCCTGGCCGCCGGCTTCTTCGGCCTGTTCACCCTGGGCTTCTTCTCCGGTAATCCCGCGACCCTCTCCGTGGCCGACGGCCTGGCCGTGCTGTTCGCCTGCGTGCCCATCATGCTGGGCGGCCTGCTCTCCGCCATCGCTCAGGGCCGCGTGGCCGCCGCCTCCATCAACATCGTGGCCAAGAAGCCCGACGATTATATGAAGGGCGTCATCATGTGCGGTATCGTGGAGTTCTACGCCATCCTGTCCCTGGTGGGCACCATCCTCCTGCTGATGAACGCCCTGTGATGGGTCACGATTTGATTCAGAAAGGCGGTAAGCCAAATAAATGAACGGTATTGAAAAGATCACCGCACGCATCGAGGAGGACGGCAGGGCGGAGAACGACGCTGTCTTGGCCCAGGCCCGCGCCCAGGCTGCGGACATCGCCGCCAAGGCCCAGGCCGACGCGAAGGCCGCGGCGGACGAAGTGCTCGCCCAGGGCCGCCGCGCAGCGGAGGACCGGGCGCGCCACCTGGGCTCCATGGCCCAGATGGAGTGCCGCAAGGCGGTGCTCGCCGCCAAGCAGGACGTGATCGAAGAGGCGTTCCGGCTGGCGCACAAGAAGCTGCTGGAGCTCCCCCGGGAACAGTATGTGGCCCTGCTGGCGGATCTGGCCGTGAAGGCTTCCACCACCGGGCGGGAAAAGCTGATCTTCTCCGCCCCCGACCGGGCCCAGGTGGGCAAGGCGGTGGTGATGGCGGCCAACGAGAAGCTCGCCGGGGCCGTGGCCCCCAGGGTGCCGGACGCCTCGACCTCCAAGACCAAGGCCATGCTGAACAAGGTGATCACCGGCGCCTCCGCCGTGCTCAGCGGCACCGCCATGCTCACCCTGTCGGAAGAGACCCGGCCCATGGACGGCGGGTTCATCCTCAGCGACGGCGCGGTGGAGGTCAACTGCACCTTCGACACCCTCATCCGGCTCCAGCGCGGCGCGCTGTCGGGCGAGGTGGCCAAGGTGCTGTTCGGCTGACCGGCCCCTTTCAGATCGCCATGAAAGGGGGAAGGACCTTGTCGAAAATGAAAAAACTGAAGGAAAACGATTTCCTGTCCATCTCCGCCCGCATCCGGGTCATGGAGACCCGCCTGCTCACGGCGGAGCGGATGGAGCGGATGATCGACGCCAAGGACGTGAACGACGCGGCCAAGATCCTGTCCGAATGCGGCTACCCGGACCTGGGGGACGTCACGCCCTCCTCTCTGGAGGCCATGCTGGCCCAGGCCCAGGCCGCGCTGTTCCAGGACATGGGCGAGGCGGTGGACGACCGCGCGCTGATCGACGTGTTCCGCTGCAAGTACGATTACCACAACGCCAAGACCTTGGTCAAGGCCGAGTCGCTGGGAGCGGATCAGGACCGGCTGCTGCTGGGCGGGGGCCGGTACGACCCCGCCACGCTGGCCGAGGACTACCGCCGGGAGGACCTGAGCGCATACGCCGGAACGTTCCGGGAGGCGATCGGCCTGGCCCGGGAGGTGCTGGGCTCTTCCGGCGATCCGCAGCAGGCGGACCTCATCCTGGACCGAGCCTACTTCCAGGAGCTCGCCGCGCTCGCCCAGTGCTCGGGCAGCCGGTTCCTGGCGGGCTATGTGACGGCCCTGATCGACGGGGCCAACCTGCGCGCCGCCGTGCGTGCCGCGCGGCTGGGCAAGGGCCCGGACTTCCTGCGCCAAGTGCTGGTGGCTGGGGGCAGCGTGCCCCCCGGCGACATCTGCGTGGCCCAGGGCAGCGAGCTGGCCCACCTGTTCCGAGACACCGGCCTGGCCGCCGCCGCTGAGGCGGGCGCGGAGCTGGCCGTGCCCAATGGGGGCCCGCTCACCGGGTTCGAGCGCCTGTGCGACGACGCGGTCATGGACTACCTGGACAAAGCCAAGGCGATCCCCTTCGGGGAGCAGCCCGTGGTGGCCTATCTCTACGCCCGGGAGGCGGAGGCCACCGCTGTCCGCATCATCCTCGCCGGACGCATGGCCGGGCTGGACGGCGCCACCATCCGGCAGCGCCTGCGCCGGGCCTACTGCTGAGAAAGGGGGAGGCATATGGCAAACAGCTATCAGATCGCCGTGTTGGGCGACAAGGACAGCGTCATGGGCTTCAAGGCCTTGGGACTGACCGTCTTCCCCGTGGAGAGCGTGGAGCAGGCCCGTTCCGCCCTGCACCGCATCGCCCGTGAGGACTTCGCGGTGGTCTATCTCACCGAGCAGTTCGCCGCCCAGATGGAGGCGGACATCGCCCGGTACAAGGACGAGCTCACCCCCGCCATCATCCTCATCCCCGGCAAGGAGGGCAGCTTGGGCCTGGGCATGGCCAACATCAAGAGATCCGTGGAGCGTGCCGTCGGCGCGGACATCCTGTGAGGGGCTCGCCGAGATGTATGCCATCCTCAGTGTCATACTGATCGCGATCGGTATCATGATGCTTTTCAAGCCGCGCTCCTTTTACGAGCTGACGCAGAGCTGGAAGCACGAGGGCGGCAGCGGTCCGTCCGACGCTTTCCTCCTGTCCGCCAGATTCGGCGGAGCGATGTTCGTGCTGGCCGGTATCGGCGGCGCGATCGCCACGGTCCTCCTGTGAGCGCGGCGGCGTATGAGTTTGAACGATGACCTCAAGAAAGAAGGTATGAAAAGCCTATGGGAAAAGTAGTTAAGGTCTCCGGCCCCCTGGTGGTGGCCACCGGCATGGCGGACGCGAACATGTCCGACGTGGTCCGCGTGGGTCCCGAGCGCCTCATCGGTGAGATCCTCACCATGAACGGCGACTCCGCCTCCATCCAGGTCTATGAGGAGACCTCCGGCCTGGGCCCGGGCACCGAAGTGGTGACCACCGGCTCCCCCATGAGCGTGGAGCTGGGCCCCGGCATGATCGAGAACATCTATGACGGCATCCAGCGCCCGCTGGAGGAGATCATGAAGAAGGTCCAGGGCAACAACCTCCCCCGCGGCGTGGAGGTCCCCCCCATCGACCCCGAGAAGCTGTGGGAGTTCACTCCCGTGGTCAAGGCGGGCGACAAGGTGGTGGGCGGCGATATCCTGGGCACCGTCCCGGAGACGCCGGTGGTGCTCCACAAAGTCATGGTCCCCCCGAACCTGAAGGGAACGCTCAAGAGCGTGGTGAGCGCCGGGAAGTACAACGTCAAGCAGACGGTGGCCGTGCTGACCCGCGAGGACGGCACCGAGGTGGAGCTGTCCATGAGCCAGCGCTGGCCCGTGCGTGTGGGCCGTCCCTACAAGCACAAGTATCCCCCCATCAAGCCCCTGTCCTCTGGGCAGCGCATCGTGGACACCTTCTTCCCCGTGGCCAAGGGCGGCACCGCCGCCATCCCCGGCCCCTTCGGCTCCGGCAAGACCGTGATGCAGCACGCCCTGGCCAAGTGGTCGGACGTGGACATCGTGGTGTATATCGGCTGCGGCGAGCGCGGCAACGAGATGACCGACGTGCTCCGGGAGTTCCCCGAGCTGGTGGACCCCCGTACCGGCGAGACGCTGATGAAGCGGACGGTGCTCATCGCCAACACCTCCGACATGCCCGTGGCCGCCCGTGAGGCGTCCATCTACACCGGCATCACCATCGCCGAGTACTTCCGGGACATGGGCTACGACGTGGCCGTCATCGCCGACTCCACCTCCCGCTGGGCCGAGGCCCTGCGCGAGATGTCCGGCCGTCTGGAGGAGATGCCCGGCGAGGAAGGCTATCCCGCCTACCTTGCCTCCCGTCTGGCCCAGTTCTATGAGCGGGCCGGCAGCGTGTCCTGCCTGGGCTCTGAAGAGGACCGCCGGGGCTCCCTCACCGCCGTGGGCGCGGTCTCCCCTCCGGGCGGCGACCTGGCCGAGCCCGTCTCTCAGGGCACCATGCGTATCGTCAAGGTGTTCTGGGCCCTGGACGCGTCCCTGGCCTACAAGCGCCACTTCCCCGCCATCAACTGGCTCACCTCCCACTCCCTGTACCTGGACTCCCTGAAGCCCTGGTTCGACGAGAACTTGGGTAAGGAGTTCCTCCAGGACCGGGAGCAGGCCATGAGCGTGCTCCAGCAGGAGGCCAGCCTGAACGAGATCGTGCAGCTCGTCGGCAAGGACTCCCTGTCCCCCGCCGATCAGCTCACCCTGGAGACCGCCCGTATGGTGCGCGAGGACTTCCTCCAGCAGAACTCCTTCGTGGACATCGACTCCTTCTCCACTTACGACAGGCAGAAGAAGCTGCTGGCCATGATCCTGGATTATGACAAGCTGTGCCGGGCCGCTATCGCCAAGGACGCCCCTGTGGCCGACCTGTTCGTCATCCCCGCCCGCGAGCGCATCGGCCGCGCCAAGAGCGTCCCCGCCGACGAGTACGTCCAGGTGTATGCCGATATCTCCGCCTCTATGGAGAAGGAGATCGACGAGGTCGTCAGAAAGGCAGGTGAGGAGCTGTGATCCGAGAGTATAAGACCATCCAGGAGATCGCGTCCCCGCTGATGATGGTCAAGATGGTGGAGAACGTCACCTATGATGAGCTGGCCGAGGTCGAGCTGCCCGACGGCAGCATCCGCCGCGGCCAGGTGCTGGAGGTCAACGGCGACACCGCCGTGGTCCAGCTCTTCGAGTCCGCCGCGGGCATCAACCTGGCCCAGTCCAAGGTCCGTTTCCTGGGCCATCCCCTCCAGCTCGGCGTATCCGGCGACATGCTGGGCCGGGTGTTCAACGGCATGGGCGTGCCCATCGACGGCGGCCCCGCCATCCTGGCCGAAGAATACCGGGACATCAACGGCCTGCCCATGAACCCCGCCGCCCGGGACTATCCCAACGAATTCATCCAGACGGGCATCTCCACCATCGACGGCCTGAACACCCTGGTGCGCGGGCAGAAGCTGCCCATCTTCTCCGGTTCCGGCCTGCCCCACGCCAACCTGGCCGCTCAGATCGCCCGCCAGGCAAAGGTGCTGGGGGACGAGAGCGCCAACTTCGCCGTGGTGTTCGCCGCCATCGGCATCACCTTCGAAGAGTCCGAGTTCTTCGTGCAGGAGTTCAAGCGCACCGGCGCCATCGACCGCACCGTGCTGTTCACCAACCTGGCCGACGACCCGGCCGTCGAGCGTATCGCCACCCCGCGCATGGCGCTTACGGCGGCGGAGTACCTGGCCTTTGAGAAAGACATGCACGTGCTGGTCATCCTCACCGACATCACCAACTATGCCGAGGCCCTGCGCGAAGTGTCCGCCGCCAAGAAGGAGGTCCCGGGCCGCCGCGGCTTCCCCGGCTACCTGTACACCAACCTGGCCACCATCTATGAGCGGGCCGGGCGTCAGCTCGGTAAGGCGGGGTCCATCACCATGATCCCCATCCTCACCATGCCCGAGGACGACAAGACCCACCCCATCCCCGACCTGACCGGGTATATCACCGAGGGCCAGATCATCCTGTCCCGGTCCCTGTACCGTCAGGGCATCAATCCCCCGGTGGACGTGCTGCCCTCCCTGTCCCGTCTGAAGGACAAGGGCATCGGCGTAGGCAAGACCCGGGAGGACCATGCCAACACCATGAACCAGCTCTTCGCCGCTTACTCCACCGGTAAGGACAACAAGGAGCTGATGTCCATCCTGGGCGAAGCGGCGCTGACCCCCACGGACCTGCTGTACGCCAAGTTCGCCGACGAGTTCGAAAAACGCTATGTCAACCAGGGCTATGAGGAGAACCGCTCCATCGAGGAGACGCTGGACCTGGGCTGGGAGCTGCTGAGCATCCTGCCCACTGCCGAGTTGAAACGTATCAAGCAGGAGTTCATCGAAAAGTATCTGCCCAAGAAAGACCAGTAAGGAGGGGCGAGACATGGCAAACACCGTGGTCAACCCCACCCGGATGGAGCTCACCCGGCTCAAGGGCAAGCTCAAGACCGCCCAGCGGGGCCATAAGCTGCTCAAGGACAAACGGGACGAGCTGATGAAGCAGTTCCTGGACACCGTGCGGGAGCTGCGCTCCCTGCGTTCCCAGGTGGAGGCGGAGCTCATGCGGGTGCACAGCTCCTTCACCGTGGCCTCCGCACTGATGAGCGCCCAGGCCATGGAGCAGGCGCTGATGTACCCCAAGCAGAGCGTGGAGCTCACCATGACGTTCCAAAACATCATGAGCGTCAACGTGCCCGTCTATCACTACCAGACCCGCACCGACGACACCGGCGACATCTTCCCCTACGGCTTCGCCGCCACCTCGGGCGAGCTGGACGGGGCGGTGGCCGCTCTGGGCGAGGTGTTCCAGTCCATGCTGAAGCTGGCCCAGACGGAAAAGGCCGCTCAGCTCATGGCGGAGGAGATCGAAAAGACCCGCCGCCGGGTGAACGCCCTGGAATATGTGGTCATCCCCCAGACCCAGGAGAACATCCGGTATATCACCATGAAGCTGGACGAGAACGACCGCTCTACCACGACCCGCTTGATGAAGGTGAAGGACATGATCTTGAAGGAAGCCATCGAGGAACGGCAGGCGAAGGACGCCAGGGCCGTAAAGGCTTTCGGCGGATCGAGCGAGACGCCCACAGAGGTCTGAGGACCGGCCGCATCGTGCGCTCACTTGGACCGAAAAAGACGGTACTGCTCGGGAACGCTCCCGGGCAGTACCTCTTTTTGCGCCGGACGGCCGATCTTCGCCCATGAGATACGGTCGGAGAAAAGATCCTGGCAGGCAAAGGGATGCGGACCAAGCCCTCGCCGGCAGGGGCATCCATCGCGGCGGACCTGTACCATTGACACAGCACGAAGATCGTGTTACCATGATGTGGTAGGAAGAGATCGACAGGAGAACGGACCAAAGATGAAAGGAAGGTCGAACGTCATGTGCTATTTCGATCCAGACGAATACGTCCGCAGCCACTGTGAGAGCTACCGCTCTGGGACCATATCCGACCGGGACATCGAGACGATCAAGTGCGACCCTGATCTGACCTACGATCAAAGGGAAGCCGCGATCAGCCAGCTCAACTATCTGTCCGGCATGTATTATTGAGCCGGACACTGGCGTGAGGATGAAAAAAGTACTGCTCAGGGAGACTTCCTGAGCAGTACTTTTCTTTTTCATGCCGACGGTCACAACTGGCTCTTCAGCTTGTGGAGCAGGTTCATGGCCTCGATGAGCGTCATCGTCTCCAGCGAAGCGGCGCGCAGCGCGTCCAGCACTGCCGCTCCGGCCATGTCGTCCAAGGACACCTGTCCGTCCTCCGGCGGGCGGGCGCCAGCCGGAGGAAGAGGCGCGGGCATCCCGTGGGCCTCCAGCTCCTCCAGGATCTCCCGGGCGCGCTCCACCACCCGCCCCGGCACTCCGGCCAGCCGGGCCACCTCCACGCCGTAGCTCTGGTCCGCACCGCCGGGGACGATCTTGCGCAGGAACACGATGCCCTCCCCCCGCTTTTTCACCGCGATGTGGTAGTTGCGCACCCCCTCGATGGTGTGCTCCACTTCGGTGAGCTCGTGATAATGGGTGGCGAACAGCGTCTTGGCCCCCAACCGTTTCCTGTCCGCGCAGTACTCCAGCACCGCCCGGGCGATGGACATGCCGTCGTAGGTGGAGGTGCCCCGGCCGATCTCGTCCAGGACGAGCAGGGAGCGCGAGGTGGCGTTCTTCAGCATCTGGGCCACCTCCACCATCTCCACCATGAAGGTGGACTGGCCTGCCGACAGGTCGTCGGAGGCCCCGATGCGGGTGAACACCCGGTCCACCACCCCGATGCGGGCCGAACGGGCAGGGACGAAGGAGCCCATCTGGGCCATGAGTACGATGAGGGCCACCTGGCGCATGTAGGTGGATTTACCGGCCATGTTGGGTCCCGTGATGATGGACAGGCGGTCCGCGCCCGTGTCCATATGGGTGTCGTTGGGCACGAACAGGGCGTCCTTCAGCATCCGCTCCACCACCGGGTGACGGCCCTCCCGTATGTCGATCACGCCGCTGGCATCCACCTCCGGGCGGCAATAGCCGTTGTCCACCGCCGACGCGGCGAACGAGACCAGCACGTCCAGCCGGCCCACGCAGGCCGCGGCCTGCTGCACCTGGCGCACCTGGCCGGAGGCGGTCTCCCGCAGCTTGCAGAAGAGCTGGTATTCCAGAGCGGTGACCCGGGTCTGCGCCGACAGGATCTCGTGCTCCAGGTCCTTGAGCTCCTGGGTGATGAACCGTTCGCAGTTCACCAGGGTCTGCTTGCGGACATAATCCTCCGGCACCATGCTGTAATAGCTCTTGGACACCTCGATATAATAGCCGAACACCTTGTTGAAGCGCACCTTCAGGCTCTTGATGCCGGTGCGCTCCTTTTCCCGCCCCTCCAGCGCGGCCACCATGTCCGTCCCATGCGCCAGGATATCGCGCAGACGGTCCACCTCTTCGTCATAGCCGGGGCGGATGAAGTCCCCCTCTCGGATGGTGAAGGGCAGGCGGTGCTTCTCATCGTCCTCCCGGATGGCGCGGTGCAGGGTCTGCTGGAGCTCTTCCAGGCCGTCCAGCCCCTGGACGATGGAAGCCAGGGCACGGCCTGCCAGCTCATGGGCCTGCTGTGCCAGTTGCGGCAGTACCGACAGCCCGTCGGCCAAGGCCAGCATGTCGCGGGCGTTGGCGCTGCCGTACACCACCTTGCCGATCAGCCGCTCCAGGTCGGGGATGCGCCGCAGGGTCAGGGAGAGCTCTTCCCGGGCCACGCCGTCCCGGGCCAGCTCCTCCACCGCGTCCTGCCGCCGCGCGATCGCGGCGGGAGAGCGCAGGGGCTGCTCCAGCCAGGCGCGGATGAGCCGGTGGCCCATGGGCGTCCTGGTCTTGTCCAGCACCCACAGCAGCGAGCCGCGCTTCTCCTTCCCCCGGAAGGTCTCGGTGAGCTCCAGCGTGCGCCGGGCGGTGAGGTCCAGTTCCATGTATTCCTGGCTCATCTCCTCGTCGATGGTCAGCGGGCCGAGATGGCTCAGGTCGGTCTTTTGCGTCTCCGTCAGGTACGCCGCCAGCGCCCCCGCCGCCTGTAGGCACAGCCGTGGGCCGTCCTCCTCCGGGAAGGGCTCGTCCGCGCCGCGCAGCCCGCACGCGGCCAGCGCCTCCCCGGCCTGGGCCGGGCGGAACCGGGCCTCCCCGGCGGGCTGGCATAGACAGCCCAGCCGCTCCCGCAGGAACTCGACGAGCTCCCCCTCTCCCGCCGCGCCGTCGGACAAGATCGCCTCGCTGGGCGGACAGGCGGACAGCGCGTTGATCAGGTGGGAAAGACGGTCCTTCCCCCGGAAAGGCGCCGCGGTGAACTGGCCGGTGGACAGGTCGCACCGGGCCAGCGCGGCCCCCGTATCGTCCTGATGGATGGCTATGATGTAGTTGTTCCGGCTCTCGTCCAGCATCTCGTCCGCCATGGCGGTGCCGGGTGTCACGATGCGGATCACGTCCCGGTCCACCAGCCCCTTGGCGGACGCGGGATCCTCGAGCTGCTCGCACACGGCCACCTTGTACCCCCGCTTGATCAGCCGGGCGATATAGCTCTGCGCGGAGTGATAGGGCACGCCGCACATGGGCGTGCGCTCGTCCTCCGACTTGCTCCGGTCCCGGGAGGTGAGGGTGAGCCCCAGCTCCTGAGCGCCCAGCTTGGCGTCGTCATGGAACATCTCATAAAAATCGCCCAGCCGGAAGAACAGCAGGCAGTCCGGGTGGGACTCCTTCACCTTCCAATACTGCTTCATCATGGGGGTCATCTCGGCCATAGCCTCACACGCTCTCTTTCTTTTAGAAGCGCGGCGGGGTGCCCCCCCCCCCCCCCCCCCCAAAAAACCCAAATAAAAGAGAAAAAAAAAACAAAACCCCCCCCCCCAATAAGCCCCCCGCACCCCCAGGGCCAAAAATCACACCACCGGCCACA